>CAZYAD010000001.1:0-89926 GCA_964646225.1 uncultured Oscillospiraceae bacterium
TGACCGGCGCTGAGGTCATCGTCTCTGTCGGCCGCGGCATTTCCAAGGACGTGGTAGGCGGCATCAAGCTGGCCGAGGAGCTGGCTGAGGTTCTGGGCGGCGTCGTGGGCTCCTCCCGTGCCTGCGTGGATGCCGGCTGGATCACTGCCGACCATCAGGTTGGTCAGACCGGTAAGACCGTCCGTCCCCGGATCTATATCGCCCTGGGTATCTCCGGCGCCATCCAGCACAAGGCCGGTATGTCCGATTCCGAGTGCATCATCGCCGTCAACAAGAACGATTCTGCCCCCATCTTCGAGGTTGCCGACTACGGCATCGTGGGCGACCTGTTCAAGGTCGTGCCTCTGATGATCGAGGAGTTCAAGGCTGCTATCGCCAAAAAGTAAGGCATTTTTCCCCAACGGGAGCCCCTCGGGGCTCCCGTTTTTTCACAAAATCAACCCGCATTCTGCGGGAAGGAGGACTTTTTATGATTCGTCCCACCCCCCTTCAGCCCGGTGACCGTCTGGCCGTACTGGGCGGCTCCAGCCCCACCTCCAAAACGGCGGAGGAGCTGGAAAAGGCCGTCCGCGACATGGGCCTGGAGCCGGTGCTCTATCCCAGTGCCACCGCACGCCACGGATTTTTGTCCGGCACCGATGCCCTCCGCGCCGCCGATATCAACGCCGCCTTTGCGGATGATTCCATCCGCGGCATCGTCTGCACCCGCGGCGGCTACGGCTTCCATCGCATCCTGCCTCTGCTGGACTGGAAGACCATCAAGAAGCATCCCAAGTTTTTCGGCGGCTACAGCGATGTTACCGCCATGCTCAACGCCCTGAATCAGCTCTGCGGCATGGAGAGTTACCATATGCCCATGGTGGGCGCGTGGAGCGACGGACTGGATGACTACAGCGGCCCCTTTGTCCGGGGGATGCTGTTTGGCCAGCCGGTGACCTATGATAACCCCCAGGGCGCGCCCAGAACCACGCTGGTGCCCGGCAAGGCCAAGGGCCGCCTGTGCGGCGGCAATCTGTCTCTGCTGGCGGCCTCTATGGGAACCCCTTATGAGATCGATACCAAGGGCAAGATCCTGTTCATTGAGGAGGTGGGCGAGTCCCCCTACAAGGTGGACGGCCTGCTGACCAACCTGCGCAACGGCGGCAAGTTCGAGGACGCTGCCGGTATCATCCTGGGCAGCTTTACCCGCTGCGGCGACAAGGAGCCCGAAAAGGGCGACCTGACGCTGGAGGATATCTTCCGGGAGCTGATCGTTCCCGCCGGGAAGCCCACGATCTCCGGCGTGGTCTGCGGCCACGGTGAGATCAGCATGTCCCTGCCCATGGGCCGGATGTTCCGCATGGATGCCGAAACGGGCTGCTTTGGCCCTGAGGAAGCCTGAGCTTTCGAAAAAGAGACGCGCTTTCATCAAAAGATCCCGATTTTGACCAGTCAAAATCGGGATCTTTCCTATTCAGTGGTTCAGGAGATGCCCAGCCGCTCCAGAAAGGCCGGGGTGGACAGACGGCCGTCCCGGTTATAGCGGCCCAGCGAGAACAGACAGCTGGGGTCGCCGGAAACCAGCAGGCTGCGCTGTTCGGTACAGGACAGGCTGAGAGAAAAGCCCAGCTCCCGAAGCAGGTCATCGGCCCCCGGGGTGATGGCGCCATAGGGATAGGCGTAACACTGGGGCGTCACGCCGCAGCGCTCCTCCAGGGCCTGCCGGATGGCGGCGGTGTCGGCGGAAAAGGCGGCCCGCCACTGGGCCTCTGACTCGTCCGCCCGCCGGGAAGCGCCCTTTCGCGGGGACAGGTGGTGGAAGTAGTAGGCGTGACAGGCCAGCTCCAGCCGGGGCGTCCCGGCTGCCTGACGCAGATCCGCCCAGCTCATACAGCTGTGCAGCGAGCCGTCCTCGCCGGAGAGGGTGTAGATGTCGGCGTATTCTCCCACAACGGCCAGCAGAGCGCTGGCGTCATATCGCTCCAGCACAGCGGGGAGCAGAGTCAGGTTGTTGCGGTAGCCGTCATCCAGCGTGATGAGCAGCGGCCGGGCGGGCAGCGTTCCGCGGCCCTGTCCATAGGCCAGCAGCTGATCGGGGGTGACGCTCCGGTAGCCCCGGGCGGTCAGGGCGGCCAGATCGCTTTCCAGCCGGCTGATGGGACAGACATAGGGGGCGGCCTGCTTTTCGTCGGTCACCAGACTGTGATACATCACCACCAGCAGCTCTACCTGCGCGCCACGGGGCGCGAACACCTGCACCGCCGATGGAGCCAGCATCGGGGAAAGCAGCAGCAGAGCCGCCAGCAAAACGGGAAGGCCCCGCTTCCATCGCTTCATGATCGATCACCTCCGCAGAAAAAGATATGCGGCGGAAGCGGTTGACATTCCGGACAAAAAACCGTAAAATAAAAGCATCCCCAGACGAGGATAACGACCATAAGAAAGGGAGAGGTGTTTTATGAAAAACCTGATCATCACCATCAGCCGTCAGTACGGAAGCGGCGGCCGCCAGATCGGCCAGCGGCTTGCAAAGGAGCTTGGAATTCCCTTTTATGATAAGGAGATCATCGACCTGGCTGCCAAGGAGAGCGGTCTGGCCGCTGATTTCATCCGTGGGCAGGAGCAGCAGCTGACCCAGAGCCTGCTGTTTTCCATTGTCACCAACTTCACCTCCGGCAGTGGGGCCTTTAATCCCAATATGCTGTCGCTGTCCGACCAGGTCTATCTGGCCGAGGCCAAGGCCATCCGGGCGCTGGCCGACAAGGGCAGCTGCGTCATGGTGGGTCGGTGCGCCGACTGGGTGCTGGAGAAGGATTACCAGGTGCTGCGGGTCTTTATCTGTGCGCCGCTGGAGCAGCGCTGCCAGCGGGCTGTGGAGGAGTACGGCGACGCCGGAGAGAATATCCAGAAGACCGTGCAGAACATCGACAAGCAGCGGGCCCGGTATTGCCAGCATTACTGTGACAAGGCCTGGGAGGATGCAGACAATTACGACCTGTGCCTGAACAGCGGCACCATCGGGCTGGAGCATTGCGTCAGCATCATCGAGGGCGCTTATCGGGAAATGCAGAAGTAAGCAGAGCGCACCTGTAAAGCAGAGGGGGATGGGAAACCATCCCCTTTTTTGAAATTACACGAATATCTTCCCTGAAAAGCTGTCTGTAACAGTGGAGAGGAGGGAGCCGCATGAACGAAGAAGAGATCGTGGAGCTGCTGTGGCAGAGGGAGGAACGGGGCCTGCTGGCCTTGCAGCAGACCCACGGCAGCTGGCTGCGGCGGCTGGCGGAGGATATCCTTTCGCCGGAGGATGCCGAGGAGTGCGTCAATTCCGCTCTGCTGGCGATCTGGAATGCCATTCCGCCTCAGCGGCCCCGGAGCCTGCGGGCCTTTGCCGGGCGCATCCTGCGGAACCTGTGTCTGAATCGCTGGAACGCGCAGCGGGCACGCAAGCGGGACTGGGGCATGACCGCCCTGCTGGGGGAACTGGAGGACGCGCTGCCCGGTGGCGACACGCCCCAGGAGCAGCTGGAGGCCCGGGAACTGGGAGAACAGATCAGCCGCTGGCTACAAAAGCAGACAGCGGGGGATCGGACCCTGTTTGTGGGCCGGTACTGGTACGGCCTCCCGGTGAAGGAGCTGGCGGCACGGCGGGGCGAAAGCGCCCGGGCGGCGGCTTCGCGGCTGTACCGTCTGCGGCAGAGCCTGAAGACCCATTTGGAGAAGGAGGCATTTTCGGTATGAAGGCAGAAGAGCTGTACGAGGGCATTACCCGGATCGAGGATGAGCTGATCCTGGAGGCGGAGCAGCAGGGCTGCGGGACAAGCAGACGAAGGAGGCGCTGGGTTCCGGCAATAGCGGCAGCGGCCTGTGCGGCGCTGTGCGCTGTTTTGTGGGTGCATCCGGGGTTCGGACGGAATACGGACAATGCGACCTCGCTGGCCGATCAAAACGGGCAGGACAGCTCCATGGAGTCGGCGTTGGAGCGACTGTATCAGCACTACGCGGGGCCCATCCTGCCGCTGGATGTGCCGGACGGCAAAGGTGTCTCGGCTGAGCGGGAGGTGGAGCTGGATGTTTCCGGCCCGAGGCTGGCCGTCACTGACCGATACACATTGACGGCCGGGCAGGAACAGACAGTAACGCTGCTGTATCCCTTTGTTTCCTCCCTGTGGGAGCTGGAGCAGTCGCGGCCGGTGCTGACGGTAGCGGGGGCCGCGACGAAGACACGGCTTTATGCCGGGGCCTATGCCGGAGGCTATCAGGGCGTAGAGGGGATCCCGGCGCTGAATCTGCTGCAGCCCCAAAGCTGGGCGGATTACGCCGCGCTGCTGTCCGATGAGCGCTACCGGCAGGAGGCGCTGGAGCCTGCGGCGCTGCCGGACATCCCGGTGGTGGTCTATCGCTTTACCGGAGCGGAGACGCCCGGCAGCCTGCCTGCCGGGACAGTGGGGGTGGATGTGCGCCTGAGCAGCGGCAGCACCATCCTGACCTATGGCTTCAACGGTTATCAGGGCGGGGAAGGCGGCCGAGGCCGGTACAGCTATTCCATCGTCCATGACAGCCTGCGGGCGCTGGTGGTGCTGGGCGGAGATGCCGCCGTCGAAGCCGTGGGAGGCTATCGGGACGGAAGCTGCAACGAGGCGGCGGATATCGTGCTGCCGGCAATGACCCGGGAGGAGACCACGCTGGCGGAGCTGCTGCGGGAAGCGGCCCGGGACTTCAGCGGCGGGGAGGACGATCCGCTGCTGCTGCAGGGGGCGGCCCAGCTACTGACCAAGCATGGTCTGCTGGCAGAGCAGCCGGCGGCACGGTATGAAATCGGCATGCTGGAGGAGCTGTTTTCCGACACGCGGGCCCAGCAGCGGGTGTTTTACCTGGCGGCGGAGGTGGCGCTGACGGCGGAGGAGCCGCTGGAGGCGGTGTTTGCCTTTGAAAAGGAGGCGGGGTACGACTACATTCCGCAGAACGGACAACGGCGGGGCTATGAGCTGGCAACAAGGCTGGGCAGCGGGCTGCGCTTTTCCGGCCAGTGGGCCGTCCTGACCGGCTGGGAGGATGCGAAGCTGACGGAGGAGCGCTTTGGCTTCGACCCGGAGGGCGGCATCACCCGGGTGGCGCTGACAGAGGAGCGCTATCTGCTGGAGCTGGCAGTCGGAGAACGCTGAAAAGCGCAAGCTACAGAAACATGCCCGGGATGCGGGCAGCAAACAAGGCCTTCGTGCAGCAGTGCTGCACGGAGGTTTTTTTGACAAGCTGATCGCTTTCCCTTCTCCCGGAAAGCATCGCAGAAAAAGGAGAAAAACATACCGTCTGCACGAGCCTGGCCGGGACAGCTTCGCCCGGGCGGGTCTTTTTCGTCAGAATTTACCGTTCGTTCACGGAAAGCACTTGCACAAGTCACAGATTTCCTGTAAAGTATTACTGTTACAAATTCAAGGGTTTCTGGAGGCATAATGTATGCGAAGCTGGCTGCAAAAAGTGATGACAGGCCGTTATGGCGTGGACGAATTCAGCCGATTTTTGAACATGGCGGCAATGATCGCACTGGTGCTGTATCTGCTGCTGAACAACAGCGTGGGGTTTGTGTTCTGGGTGCTGGCGATGGCCAGCCTGATCTGGAGCTTTGTCCGGATCCTTTCCCGCAACACCTACCGGCGGCGGGCGGAAAACAACGCCTACCTCACGGCGCGCTACAATCTGACGAGGAAGGCCTCCGGGATGCGGCAGCGCTTGCAGCAGAAGCGGTATTACCGGTTCTATAAATGCCCCCGATGCGGCATCACTACCCGGGTGCCGAAGGGCAAGGGCCGGATCCGCATCACCTGTCCCAAGTGCGGCGAGATCTTCCAGAGGAAGAGCTGATGTTCGGTTATGTGGTCGCCCGGAAGGACACCCTTTCGGAGGAGCGGCAGGCCCGCTACCGGGGCTGCTATTGCGGCCTCTGCCGGGAGCTGAAGGTACGCCACGGGGCCCTTTCCCGGCTGGCGCTGAACTATGACATGACCTTTCTGGTGCTGGTGCTCAATGCGCTGTACGAGCCGGAGGAGCAGTCGGGGGCCGACCGCTGCGCACCCCATCCCACCCGGGCGCAGTCCTGGTGGACCTCGCCCTACACCGCCTATGCCGCCGATCTGACGGTGGTGTTGACCTATCACAAGCTGCGGGATGACTGGCTGGACGACGGGGCACGGCTGCAAAAGGGCCTGATGGAGCAGCTGCAGGGAAGCTATGACCGGGTAAAGGCGCATCTGCCCCGGCAGTGTGCCGCCATCGAAAGGGAACTGGAAGCGCTGCTGGCGCTGGAAAAGGCCGGAGAGGCCGTTCCGGACAGGGGTGCAGCCTGCTTTGGCCGGCTGATGGCCGAACTGTTTGTGGAGCAGGAGGATCACTGGAGCCCCGCCCTGCGGGAGCTGGGCTTTTGGCTGGGAGAGTTCATCTACTTGCAGGACGCCTGCGTCGATTTGAGCAAGGACGCGAAAAAGGGGCGGTACAACCCGCTGCTGGCCATGCACGACGGGCAGACCCGGCCTATGGCGGAGTTTGAACCCATGCTGCTGATGCTGGCGAGCCAGTGCTATGCCGCCTTTGACCGGCTGCCGCTGGTGCAGGACGCCGATATTTTGCAGAATATCCTGCGGGACGGTATCTGGACCCGGTATCACGAGGAGCGCTCCCGGCAGGAGCAGAAAGAGAAAAAGGAGGGAGCTCCCCAATGAGAGATCCCTATGAAGTGCTCGGCGTCAGCCGGGAAGCCTCTGACGAGGAGATCAAGAAGGCATATCGCCAGCTGGCGAAAAAGTATCATCCCGATGTGAACCCCGGCGACAAGGCCGCCGAGGCGAAGATGAAGGAGATCAACGCTGCCTATGATGCCATCAAGAGCGGCAACGCCGACAGCTATGGTCAGCCTAATTACGGCCAGCAGAGCCGGAGCGGGCAGGGCTATGGCGGCTTTGGCTACGGAGGCTTTGGCGGTCAGGGTGGCTGGCAGGCCTATACCTGGGATCCCTTCCGCGGCTGGCAGGGCTATGGGCAACAGCAGCAGAGCCGGGATCCGGAGGAGACGGCGGAGCTGCGGGCGGCCCGCAATTATATCGCGGCGCGGCACTATGCCGAGGCGCTGCATGTGCTGAGCAGCATCGCCGACCGGACGGCGCGGTGGTATTATTACAGCGCCATCGCCAACGCGGGACAGGGCAACCGGGTGCTGGCGCTGGAGCACGCCCGACGGGCCTGTCAGCTGGAGCCGGGCAATGCCGAGTACGAGACCTATCTCAGTGAGCTGGAGCAGGGCGGCCGCAGCTATCATCAGGCCGGCGGCTATAGCCAGAGCGCCAACCCCGCCCGCTGGTGCATGGGCATGATGCTGTTGAATATGTGCTGCAATCCCTATTGTCATCTGGGCTTCTGCTGTTGAGCAGAGGCCCTTTTTTATGGCTGCGCCCAAAGGATGCAAAAAAGCCTGATTTGTCGGATAGACAAATCAGGCTTTTGTTGGTGGACGATACAGGAATCGAACCTGTTACCTCCTGTACGTCAAACAGGCGCTCTAGCCAAGTGAGCTAATCGTCCGTGCTCTCTCAAGTGCCTTTTTAGTATACGGGAAAAAACGCAAAAAGTCAAGCCCCTTTTTTCAAAAAAGCAAAACTTTCCGATAACTTCCAAAAAGCCGTCCTCCCCGGGGCGGGGAGGACGGCGGAGAACTCACAGGATGAACTGGCCGCAGCGCAGGACCTCCAGGTAATCGTCGCTGACAAAGCGCACGGTACGGTCACCCACCAGGACACAGCCGGGATAGCAGCTCATGCGGACGGCGTCCCGATGCTCCTTGTAGGAGGCCTCGAAGATAAA
The DNA here is from genome assembly GCA_964646225.1 of uncultured Oscillospiraceae bacterium. Lineage (GTDB taxonomy): Bacteria > Bacillota > Clostridia > Oscillospirales > Butyricicoccaceae > UBA4644. The sequence goes on from CAZYAD010000001.1 coordinate 7,831, forward strand.
ATGGTCGGGCAGAGTGGGGAGCGCGTCACGCAGATCCTGCCGCAGGGCGGTCTCGGCGGCGGCGCGGATGCGGTCACAGGCCACCCTAGGGTGCAGACTGCGGATCATGCCGCCGAAGCCCTCCTTGACGGCCACGGCCTTCAGCCGGGGATGGAGGCTGCGGCTGTCATCGATGAGCATTTTGTCGCCAGCCAGCAGCACGGTGGGCACGCCCATTTGCCCGCAGGCCCAGCTGTACAGCAGAAATTCCGAGCAGATCAGACCGTTGAGCCGGACCGAGGTGGTGCGGGTGGTCTCGGTATGGGAGAGGGGATTGCCGCAGCGGCCGGCGGCGGCATGGTAGCCAATGAACATGGCGGCGTCGAAGCTTTCATCACAGCCATAGGCCATGGACAGGGGGTGGCCTGTCCAGTTGCGGATCAGCTGCACGCATTCGGGCAGCTGGGTGGGATCCAGGTTGATGCCCTTTCCATGACCGTCCCGCACGACGATCTCGGTAGCTCCGGCGGCGATGGCACCCTCACAGGCGGCTCTGACCTCGGCGGTCATCTGCCGACAGTGGAGGCGGGCGCGCTCCTCGGTCAGGGTGCGGGTCTCCTCCCAGTAGGTGGTCAGGGTGGTTCCCTCAATGTCAGCACTGATGAAGACCTTCATGGGCGCCTCCTGTTACAGAACGAACTGCACGGCCCGGAGCACATCCATAAAGTCCTGGGTCTCCAGAATGATGGTGCGGTCATCGGCCAGACGGAAGCCGGGGAAATAGGAGCGGCGGACGGCGTCACGATGCTCCTTGAAGCTGACCTCAAAGACGAACTTCCCGGGCAGGGAGATGCCGGCGCGGGAGAGATCCTGGGTCAGGGCCGCCTCCGCCTGCTGGCGGATCTTCTGGCAGGCCAGAGCGGGATGCAGGCAGCGGGTAGAGCCGCCGAAGCCCTCCTTGACAGCCACGGTCTTGAGCCGGGGATGCAGGCCGCGGCTGTCCTCAGTGAGCATTTTGTCGCCGGTGAGCAGCACGGTGGGCACGCCCCGCAGGGCGCAGGCCCAGCTGAACAGCAGAAACTCCGAGCAGACCATGCCGTTGAGCTTGACAGAGGTGGTCTTGGTGGTGAAGGTATGGGAAAGGGGATTGCCGCAGCGGCCGGCAGCCGAGTGATAGCCGATGAACATGGCAGCGTCGAAGCTGTCATCCACGCCGTCCACCATGCCCATGGGGCTGCCGCTCCAGCCGCGGATGACCTCCACGCACTCGGGCAGCTGGCTCAGATCCAGATTGACGGCATAATCGTGAGCATCATTCACCAGAATGTAGTCGGCACCGGCGGCAATGGCGCCCTCACAGGCGGCTTTGACCTCGGCGGTCATCTGTTTGGCGGCATTGGCGTACAGGTGGTGGCCCAGCTCGGTTTCGTCCCACAGGGTGGTAAAGGTGGTACCCTCGATATCGGCACTGATAAATACACGCATAAATGGCATCCTCCTATTTTAATCGATTACATCACTATCATAGCATGACCTGCGGCAGGAAACAACCCCGAACAGGCTTGCAGAATGTACAAAATTCTGTTATATATTTTGTAACAGGAATTTGGTAATTCGGAGGAGGACCAGGTATGCAGGAAATTCAGCCGGGACTCTGGCGGCATTTCAAGGGAAATCTGTATCGGGTACTGGGGGTGGCGCTGCACAGCGAGACCGGAGAGGAAATGGTGGTCTATCAGGCACTTTACGGCCAGATGGGGCTGTGGGTGCGCCCGGCGGCCATGTGGCTGGAGACGGTGCAGCGGGAGAACTATCACGGGCCCCGGTTCACCCGGGTGGGAGACTGATGCGGTACCCCAATATCCATCCGGCCCGTTTTTTGGAGCGCCCCAACCGGTTCGTGGCTCGGTGCGCGCTGGACGGGGAGACGGTGACGGTCCATGTGAAAAACACCGGTCGCTGCCGGGAACTGCTGGTGCCCGACGCGCCGGTGTGGCTGGTGAAAAACCAAAGTCCCGCCCGCAAGACGGCCTTTGATCTGGTGGCGGTGGAAAAGGACGGGCGGCTCATCAACATGGATGCTGCCGCGCCCAATGCGGTGTTTGGCGAATACGCCCGGGCCGGGCGCTTTCTGCCGCAGACAGAGACCGTGCGGGCCGAGGTGCCCTTTGGCACATCCCGGTTCGACTTCTGTCTGGAGGCAGGAGGACGGCGGCACTATGTGGAGGTCAAAGGGGTGACGCTGGAGGCGGAGGGCATCGTGCGCTTCCCCGATGCGCCCACCCAGCGGGGTGTCAAGCACCTGAAGGAGCTGCTGGCGGCTGCAGAGACGGGCTTTGGCGCTCATGCGGTGTTCGTCATCCAGATGGAGGAGGCGCAGTGGCTGGAGCCCAACGATCTCACCCATCCGGCCTTTGGACAGGCGCTGCGGGAGGCTGCGGCAGGGGGCGTGGACATCCGGGCCTTTTGCTGCCGGGTGACGCCTGACAGTCTGGAGCTGGCGGAGCCGGTGCCCGTCCGCCTGTAGCTCAGAGATCGTCCCGGCGCTCCAGCTGCTGCCGAAGGGCGGCCAGCTCCCGCTCCAGCGCGTCCAGCCGGCGGTCGTGCTGATCGGTCTGCTGCCGCTGCTGCAAAAGCTCACCCTGGGCGGCGCTGGTGTCCAGCAGCTGGCCGATGAGCTGGAGCCAGTTGCCCAGAGTGTTTTGCTGGGCATAGCTCAGCTTTCCCGCCAGGGCAAAGCCCAGAAGGGTGCCCAGCGCACACAGAACATCTGGGGGCAGATCAAAAAAACGGTCGGTCAGCGACATGGGACTCCTACTTGCCTTTCCGGCGGGAATGAGATATAATGAAGACACATGATGGAAAGGGAGGCGCGGCATATGAAACGGTTCTGGATCCTGCTGCTTTGCGCGGCGTGGCTGCTGCCGCTGGCTGCGGCCTCTGTACCAAGCTATGCCGCCGACAGCTACCTTATCACCATTGCGGAGGATACGGTGCTGGAGGATACGGCGGACAACAGGATGGCCGTGTACATCGACGGCATCATCTATATTCCCTATACCACCGTCAACGCCTCCAAAAGCGTCTATGCCAACTACAATGCCGCCGAACAGATGGTGACGGTATTCACCGTGGGGGCGGATATGTGCTTTGAGCTGGATACCGGTCTGACCTACAGTCGCACGCAGCAGCGGTCGGTGCAGGTATCGGCCAAGCTGCGGGACGGCGTGCCCTATCTGCCGGTGTCCATCGTGGCGGCATGGATGGAGATGTATTTTTCCTTTATCAGCTCCGCTGACAGCGGGGTGGGATATCCCGTGATCCGGCTGGCGTCCCAAAAGCCCGTTCTGGAGGATCAGACCGTGCTGAGCCGCAGCGCGGCGGCCCTGCGCCGGGTGGCAGCGGCCCGGGATCAGGCCAGCGGCATCACTGCGCCGCCGGTGGAGGAGCTGCCCCAGCGGACGGTGAGCCTGCTGTTCACCGGCTTGCCGGAAAAGATGAGCGAGGACGAGGGGCCGCTTCTGCCCGCCCTGCTGGAGATACTGGAAAGCTACAGCCTGCAGGCGGCCTTTTTTGCGGAGGAGGATCGGCTGGCAGAGGAGGCGGAGGCTCTGCGGGAGCTGTATTGCCGCGGACACGCCGTTGGGATCCTGCTGACCGACGGGGAGGCACCGCTGGAGCAGGCGCAGCGCTGCGCGGAGCTTCTGGGACAGGTGCTGCATATCCGGGTGCGGACGGTGTGCGCTTCCGGACTGACATTGACCGATGTGCAGAAGATGCAGCTGGAGGAAAATGGGTTTGTGCTGTGGGAGCCGACGCTGGAGCCTTATGGCGAGGAGATGACGGCCAAACGGCTGAATACCGACATCCGGCGGGCGCTGCGGGGCGCATCGGAGCGGAGCTCGCTGCAGCTGCGGCCGGATGGCCTGACGCTGGAGGCGCTGCCGCTGATCTACAGCTATCTGGTGGCCCAGAACTTTACGGTGGCGCCGGTGCGGGAGTGGACGGAGCCCTATTAAAGATGAAAATGCAAAACAGGATGCCTCCCGGCATCCTGTTGAGACTGTCAAAGAACTGCTTTGCCAGGTTCTTTGACGGATTTGGCTCCGGCCTGCGAGCCGGTTTTCACCAGATTTTCTGCGGAAAATCCGGCGGGTCGAGGTGTTTTTGGCCATGATCACACAGATCACGGCCAAAAACAAATTGGTAAGCAAAGCTGACTGAGCGTCAGCTTTGACTTTTTGGACAAGCGGAACAGGATGCCGGGAGGCATCCTGTTTTTTGCGTTCTCAGCCCCGCCGTTCCCCGCGGTACGCGTCAGCGGGAGGCTTGCAGATAGGCCAGGGTGGTGGGGGGGACCAGGCGGGCCAGGGCGGGCCAGTCCCTGGTCTCCAGCAGGGCGCGGACGCGGCTGGCGCTGATGGGCTGGCCATCCTGCTCCTTGCGGGGGATCAGGGTGACCTCCACGCCGTGGGCCGGCAAAAAGTCCATCATCTGCCGGTTGTAGGCGTCGGTGACCGGGCTCAGAGGCTCGGTTCCCACGAAGCGGCGGGTGATGCCCAGCGCGGGGGCAAAGTGTCGGGCGAAGATCTCCAGATCCAGCTGGCAGCGGATCTGCGGGATGCGCTCCTTGTCCTTGATAAAATAGGTGGGGAAGGTGGCGGCCGAGATCAGATAATCCCCGGTGGGATGCACCAGCACATTGGGCAGGTCGGCCACTCCCTGACGCACCAGCTCCAGCCGGTCGGCGGCGGGAAAGAGACTTTTGTCCTCTGACAGGATGAACAGGTGCAGCGTGTCCACCTGGGCGGCCGCCTGCTCCACCAGATAGCGGTGGCCCAGGGTGAAGGGGTTGCAGTTGGCCACGATGGCCCCTGCCGTGCCGGGATGCTCCGGCCGGGAAAGCCCGGCCACGAACTGGGTCACGCCGTCACGGATGTTTTCCATCAGCAGGGTGTCGGGGGTCTCGGCTACGGGATAAAAGCTCAGGCCCTGAAACAGAAAGCGGTTTTTGGGCTTGGTGTACAGAAACAGGTGGCGCAGACCACGGCGAAAGGCCTCCTGCCGCAGATGGGTGATGATGGTGGCGGTCAGACCCTCGCCCTGCATGGCAGGATCCACAGCGATGCATTTGCAGATCTTGCCGTCCAGCGAGCCGGTGGCCACGATGCGGTCATCCTCCAGCAGGTTGACGGTGAAGGGGATGGCCGGATCGTAATCCAGCGACTCCCGGGCGAGGAATTCCGCGACGGCCTTTTGCCGCCAGGGGCGCAGCGGTGCGCCGATCTCCAGTTCCATGGGGGACCTCCTTTCAGATACCGTAAAAGCGGCGGGCATTGTCCAGGGTCAGTTGGGCAGCCTCCTGCACAGAGATGCCACGGAGCTGGGCCAGCGTCTCCAGGGTGTGGGGCAGCAGGCCGCTATGGCAGCGCTTGCCCCGATGGGGGACGGGGGCCAGATAGGGACAGTCGGTCTCGAGGAGGATGCGGTCGGCAGGCATCATTTGCAGTACCTCGTGGGATTTGCGGGCGTTTTTGAAGGTGATGACACCGGTGAAGCCCAGATACCAGCCCCGGGAAAGCAGCTCCTTTGCGGTCTCGGCGCTGCCGCTGTAGCAGTGGAAGACGCCCCGGACCTCAGGAAACTGCCGCACCACCGAGAGGCAGGCCTCCATGCCCTCCCGCTGATGGACCACCACCGGAAGCGACAGCTCCCGGGCCAGCTGCAGCTGGTCAGCAAAGCAGCGCAGCTGAACCTCCTCCGGGTCGTTCATCCAGTGGTAGTCCACGCCGCACTCGCCGATGGCCCGCACCTTGGGATGCCGGGCCAGCTGACGCAGCCGGGCGGCGGCTTCATCGTTCCACGAGCCGGCAAACTCCGGATGCCAGCCCACTGCGGCGTAGATGAAATCGTATTGCTCTGCCAGCGCCACCGAGCGTTCACAGCTCTGTCGGTCGCAGCCGATGTTGGCGATATAGGCCACGCCGCTGGCGTGAAGCTCCCGAAGGAGCGCGTCCCGGTCGGGGTCAAAGGCCGGGTCATCGTAGTGGGCGTGGGAGTCAAAGATCTGCATCACGGACTCCCCATCAGATGGCGGCCAGCAGGCGATCCACATTGTCCTCGGTGGTGGCCCAGCTGGTGCAGAAGCGGACATTGCGGTGGGTCTCGTCGGCAGGACCGTAATCGTCAAAGGAAAAGTCCTTTTTCAGCCGTTCGATCTGCTCCAGCGACAGGATGGGGAACTGCTGGTTGGTGGCGCTGTCACACATGAAGGCGTAGCCCTTGTCGGCGAAGCCCTGCCGCAGCTTGCGGGCCAGACCGATGGCGTGAAGGCTGAGATCGAAATACAGATCGTCGGTGAACAGCACATCAAACTGGATGCCCAGCAGACGGCCCTTTGCCAGCAGACCGCCCCGCTGCTTGATGAGGGAGCGGAAGCCCTGGATGAGGGTGGGGTCTGGAATGACCACCGCCTCGCCGAACAGGGCGCCCTGCTTGGTGCCGCCGATGTAGAACACATCGCACAGGCGGGCGATGTCCGGCAGGGTCAGGTCGCACTCGGGGGCAGCCAGCGCATAGCCCAGCCGGGCGCCATCCAGAAACAGGGGCAGATGATATTCTCTGCACACGGCGGAGATGGCCTCCAGCTCGGCTTTGGTGTACAGGGTGCCGGTCTCGGTGGACTGGGAGATATAGACCATGCCGGGCTTGACGATGTGTTCCCAGGAGGCATCGTTTTTCCAGCTTTCATAGGCCTCACGGATGCCCTGGGGGGTGAGCTTGCCGTCCACGCCGGGAATGGCAAGCACCTTGTGGCCGGTGCCCTCGATGGCGTTGACCTCGTGGCAGTTGATGTGGCCGGTGGTAACGGCCAGCACGCCCTCGTGGGGCCGCAGCAGGGAATAGATCACCGTGGTGTTGGTCTGGGTGCCGCCAACCAGAAAGTGTACGGCGGCCTCCGGCGCGGCGCAGGCACGGCGGATCTTTTCGGCAGCGGCGGCGCAGTAGGGATCCTCGCCGTAGCCAAGGGTCTGGTCCATGTTGGTGTCCAGCAGCTTTTGCAGAATGGCGGGGTGGGCCCCCTCCAGATAATCACAGTCAAAACGGATCATAAACGATCGGCCTCCTTGAAATGGTAAAGCATGATTGCTTTCATTTTACCGGAAAAACGGCACAAATACAAGTGGCGTCCGGGGGAAAAATGTGATATGATACAGACAAAAGCCAAAGCTTTGGGAGGGTGCGGATATGCAGCGAATTTATCTGATCCGGAACGGGAAAACGGTGGCCGAGGAGCAGGGCCTGTGCTGTGGGCGGTCGGATCTGCCGCTGTCGCCCGGGGGAGAAAGCGCCCTGCGGGCACTGCGGGCCGCAGGCGGCTATCCCGATGCTGCCGGAAAGCGGCGGATCACCTCCGGTGCGCTGCGGGCCAGACAGACGGCGGCGCTGCTGTTTGGCCCGGAGGAGGAGGAGACTCTTACGGCCTTTCGGGAGCTGGATTACGGAGCCTTTGAGCTGCAAAATCTGGAGCAGCTGAAAACGCGGGAGGAGTTTCTTCTGTGGCAGAGCGACCCGGCCAACAACCGCACGCCCGGCGGCGAAAGCGGCGGGGATGTGGCGGCGCGGGTGCGTCCGGCGCTGGCAGAGCTGCTCCGGGACGGAAGGGACGCCATCGTGGTGACCCACGGCGGCGTCATCGCCGCCATCATGAGCGATCTGTTTCCCGAAAGCCCGATGGAGCGGCAGCAGCTGCGGGGCGAGCCGGGAAAGGGCTGGTGCGTCACGCTGGAGGGGGAAAAGCCGCTGGGCTGCGAGCCGGTGCCCGATCCCTTTTTGCACCAGGAGCGGACGCTGCCGAAAAAATGGGCCTGGGCGGCGCTGGGCCTGGTGGGCGGTGCGCTGATCTCAGTTCTGCTGGCGGCCTATTGCGTCATGCGGGGCTGGGCCGGGGGCGAAAAGGCGTTTTTGCTTCTGACGGCGGCGCTGCTGGTGGGGTCGCAGGCGGTGCGCTTCCGCAAGCTCCGCTGCCCCTATTGCGGACGGTGGGCGGCTCCGCTGAAGCCGGTGGGCGACCCCAGGCTGATGTGCCCCCGGTGCGGCCGGGTCTCCCGGTACAAGGGGTGAGATCGGGTGGAGAGCATCACCTTCAAGCTGCAAGGCGGGAACAGCCGGCCGCTGTATGAGCAGCTTTACCGGCAGATCGTGGAGGAGATCGAGGCGGGACGGCTGAAAAATGGCGAAAAGCTGCCCTCCAAGCGGGCGCTGTGCGCCCATCTGCATATCAGCCAAAGCACGGTGGAGACAGCCTATGGAATGCTCACCGCCGAGGGATATCTGCGGGCAAAGGCCAAAAGCGGCTATTTTGTCTGCGGAGAGCTTTCCCGTCCGCTGAGCGACAAGCGGGAAGCCGCGCCGGAGGCGGCTGCCGAGAAAAAGGCCGCGCCGCGGTATGATCTGTCTACCGGCGCGGTGGACACCGATATCTTCCCCTATGCCTCCTGGGCGCGGCTCAGCCGGGAGGTGGTTTCCCGCAATCCCCAGCTGCTGCAGCGGGGAGAGGCACAGGGGGATCCGGCCCTGCGGCAGGCGCTGGCCGGCTTTTTGCGGGAATACCGGGGCGTGCGGTGCAGCCAGGAGCAGATCGTGGTGGGGGCCGGGCTGGAGTATCTGCTGAATGTACTGGTGCAGGTGCTGCCGGAGGACAGCGTTTACGGGCTGGAGGATCCGGGATATCTGGCGGCCTGGCAGGTGCTGCGCAACCACGGGCGGCAGATCCGCATGATCCCGCTGGATGAAAGCGGGATGCGGGAGGATCGTCTGCGGGAAAGCGGGGCCACGGTGGCCTTTGTGACGCCCTCTCACCAGTTTCCCATGGGCTGCACCATGCCGGTGGGGCGGCGGGCGGCGCTGCTGGCCTGGGCGGAGGCGGCCGAGGGCCGCTTTATCGTGGAGGACGACTACGACAGCGAGTTCCGCTATCTCAGCAGGCCCATCCCCGCCATGCAGAGCCTGGACGACGGGGAGCGGGTGATCTATGTGGGGACCTTTTCCCGATCCATCGCGCCCTCCATTCGCGTGGCCTATCTGGTGCTGCCCCGGCGGCTGCTGGCGGACTATCGGCAGCGGCTGGGGTTTGCGGCCTCCACCGTATCCCGGTTTGAGCAGCAGACGCTGGCGGCCTTTATCAGCCGGGGGCTTTATGCCCGGCATCTGCGGCGGGCGGCCAATCTTTACCGTAAAAAGCAGCAGCTGCTGTTGAATGAGCTGGAAAAGCTGCCGGGGGCGCGGGCCTCCGGCGCACAGGCGGGGCTGCATTTTCTGCTGACCGTGCCGGGAATTCCGGAAAAGCAGCTGGTGGCCCGGGCGGCGGAGGCGGGGGTGCCGGTGCGGGGGCTTTCCTCCTACTGCAGGGAGTGCACCTGCCCGGAGAGCACGCTGGTGCTGGGCTTTGCCGGACTGCGGCTGGAGGACATTCCGGCGGCGGCTGCCGCCCTGCGGGAGGCCTTTTCGAAGGACGTGTGACCCCCTGCGGGGGTTGAGAAGGAAAGACCGACCTCAGACAGTCTGAGGTCGGTCTTTTTGTGTTATCGAATGTCCACGATCAGCGGCTGGGCAGCCCGCCACACATGGGAATAGTAGGGAAGCAGCCACACATCGTCGTCCGGATAGTCCTCCTCCAGATAGATGCTCTCGATAAAATGGGTCTGCTGCTCCTCAAGAGGGAGGGACGAAGCGCTGCTGCTGCTCCAGCGGGTGATTTGCTGCCGCTGGCACTGAGCGTCCAGATATCCCGAAAACAACTGGTGGCATACGAGGTCGGCGGAAGACGCCCACTTTCGCTGCTCTGCCTTGAAGCTGATGCACCAGCCGTCGGCGGTCTTTTCGGCAGAAACAAAGGTCATGCCCTCCGGCGCTTCCCCGGCGGTGCCGTTGACCAGATCCACATACACCGGCAGCTGTCCCTTGTCCAGCCATTCGGCGGCGGTGATCACCACCCGCAGATGCTGCGCCTCGTAGAAATAGGTGCTGTCCGCACGGTAGGTGGTCACCCGGGTTTCGCCGCTGCGGAAGGACAGGACCCCGTTGGATTCGGTGTCGAACCGCATCCCCCAGTCGGTTTCGATATAGAAATACAGCCGCTGCAGGTCGGCGGTGTTGTCGGGATGGTCCTCCACCTGAAGCCGCAGATGGGTGGGATAGACCTCCATCTGCCGCAGGATGACCTGCTGGCCGTCGATCTCCACCGTTTTGTGGATGGGATAAACGATGGCCTGAGCGGTGAAGGAGGGGTCATATTCCAGCAGGAAGGTAAAATCCACCGTTTGCCGGCTGATTTCTTCCACCGCAAGACTGCCGTTGGCGACCGGGGCTGCCGCCATCCAGTCGTTGTCACTGCTGAAAACCGAAAGCGTCAGCTGCAGCTGTGACGGAAGGTCGATGTCGGTGACTTCCAGCGTGACGCTTTGCAGCTGTCCTGCCGGCACATTCCAATCGTTGCAGCCATATATGCAGGAACTGATCTGGCTGCCATCGGACAGGCGAAAGTCCGGCTCGGCATCCAGCGTTTGATAGCCCTCGCCCTCCAGCCGGAAGAACACATTCACCTGCTTCTGATCCACGATAAGGTATTCCACCTTCGCGGTGATGCCGTCTTTCGTCTGGGACAGGGAAAGGGGCTGCACATATTCGTTTTCCACCGCATCGCGCAGGGAACGGGAAAAGGTCACCGCCTCCGCCAGCTCCCGCAGTCCGGGAATCCGGGCGCAGGCATAGGCCACCGGCACACTGAAATTCACCAGCGCCACAAACAGGGCAAACACCGCGCACAGGCTCCCGCAGGCGTGAACGATGCGCCGTCTGCGCCGCCGCAGCCGCTTCTGCGCCCGGGCAAGGGTATCCTCCAGTGCCGGAGCGCAGGTCTCCAGCTCCTCCCGCAGCGCCTGATATTCTTCCGTTCGATTCATTCCGCATCCTCCTCTCGCAATTCCAGACGCAAAAGCTGCAGCGCTCTGCGCTGGCGTGTGGCCGCCGTCCCCCGGGGAATGCCCAGGGCGGCCGCCGTTTCCTCCAGGGTGTATCCTGTGAAGTATCGCAGGATCACCACATCCTTCAGCTCCCGGGGGAGCTTTTCGATGGCCTCCCGCAGGGGAAGGGCATCGTAATCCTCGGCGCTTTGCTCCGGAGCGTCCTCCAGGGGCGCCAGGCGCTTCTGCCGCCGAAGCTCGTCGGTGCAGACATGGATTACGATGCGGGTCATCCAGGTGTCGAAATATTCCGGCTGGCGCAGCCGCCAGCAGCCCTTCAGACCCTTGTAGACCGCCTCGTCCACCGCGTCCAGGGCGCAGCTCTCACTGCGGAGATACAGCAGCGCCGTGCGGTACAGCCGTTCCCGCAGGGGTACCAGTCTGCGGGAGAACTCCTCTTGCTTCACCGGCTCCACCTCCTTTCACCCATTAGACGGCCCGGCCGGACAATTTGATTGCAGAAAGAATAAAACTTTTTTCAGCGTTTGCGGAACGCTTTGACACGGAAAAAACCGTGTTTTTTTCATTATACCCGGTGGAAATGTCATGCACAAGTCAAAAGTGACGCACCGGAACGCAAAAAACCGGATTTTTGAAAGAATATGATTTGAGCAAAACCGCCGGTGTTGTCAAGCCAAAATTTCCGGAAAATTCGCCGGAAAATTCAGCGAAAATAATACACTCCGTTTTCGACGAAAAGACTTTACTTTCGGGAATCACAGGGGTATACTGTTCCTACCGCCTGTTTTCGGCGAGGATAAGAATGAGGGGATCGTTATGGTTAGTGATTTTCCGCGAACACTGTCTCTTCTCCGGCAGGAAAAAAAGATCAGCCAGCGCAAGGCTGCCGGCGAGCTGGGGGTCTCCCAGGCCCTGCTTTCTCATTATGAAAACGGCGTGCGGGAGCCCGGTCTGAGCTTTGTGGTCCGGGCCGCCGATTATTACGGTGTTTCGGCGGATTTTCTGCTGGGGCGCACCATGGCGCGGGACGGCGGCGCGATCCTAGCCGATGATCTGGCCGACAGCAGTGCCGAAAAGGACAATGTGCTCCACGGCTCCGCTGCCGCCATGCTCAGCAAAAAGCTGCTGGTCAACGCCACCTCGCTGCTGTATGAGCAGCTGGGGGGCGAGCATCGGGCGCTGACCCGGCTGGTGAGCGATTATCTCAGCCTGGCCTTTTATAAGGTGTACCGTCTGCTGTATGCGATGGACAGCAGCAGCAGCAAAAAGGCCTTTGCTGCGCCCCAGAGCATCTTTTCCGACCTGTGTGACGCCGAAATGAAGAAGTGCGAGGCACAGCTGCGGCTGATGGCAGAGGAGCCCGACGGGGCAGCGCCTCAGCTTTCTCTGGAGCGGGTGCAGCAGAGCTGGCCCCGGCTGGCACCCTCTTTTTTGTCTCTGCTCCACGGCGTGGATGAAAAAATTTCTCCGAAAAACGAAAAAAAGTGAAAAAAGGACTTGCTTTTTTCCTTGGAGTATGATATCATACATCTTGCGTTCGAGAGTTCAACCTGATATGCTGGTGTAGCTCAGCCGGTAGAGCAGCTGATTTGTAATCAGCAGGTCGGGGGTTCGAATCCGTCCACCAGCTCCAATCACGGTGGCGAGAACGCTGGGAATATGGGAGTGTTCCCGAGTGGCCAAAGGGGGCAGACTGTAAATCTGTTGACTATGTCTACGGTGGTTCGAATCCACCCGCTCCCACCAAAAGCGATTTGCTTCGGCAAATCGCTTTTTTGTTTTCTGTCGAAATGCATTGCAATTCTCACCGCCTTCTGCTACAATAAAATATCAAACGAAAAGAAGTACGGATACGCATGAAAAGGCGATGCATTTGTTTGTTTCTGATTCTGTCGCTGCTCTTGTCGATGACCCTGCCCGCCGCCGCGGCGGAGATCCTGGGGCAGCGGGAGGCGGAGATCCTGTATGCGCTGGGGCTGTTCCGGGGTGTGGGCACTCTGCTCGACGGAACCCCTGATTTTGCCCTGGAGCGCCCCCTTACCCGTCAGGAGGCCGTGGTGATGCTGGTGCGGCTGCTGGGCCGGGAGGATGCGGCGCTGGCCGGCAGCTGGGAGCTGCCCTTTACCGATGTGACCGACTGGGCGCTGCCCTATATCGGCTATGCCTACAGCGCGGGCCTTACCAGAGGTGTCGGCGAGACGCAGTTCGGCGGCGAAAGCACGGTCTCGGCCACCCAATATCTGACCTTTGTTCTGCGGGCGCTGGGATATTCCTCCGACACGGATTTCCGCTGGGATGCCGCGTGGAAGTACACCGATGCGCTGGGACTCACCGGCGGCGAATACACGGCAGAGCATCCGGATACCTTCCTCCGGGGGAACGCGGCGGTGGTTTCCTGCCGTGGACTGACAGCCGACTGCAAGGACGGCAGCGGCACGCTGGCCGATCGACTGGTGGCTGAAGGGGCGCTGACCCGGAGCGCCGTGGAGGCAAGCGGTCTGCTGCCCGATGTATATACCCGGATGGCCCGGGAGCTGCTGAAAACAGGGCATACGCCGTTCTGGGTGGAAAGAGATCAAAACAAAATGGTCACGGTGCACACGCTGCCGCAGGAAAAGCGCTTTGCGGAATATGATGCCTATTCCGGCACCGGTGAAACGATTGAGGCCGCGCTGGCTGACGCATTCCGGGACTATGCAGCCCAGTGTCTGGATGGGGATTATTCCGATGGCTATCCGGGGACCATGAGATTTGGCGTGGACCATGAAAGGCCTTATGCCCATATCATCACGGACACCAAGGGCACGGTCATTGCCTATTCCGTGGGCGTGGGCAAAATCGAAGAAGCAATGCAGTGGTATTATTCCGATTACGACTCCCGCGCGTACATGACAGAACTGGCGAAGGAATTTCAAAAGCGGCTCAAGAATGTGAAACGGGTGGAGAGCATCGGCGAGGTGGTGGACGGACAGTGCCTTTATACCTTTGGTGAGCTGCCGAAGGATACGGCGTATTACAGCATTGGGCAGACAGCGTACAGCACTGGATACAGGAATTACCTTACGGATACTGCGGATCATCTTCAGACGATCCGCAAGGCGATCTTTACAGGCCGGGTGGAAAAATACCCGATCGCCGAGACCTGCGTGCAGGCGTATCCGGATGAAGAATGGGCAAGATTCCCATACCTGAATGTGCTCTTTATCTTCTGGGACGAGTCTGACAACCCGGTGGCCTACTCACCGGTGAGCTTCCGTTATAGATAAAGCATAAGCAAACCACGCCGCCCCCGGCCTTTCTCCGGGGGCGGCGGCACTGTGCAGACTTGACAGGCGGCGGTGGGGTATGGTATGGTTTGGGAGGCAGGGGCGAGCTCCGGCTGACAGAGCCGCCGGTACGCCGCCGGGCGGCTTTTTTTGCACAGTTCCCCCGTGCTCCCGGCCTGCCGGCCGGGCCGATTCCAAATGGAGGTGTGCCTACCTATGAAAGGCATCTGTATGCTTCTGATCCCGTGTTTTCTGCTGGCCGGAACCGGCTGGTATCTGGCCGACCGGCTGCATCGCGGTCTGGCCGCGTTTTTTCCCACGCTGCGGTTTTGGCCGGTGGCGGTCGCCGTCTGTGTCCTGCTGCTTTTGCTGGCGGCGGGCTTCGTCCGGGCGCTGACGCCGCTTTCGGACAATGTCAAGTACGCTCTGGGCGTGATCAGCGCCTGCTGCATGGGCCTGCTGCTCTATCTGCTGCTGTTTACGGTGGCGGCCGATGTGCTGGTGCTGCCGCTGCAGCTGCTGAAGCTTCCCTTCACCATGCATCGTCTGTTTCGGGGCTTTGTGATGCTGGCGGTGGTGCTGCTGACCATCGGCACCTGTACCTACGGCTTTTTGCACGCCCGCAGCATCGAGCATAGCGCTTATGAGATCCGGCTGGAGGAAGGGCAGAGCCTTTCTGATCTGACCATGGTCATGATCAGTGATCTGCACCTGGGGGCCATCGGCTCCGAGAGCCGTCTGGCGGCGATCGTGGAGGAGATCAACTCCTGTCAGCCGGATGTGGTGTGCATCGCCGGAGACTTTTTCGATACCGATTTTGCAGCCATTCGGGATCCGGAGGCGGCCTTGCAGACGCTGCGAGCCCTGCACGCCACCTATGGCGTCTATGCCTGTCTGGGCAATCATGACGGCGGGCAGACCTTTGACCGGATGACCGCCTTTCTGGAGCAGGCAGGGATCCAGCTGCTGGACGACGCGTATACCGTCATTGATGACCGGCTGATTTTGGTGGGACGGCTGGACGCCTCGGCCATCGGCGGGTACGGGGAGCGGATGCGTCGGCCGCTTTCGGATATTTTCAACCGGGAGGACCAATCGCTGCCGGTGGTGGTGCTGGATCATAATCCGGTGCATATCCGGGAATACGACGGGCAGGCCGATCTGATCCTCTGCGGACACACTCATCAGGGACAGATCTTCCCGGCCAATCTGGTGACCGGATGGATGTATACGGTGGATCACGGCTATTATCGGCAGGATGCCAACAGCCCACATGTGGTGGTCTCCTCCGGCGTCGGCACCTGGGGGATGCCCATGCGGGTGGGCACCGACTGCGAGATCGTTACCATCCGTTTTTCCTGACAGCGGATCAAAAAAAGAGCAGCCCCGGCCTGACAGGCCGGGGCTGCGTTTGCTTTTGCCGGATTATTCGGCAGTATAGTTGTCAAAATAGCCCTGGATGAAGACGATGGGGGTGCCCTTGTCGCCGGAGCCGGAGGTCAGGTCGCACAGCGAGCCGATCAGGTCGGTGAGGCGGCGGGGCGTGGTACCCTCGGAGGCCATATTGCCCACCAGGCTGCCATCCTTTTTGTTGATCTCGCTCTTGATGGCTTCCTTCAATGCATCGCCGGACAGATGGGCAAAGTCATTGTCGGCCAGATACTTGAGCTTGAGCTCGTTGGGTGTGCCCTCCAGACCGGCGGTGTAGGCGGGGGAGACCACCGGGTCGGCCAGCTCCCAGATCTTTCCCACGGGATCCTTGAAGGCACCGTCGCCGTAGACCATGACCTCCACCTGCTTGCCGGTAGCGTCATACAGACGCTTCTGGATGTCCTCCACCAGGCTCTGGCAGTCACGGGGGAACAGCTTGACCTGATCCTCGGTGGCTTTGTTGGAGCCCAGCAGGCCGTAGCTGGGATTGTAGCCGCTGCCGTTGACGGGAGCGGTCATGATTTCGTCCAGACCAAAGACACGCTCGGCCCCGGCGGCCTTCAGCAGGCGCTTGGTGCGGGCGCGGGTGTGGATGTCACAGTTCAGGACATTTTTGGTGTACTTCAAAATGGCGCGGCAGTCGTTGGCAAAGATGACCTCCACCTCGGCACCGCTTTCCCGGATAAGCTGCTGGTAGTAGTCCACATAATCCACGCCGGTGAAGGGGTGGCGGTTTTCACCAAACAGCTCACGGTACTGGGCCAGGGTCAGCACATCGGTGTAGGGGTTGATGCCCTTTTCATCCAGCGCATCCAGACTTACCAGATGGTTGCCCACCTCATCGGAGGGATAGCTGAGCATCAGTACTACCTTTTTGGCGCCCTTGGCGATACCCCGCAGGCAGATGGCAAAGCGGTTGCGGCTGAGAATGGGGTGGATCACGCCGATGGTCTCGCCGCCCAGCTTGGCGCGGACATCATCGGCGATGTTGTCAACGGAGGCGTAATTGCCCTGGGCGCGGGCCACAATGGCCTCGGTCATGGCGATGACATCCCGGTCGCGGAGGGCAAAGCCATCCTCTCGAGCGGCTTCCAGGATGGATGCGGGGACGATCTGAGCCAGATCATCTCCGGCGCGGATGATAGGGGCGCGGATGCCTCGGGAAACGGTACCGACCATACGGCTCATATTGAAACACTCCTTATTGTGAAAAATGCGGACAGATGGGAAGAAAAAGACCTTCCCTACAACTCTATCAGTATAGCAAGGATTTTTCTTCTTGTAAACCAAAAAAATGCAAAAACTTTTTCGGGACGGAGTATTTTTTCTATGGTAATTTCGTACATTTTCGGCTGAAGCGCAGCCGGACAGGGAACGGCAGGGCTCGCAGCCCCGGGCCCCACCGAGAAAGACAGAGGGGACGGCAGCCGCAGAGGCGCCGTCCCCTCGGGAAAGGCGAAGGTCGGGAGCGCGAGAGTCAAACGCCGGCGAAGCCGAAGACGATGCCCACCACTGCCGACAGGGCAATGAACACCACCGGATGCAGATCCTTTGTCTGCTTGACCTTTCGGGTCAGCAGCAGCAGGACGGCCGCCAGCAGGATGCTGGGCCAGTGGAACGCACCGTCCCAGACGGCCAGAGCGGCGACGCTGTCTGCCTGACCGCCAGTGAGGGTCAGCAGCACCACCGAAAAGCCGGCAGCGGCAATCAGACCGGTGGAGGCGGGCCGCAGACCGCTGAAAGCGTTGTTCACCAGTTTGCTGTCGCGGAATTTCTCCAGCACCCGGGCGATGATGAGGATGACGATGATGGAGGGGGTGATGAGGCCGAGGGTGGCCGTCAGTGCGCCGGGGATCCCTTTCATCAGAAAGCCCACATAGGTGGCGGTGTTGACGCCGATGGGGCCGGGGGTGGACTCTGCAATGGCCACCATATCCACCAGCTGCTGCTGGGTGTACCAGCCGGTCTTTTCGGCCAGATCAGCCAGGAAAGGGAAGGTGGCCATGCCGCCGCCGATGGCAAACAGACCTACCTTGAAGAACTCAAAAAACAGACGAACGAAGATCATTTTGCCCGCACCTCCCAATTCTTGACCACCACACCGGCTACACCGGCCAGCAGCACATAGATTACCGGGGAGAGATCCAGAAGCACTGAGCCCAGAAATACCGCCAGGAAGATGACCATACCCAGCTTGTCGGTGACCGACTTCTTCCACAGCTTGAGGACGGCGTTGAAGATCAGCACACAGACGCAGACGCGGATCCCGGCAAAGGCATTCTGCACCACGGCCAGATGGGCAAAGTTGCCGATAAAGGCGGCGATGACCGAGATGATCACCAGGGAGGGGGATACCACGCCCAGCGTGGCGAAGATGCCGCCGATGGGGCCGCGCTGCTTCTGCCCCACAAAGGTGGCGGTATTGACGGCGATGACGCCGGGGGTACACTGGCCGATGGCGAAGTAATCCACCAGCTCCTCCTCAGTGACCCAGTGGTACTTCTCCACCACTTCCTTTTGCAGCATGGGCAGCATGGCGTAGCCGCCGCCAAAGGTCAGGCCACCGATGCGGGCGAAGGCCCAGAACATTTGCCAAAGCTCTTTCATTTTGATTCCTCCAAAAACTGCCGGAAGGCGGTGGGCAGCGCATAGGTATTTTTTCGTTGGGTTTCGTCTGCCCAGAGGAACCGGGGGGCTTCCCGGCCACAGGACAGCACATAACCTTCCATGTCCCATGTGATATGGGTAAAAATATGCTTTCTGTGCCGTTGAGACAGCACATCGTGGGGCTCGCAGCCCCATTCCGCTGCAAGGGCCAGCGCCTCCTCGGGGGGAAGCCGTCCCGGCGCGTTGGGCAGCTGCCACAGTCCGGCCAGCAGGCCCCGGGCCGGGCGCTTTTCCAGGGCAAGACGATCCCCGCAGTACAGCAGCAGCACCGTGCGCGCCTCCTCCCGCCGCGGCCTTTTGCCCGCCTTTACGGGATAGTCGCCGGTTTTCCCGGTGAGAAAGGCGGCACAGGACGCACCCAGGGGGCATTGCCCGCAGCGGGGCGGGCCGTTTGGTACGCACACCGTGGCGCCCAGCTCCATCAGAGCCTGGGTAAAGTCACCGGGACGCCGGACCGGATAGACGGCCTCCAGCGCGGCCTTGGCCGCCCGTTTGGTCTGGGGCGCGTCGATGGGCGTGGGATCGGCCAGAAAGCGGGACAGCACCCGCAGCACATTGCCGTCCACAGCCGCCACCGGCTGGTGAAAGCAGATGGAGGCCACCGCCCCGGCAGTGTATTCGCCCACCCCCGGCAGGGCCAGCAGGCCCCCGTAGGTGGTGGGAAAGCCGGCCTCTGCGATGTACTTTGCGGCCTTTTGCAGATTGCGGGCCCGGTTGTAGTAGCCAAGACCCTCCCACAGCTTGAACAGCTGCTCCTCCGGACAGCGGGCCAGCGCTGCCACATCGGGCAGTGCCTCCAGAAAGCGGGTGTAATAGCCGCGAACGGCCTCCACACGGGTCTGCTGGAGCATGATCTCAGAGAGCCAGACATGATATGGCTCCTGATCCTCACGCCAGGGCAACGCCCGCCGGCTGCGGTCGAACCAGGGCAGCAGCAGCGCAGGAAGCGCCTGTAAATCGTGCATAGCCGGCCTCCCTTCTTAAGCTTCACCAGTATAACGCAGTTTTTACATTCCGTCAATGGGTCGTCCGGAAGGGAGGAGCAGGGCGGCGCATTTTCGGCCTTTTGCACCGTTGACAGCGGCGGAAAGCCTGTTATAATTAGGATTGCTGCTGCAACCGTTATCCTTATCACAGTCTTTCTGCGCCATTTTTTGCAAAAGGAGCCCGCATATGAACGAGCTGAAAAAGCATTCCTCCCTGATGATCGATCTTCTGGCAGACCTGGTGGGCGGCGCACTTTACGCCGCCGGTATCTACAGCTTCGCCTCTCCGGCGGAGTTTGCCCCCGGCGGGATCTCCGGTCTGGCCATCATTGTCAACCACTTTACCGACCTGCCCATCGGCGTCTGCACCCTGCTGCTGAATATCCCCATCATCCTGCTGTGCATCCGCACGCTGGGCCGCAGGTTTTTTCTGCGTTCGCTGCGCACCATGCTCATCACCACACTGCTGATGGATGTGGTGTTTCCGCTCTTTCCGGTGTATACCGGCGAGCGCTTTACGGCGGCGGTCTTTGCCGGGGCACTGTCAGGGACAGGCCTGGCGCTGATCTACTGGCGGGGCTCCTCCACCGGCGGCACCGACTTTCTCATCCTCAGTCTGCAAAAGAAGCTGCCGCATCTGTCCATCGGCAATATCACCATCGTCATTGATGGCTCCATTATCCTGCTGGGCGGGCTGATCTTCGGGCGTATCGATGCCGTTCTTCACGGCGTGGTGATGACAGCCGCCAGCACCACCATGATCGATAAGGTCACCAATCGTTTTATCTCCGGGCAGATGGCCATGATCGTCACCGACGAGGACAAGAAGGTATCGCAGGCCATTATGGAGGAGATCGGCCGGGGCGTCACCGGCATGGAGGCCGAGGGAATGTACTCCGGCTCCCGTCGTCGGGTGCTGCTGTGCGCCTGCTCCCGTGCCGAGGCCACCCGCATCCGGGCCATTGCCGCCGAAAAGGACAACGATTCGCTGGTGGTGCTGTGCCCGTTTGACACGGCCTACGGTCTGGGCTTCCAGCCGAGGGATGTGTAAGTTAGTGCCACCAGAGATATGGGGTAACAAGCCCGGCGGCACCTGAAAAGAAGGGGTGCAGACGACGGCCTTTTTATCAGAAGCTTTTTTGACAAGCAGAAAGCCCCTGCACCGATCGGTGCAGGGGCTCTGAGACTGTCAAAGAACCGCTTTGCTGGGTTCTTTGACAGGTTTGGCTCCGGCCTGCGGGCCGGTTTTCGCCGGATTTTCTGCGGAAAATCCGGCGGGGCGAGGCGTTTTTGACCATGATCACACAGATCACGGCCAAAAACAAATTGGTAAGCAAAGCTGACGGCGCGTCAGCTTTGGCTTTTTTGACAAGCAGAAAGCCCCTGCACCGATCGGTGCAGGGGCTCTTTTTCAGTTGCTGTTGCAGAAGGAAAGCAGCTTACTTGCCAGAGGCCATCTTGGCGATCTCTTCAGCGAAGTTCTCCTGCTTCTTCTCGATGCCCTCGCCCTTGGCGAAGCGGACAGCGTCCTTCAGAACGATGCTGCCGCCCAGCTCCTTGGCGCACTTGGCCAGGTACTTCTCCACGGTCAGCTCGCCGTCCTTGACGAACTCCTGCTGCATCAGGCAGTTTTCGGCATAGAACTTGTTCAGCTTGCCCTCCACGATCTTGGCCAGCACCTGCTCGGGCTTACCGGCCATCTTGGGATCGTTGGCCATCTGGACCATCATGATCTTGCGCTCCTCATCCAGCACATCCTGGGTGACCTGGGACTTGTCCCAGAAGCGGGGGTTCAGGGCAGCGATCTGCATGGCCACATCCTTGCCGCACTCGCTGACCTGCTCGGCAGTCAGATCGGTCTCCAGGTTGACCAGCACGCCGATCTTGCCGCCGGCATGGATGTAGGGGACGGAAATGCCGCCCTCGAAGGTGTGGAAGCGGCGAACCTTGATGTTCTCGCCGATGACCAGCACCATCTCCTGCTGCTGCTGGGAAACAGTCAGCTCGGTGCCGTTGTACTTGCACTCCATCAGAGCGTCCAGATCGGCGGGCTTGCAGGCGGCCACGGTGTTGGCAACGCCCTTGACGAAATCCACGAACTTGTCGTTCTTGGCGACGAAGTCGGTCTCGGCATTGACCTCCACCACAACGCCAACGCCGTCGATGGAAGCGGCATATGCCATACCCTCGGCAGCGATGCGGCCGGCCTTCTTCTGAGAAGCGGCCAGGCCCTTCTCGCGCAGGATCTCCACAGCCTTGTCCATGTCGCCGTCGGCCTCAGCCAGGGCCTTCTTGCAGTCCATCATGCCAACGCCGGTCATTTCGCGCAGGTTCTTTACATCAGCAGCGGTATAAGCCATTTGAATATATCCTCCTAAAAATCAGTTTTTCATGGAAAAAGGGGCGGTGCGGCTGCACCGCCCCGTAAGGTTTCAGGGGTCTCTCCGTGGGGAGGTCCGCTTATTCGGCGGCGATCTCCTCAGCGGTCTTGGAAGCGCGCTTGCGGGGAGCGCGGGGGGTGGTGTCCACGGGAGCGGCTTCCTCGGCGGGAGCAGTCTCGTCGGAAACGCTCAGCTGCTCGCCCTGGCGGCCCTCGGTGATGGCGGCACCCATGGTAGCGGCGATCAGCTTGATGGCGCGGATGGCATCGTCGTTGCCGGGGATGACATAATCGGCGTCATCGGGGTCGCAGTTGGTATCCACGATGGCGACCACGGGGATGCCCAGCTTCTTGGCCTCGGCGATGGCGTTCTTCTCCTTGCGCAGATCCACCACGAACATGGCGGCGGGCAGCTTCTTCATTTCCTTGACGCCGCCCAGATACTTCTCCAGCTTCTCGATCTCCAGCTTCAGCTTGATGACTTCCTTCTTGGGCAGCAGATCAAAGGTGCCGTCCTCGCTCATGCGGTTCAACTGGTTCAGACGCTCCACGCGCTGACGCATGGTCTTGAAGTTGGTCAGCATACCGCCCAGCCAGCGGGCGTTGACATAGAACATACCGACCTTCTCGGCCTCTTCCTTGACGGCGTCCTGAGCCTGCTTCTTGGTACCGACGAACAGAACGGTGCCGCCCTCGGCAGCCAGGTCACGGACGAAGAAATAAGCCTCTTCCAGCTTCTTCACGGTCTTCTGCAGGTCAATGATATAGATGCCATTGCGCTCCATGAAGATGTACTCGGCCATTTTGGGGTTCCAGCGGCGGGTCTGGTGACCGAAATGGACGCCGGCCTCCAGCAGCTGCTTCATGCTAATAACAGACATTGTTGTGTCCTCCTTTAAGTTTTTCCTCCACCACGCTCATCGGCCTCGGGCCCGGCCTGCCGGGACCTCCCTCGGTCTCTCGCAATGTGTGTCGTCTATTGGGTTAGCATTTCCCAATAGCCCCAATATTATATAACAAAAGCACCTGCAATGCAAGTGCTTTTGTGCCGGAAAATGGGCTTTTTTTCAAGTTTTTTGGCGCTCAGACGGTGCGGATGGCCCCAAATGGACGCCCTCGCCCTCCACAAAGACGATATCCTCCCCCAGACGGCGGATGCGCCCCCATGGGATGACGGTTTCGCTCTCCCGGCCCAGCAGCCCCAGGCAGCGCAGGCGGCCGGGGATCACCAGCGCCGTCACCTGCCCGCTGTCGGCGTCCACCTCGGCGTCCCGGACGCAGCCAAGCCGCTGCCCGGTGTGCAGGTCGATGACCTCCTTGTAGCGCAGATCGGAGATCCGCTGTGTCTGCATAGTGCATCCCTCCCGGCACAGGATATGCGGCGGGCCGGCGGGGTATGACGAAGATTTTTTTGTTGCATCACTTTATTTTGTTAAACTTTTTGCTTGACTTTTGCAGGCGGCACTTTTAGAATGAATTCATCTTTTCTGTAAAGGAGTTGAGCGTGTCATGGCAAACAGCAGACTGATCCTGCCGGAGGGCTATGCGCCCCGGCTGACCGTGCGGGAGACCCAGAAAGGTATCAAGGTGATTAAGGATAATTTCCAGCGGTATCTTGCCGTGGCCCTCAATCTGGAGCGCGTTTCGGCGCCGCTGTTCGTCACCCTGCAAAGCGGCTTCAACGACAATCTGAACGGCGTGGAGCGCCCGGTGCAGTTTGACATCCGCGACCTGAAGACCGATGAGGTGCAGGTGGTGCAGTCGCTGGCCAAGTGGAAGCGCTGGGCGCTGGGGGAATACGGCTTTGAGCCGGGACGGGGTCTGTACACCGACATGAACGCCATCCGCCGGGACGAGGATCTGGACAACCTCCACTCGGTCTATGTGGATCAGTGGGACTGGGAAAAGGTCATCACCCGGGAGCAGCGGACGACCGAATATCTGATGCAGACCGTGCGGGATATCTACGGCGCGCTCAAGCAGACCGCCCGCACCGCCTGCTATGAGTTTCCCAGCGTGGACTTTCCTCTGGTGGATAACATCTTTTTTGTCACCGCCCAGGAGCTGGAGGATCTCTGGCCTGACCTGACCCCCAAGCAGCGGGAGGACGCCATCTGCCGGGACAAGAAGTCGGTGTTCATCATGGGCATCGGCGACCGGCTGAAAAGCGGCCAGCCCCATGACGGCCGTGCTCCCGACTATGATGACTGGGCCCTCAACGGCGATATTTTAGTGTGGAATGATGTGCTGCAGCGCTCCTTTGAGATCTCCTCCATGGGCATCCGCGTCAGTGAGGAATCCCTGCGGGCCCAGCTGGAAAAGGCGGGCTGCATGGAGCGGGCCCAGCTGGACTTCCACAAAAAGCTGCTGGCGGGACAGCTGCCCTATACCATCGGCGGCGGCATCGGCCAGAGCCGTCTGTGTATGCTGATGCTGCGGTGCGCCCACATTGGCGAGGTTCACGCCGCCGTCTGGCCCCGGGAGATGATCGAGACCTGCCGGGAACACAATATTTTTCTGCTGTAAGCCCCGGAGCGGCCATCAGGAGGACACTGCCCACCACAGCAGGCCGGTGAGTCCGGCGCCGGTGAGCGCCCCCAGTCCGACACGGAGCCAGCCCTTCAGCCGGGGCGCAAGCCCCCGGCGGGAAATGCGGGGGATGCGGGCGGCCAGCTCCTCGGCCAGCGCCAGCATATCCTCCTCGGAACGCACGGGACGACCTTCCTTCTTTGCCATAACAAACGCCTCCTGACGGTTTTTCTGTTAGGATGGCGTTTTTTTGCGCCGTTATGCACGGCGCTCCGGCCGGGTCAGATCGGCCACGATGACCGTCATGTCGTCCCGGCCGCCCCGGCGGGCGGCATCCTCTACCAAAAGGTCGGCCAGCGCCTGCCCGGGGAGCGCCTGCCCCTCATGCAGCAGGTCGCGAGTCAGGCCGCTGTCCCACACACCGTCGGACAGCAGCACCAGACGGTCGCCCTCCCGCAGACGCAGGCGGATCAGCGGCGCTTCCCCCTCCGGGGGCTCCAGCCCGGCGGGCAGCGCCCGGGCGTCCAGCCGGGTAAGACGGCCCTCCCGCAGCAAAAAGCCGGGAGCCGCGCCGTATTTCACCCCGGCAGCGCGGCCGGTGAACAGGCTGATCTCCCAGAGATCCAGGGTGACGAAGCCCCATTCCTCGAACCGGGCCGCCAGCACCGGCAGCACGGCGGCGGTGCTTTCCGCCAGAGGACAGCCAGAGCGGACGAAGCCCTCCACCAGCTCCAGCGCCCGGCGGGACATGGCGCCGGCCGCCACCCCGGTGCCCATGCCATCGCTGAGCAGAAGAACGGCCCGGCCGTCATCGGTGTGGATCAGCCGGTGACTGTCGCCGCAAACCGACTCGCCAGCCTTTTTCCGCACGGCGGTAAAGGCTTGCAGGGCCAGTGCCTCCTGCTGCCGGATGCGCAGCGCCGGCCCACGCCGGCTCTCGATGGAGATCGGCGGCAGCAGCGCCATCCCGAGAGCGCCCTCCAACGAGCGCAGCATGGCGTTGTGATCCCCCTCCGGAAGGGCATCCCCGGGCGGCAGCAGCAGATCCAGCTGCAGGCGGCCGCCGTTGAGACAGACGGCCGTTTTCACCCGGGGAAGATAGGCCCGCACCACCCGGCGGGCGCGGCCCTCCAGCAGGGGGTCATATTCCGGATGATCGGCTGCGCGGGCGGAGACGCTTTCCAGCAGCGCCCCAAGACTGCGGTATTGCCGCCCTACCAGCTGCCGCAGCTCCCGGGCCTGCTCCTGCTGGGCCTGCTGCCGCAGGGCCGCCCGGTAGGCATCGTTGATGGCGCCGCACAGCTGCCGCGGGTACAGACAGCGCCGGGCAAACCAGTCGGGCAGCTCCTCCGGCGAAACGGCGTGGCGGCGGCGCAGCGGGCCGGACAGTGCAGTCAGTGCCTGCTGCACCTCCTGATAATCGGCCTGCCAGCAGCGTTCCCGGTTTTTGCACCCGGCGCAGACCGCCTCGCAGGCGGTGCGGAGCACCCGGCCCGGCTCCCCGGGCTCAGCGGGGCTTCGGTTGGAGCGCAGCAGGGCCTCCATGGCACTCCCCAATCCGGCAACGGCCAGGGAAAGCCCGGACAGACTGCCTGTCCCCGAAGGCTGCCGCCGGAGGCGCTCTGTCCCGGCGGAGGCAAAGGCGGTCTCCAGCCGTACCAGTCGCCGGGGCGGCGTGAGCACCAGCGCGGCTGCCGCCAGAAAGCATTCCATCAGCGCACTGCCGGCCTCCGGCCGGGCAGACATCCAGAGACAGCCCAGCCCGCAGGCGGCACAGCCGGTCAGCGCGGCGCAGAGACGATCCTTTTTGCCGCCCATACCGGCGCACAGCCCCACCATGCACCAGCACAGCGCCAGAAAGGGCCCGGCGTCCAGCGTCAGATCCAGACAGGCCCCCAGGGGCAGCCCCACGCAGACACCGACGCCAGGCCCGCCGAAGGAACCGGCACACAGCACCAGAAAAACGGCGGCCAGCCGCCCGGGGGAGAGGCCGCCCCAGAGTGTCACCGGCAGCACCGCCAGAATCGCCCCCATGGCGGCGGTGAGTCGCCCCCACAGCGCCAGCGGCGAGCGGGGATCCCGGGCCTCGGCGAGCATACGGGCAAAGCCCAGACACAGAAGACATTCGCAAACCAGCAGCAGCACGGCCCGCGCGCCCAGTGCCAGCGCCACCACGCCCCGGGTGAACAGCAGGGCCATCGCCGCGCAGGCGGGAAAGAATGCCCGGCGGCGGGAAAGGGCCGTGCCCTCCAGCACCATGCGGCAGGAAAGGGTCACGATGGCGGCAGCGCCCCGCACCAGTCCCTCTGCGCCGTAAAGCAGATAGGATAAAAACGCACCCACGGCGGCTGCCAGCGGGTGTCCGGAGGCGGCGGCATACGCTACGCCGAAGGGGCGCAGTCCCCCGGATACCGACGCCTGCGCCAACAGCGCGCCCAGCAAAAGGGCAGTCCCCTGCCGCCGCAGCCGCCGGAGGGTGTGCCGGCTCAGAGCCGGGCGGGGCAGCCGGGACAAAAACGGCCCACCTTTGATCTTCTGTGCCATAGAATGGTCTTCCTCTCGTTTTTTCTCCATTGTAGCGCGGGGAAAACGAGGATTTTGATGGGAAATGGCTGCGGAAATGGAAATTATGTTGCAAAGCAGCCGCCGGTCATTGTATAATGAAACAACCGATTTTAAGAAAAGGAGCACCTCCCATGAAGCTGGATACCAAGCGCACTGTTCTGATCGGCCTGGGCTTTATGTCCATTCTGGCCTTCTGGCAGTTTTACGATCAGGTGATCCCCCATCTGCTGGAAAATCTCTTTGGTCTGCGGACCTTCACCACCAACGCTATCATGTCTATTGACAACATCACCGCCTTGATCCTGCTGCCGCTGTTCGGCTCGCTGTCGGACAGGACCCGCACCCGGCTGGGCCGCAGGACGCCCTATATCCTGTTTGGTACGCTGGCTGCCGTCTGCCTGATGGGCGTGCTGGCCGCTGCCACCGCCGCCCGCAGCTTCCCTCTGTTTTTCACTGCATTGCTGCTTCTGCTGCTGACCATGAGTGTTTACCGCTCGCCAGCCGTGGCCTATATGCCTGATGTGACACCCAAGCCTCTGCGCTCCAAGGCCAATGCCATCGTCAATCTGGTGGGCTATATCGGCGGCATCTTTTCCACCCTGATGATGATGGTGCTGCTCCGCTCGGAAAAGGCGGCCGACGGCTCCAGCCATTATGCTGCCGACCAGTCCTTCATCCCCATCTTTCTGGTGGTGGCCGGATTCATGCTGGTGAGCGTGCTGGTCATGGTGCTCACCGTGCGGGAAAACCGGCTGGTGGCGGAGACCCGCGCCGCCGTTTTGGCCAGTGAGCAGGGGGAGGCGGCGGAGGATACCTCCGGCACGGGCAAAAAGCTGAGCGGCCCGGTGCTGCGCTCCCTGCTGTTTCTGCTGCTGTCGGTGTTTTTGTGGTTCATGGCCTACAATGCCGTCACCACCGCCTTTTCCCGCTACTGCGTGGCGGTGTGGGATGCCGACCTGAGCACCTCCTCCGGATATCTGATGTGTGCCACTGTCGTGGCCATTGCGGCCTTTGTGCCGCTGGGGGTGCTGTCCGGACGGGTGGGACGAAAGAAAACCATCCTGCTGGGCATTCTGCTGATGAGCGTCTGCTATCTGTCGGCCTGCTTCATCACCGTTCGCACGCCGGTCATGTATGCCCTGTTCGGGCTGGTAGGCGTGGGCTGGGCGGCCATCAATGTGAACTCCTTCCCCATGGTGGTGGAGATGTGTGCCGCCGGGGACACCGGGCGATACACCGGCTACTACTATGCCTTTTCCATGGCGGCCCAGATCTGCACGCCGCTGCTCTCCGGTCTGCTGATCGACAGCCTGGGGCTGGGCTATCGGGTGCTGTTCCCCTATGCGGTGGTGTTCTCCCTGCTCAGCCTGTGTACCATGACCCAGGTGCGTCACGGAGACAGCCGTCCGGCCAGAAAAACCGCGCTGGAAGCCTTTGACAACGATTGATTTTCCTGAAAAAAAGCACCGGCTCTGTCACGGGACAGAGCCGGTGCTTTCGTATACGGAAGCGATGGCTGTAAAAACTGTGGTGCCGCCGACGCGAAAAAAGCTTTTTCCCTGCGGAATGGGAATGAGGCGGGAGCGGGCTTATACCGGGGCTATTTCTTTTTGATCTGCTCCCAATAGGAGCGGGCCTGCTGCTCGGTCTTGTTGTCGCCGAAGTCGTAGTACTTCGCGCCCTTCAGCACATCGGGGAGATACTGCTGCCTGACCCAGTGGCCGGGGTAATCGTGGGGGTACAGATAGCCCTGCTCCCGCTCGAAGCCCGCGCCGTCGGCGTGGACATTCTGCAATTCCCGGGGGATGCTGCCCAGCTTGCCGGCCTTGACATCGGCCCGGGCGGCGGCGATGCCCTGATAGGCGGTATTGGACTTGGGCCAGGTGGCCAGCAGGATCACCGCTTCGCCCAGCGGCAGCTGTGCCTCGGGCAGACCCAGCTGCATGGCGCTGTCCACGCAGGCCTTGATGATGGGCACCGCCATGGGATAGGCCAGGCCCACATCCTCGCTGGCCGAGCACAAGATGCGGCGGCAGGCGCCGATCAGATCGCCGGCCTCCAGCAGACGGGCCAGATAGTGCAGGGCGGCATCGGGGTCGGAGCCTCGCATGGATTTCATCAGGGCAGATACCACATCGTAGTGGTCGTCCCCCTCCCGGTCATAGCGCATGGCGCTTTTCTGGCTGGCCTGACGGGCATCCTCCAGGGTGACGCACAGCCCGTCGCCCTCCTGCCGGGCGGCGGCACACAAAAGCTCCACGGCGTTGATGCCCTTGCGCACATCCCCGCCGCAGCCCTGGGCGATGTGCTCCACCACGCCCTCCTCCAGACGGATGCTGCAATGATTCTCCCGGGCGCACAGCTGAAAGGCCCGGCGCAGCGCCCGGGCCACCTCGTCGGCGGACACCGGCTTGAACTCGAAGATGGTGCTGCGGCTCAGAATGGCGTTGTATACATAAAAATAAGGGTTTTCGGTGGTGGAGGCGATGAGGGTGATCTTGCCGCTCTCGATAAACTCCAGCAGGCTCTGCTGCTGTTTTTTGTTGAAGTACTGGATCTCATCCAGATACAGCAGCACCCCCTGGGGAGCCAGCAGAGTGTCCAGTTCGGATACCACGCCCTTGATATCGGCGGTGGAGGCCGTGGTGGCGTTGAGCTTTACCAGACGGCGGTCGGTCTTGTTGGCGATGATCTGGGCCAGGGTGGTCTTGCCCACGCCGGAGGGGCCGTAAAAGATCATGTTGGGGATGTGTCCGCCCTCTAAAATGCGGCGCAGCAGGCCGTTGGGGCCGATGATGTGCTGCTGCCCCACCATATCGTCCAGCTCAGACGGCCGGATCTTGTCTGCCAGAGGCTGATACATCAAACCACTCCCTTCCTTCTCCGACAGTATAGCATAGGTGCGGAGGAATGTAAATGCGGGTCAGTCCTCCCGGCGCTCCTCCCGGCGCTCCTCCCAGCGCTGACGCAGCCGGGCAAAGACCTCCCGGTGACGGCCGCGGCTCAGGGCGGGGAAAGCCCGCAGCAGACGCCGGTGCAGCCGCAGGTTCTGGCCCAGAAGCTCGCCCTGCTCCTGCCGCAGGCGGCGGAGCTCCTCCAGCCGACGGGCGAAATCGGCCTTTTCCTGTTCCCACTGCTGCCGCAGCTTTTCGGTCTGGAGCTGAAGCTCGGCCCGGCGGGCGGCGGAGGAGTCATCCAGATCGGAGTGCAGCTGCGCGGCCTTCTCCTTCAGCTGGGCCTCCTTTTCCAGCAGCTCCTGACCACGGGGGCTTTCCCGAAAGGCCTGCTCGGTCTCCATTGCGGTGAGGATGCCGTCGGCAATGGTGCTGCCGATGCTGTCAGACACCGCACGCAGACGGCGTTGGGTGTCTTCGATGGCCCGCAGCTGACGGGGCAGCCTGAGCAGCTGGGAGAAGGTGATGATCTCGTCTGCCAGAAAGGCCGCCAGCAGCACTGCCAGAGCGATGCGACCCGGGCGGGTCGCCAGCTTCTGCACCAGAAAGAAGATGGAGGGATGGATCACATTGACCACCAGCAGACAGGCCAGCCCCCACATCAGGGAAAAACGCAGACAGATGTAGCCCTTCAGGTTAAAGGGCTCGTTGGTGTAGTCCCACCACTTATCATGGAAGAACCGCTCCAGCGCCCAGCCGGTGACCAGCTCCAGGGCGGAGGTGACCAGAACCGAACCCAGAAACAGGAGAAAGAAGTTTTTACGAAAGGGCTCCAGACAAAGCAGCACGGCCAGCATCCCGAAGCCGTAAATGGGGCAGATGGGGCCGTTGGCCATGCCTCGGTTGACGAAAATGCCCCGTGTCAGAGCAGCGAAGGCTACCTCGGCACACCAGCCGAGAAAGGCGTAGATCAGAAAGAGCCACAGGGCTTCTTCCAGGGTAAACAGCATAGAAATTTGCCTCCCGGTTCGTTGTTTCTGGGGAAAGCATGGCATATTTTCAAGGGGGATTTGTGAAAGAAATGAAAATCTTTTCAGAGGTTGCCGGAGAAGGGATGTGCTGCCCGGCTCGTCCGCTTCTCCCCGGGGGGATCACAGCAGGGGGGCAAAGGCCTTCATCACCATGCCGATGAGCTTCCATTTCAGGCCCGGATGGGCGGCCTTCTGGGCGGAAACCCGGGTGCTGCGAGCCAGCGTCCGATGGAAATCCGCCTCAAGCTCCTCAATGCAGGGCACATCCAGCAGATAGGCTCCGCATTCAAAGTGATGGGACAGGCTGCGATAGTCCAGATTCACCGTCCCCACCACCGCACGGCAGTCATCGCTGACAAAGCACTTGGCGTGGACGAAGCCGGGGGTGTACTCATAAAGACGCACGCCGGCCTCGGCCAGCGACCGGTAATGGCACTTGGCCAGCGCATAGGGGATGGTTTTGTCCGGAATGCCCGGCAGCAGGATGGACACCTCCACCCCGCGGCGGGCGGTAAATTTCAGGGCGCTTTCCAGTTCGTGGCCCAGGATCAGGTAGGGGGTCATGATATGGACATACCGCCGGGCCTGGTTCAGGATATGGGTGTAGACCCATTCGCCCACCGGCTGGTCGTCCAACGGGCAGTCGCCATAAGGAATTACCCAGCCGGCCGCGCCGCTTGCCGGAGGGATGGGCTCCGCCAGGTGGGGCAGCAGGGAGAACTGCCGCGATTCCACCTGCCACATCTGCAAAAACAGCATCAGCAGACTGCGGACGGCAGGGCCCTCCAGCCGGATGCCGGTGTCCTTCCAGTGCCCGAAGGGATGGGTCTGATTGATGTATTCATCGGCCAGATTGATGCCGCCGGTATAGGCCACCCGTCCGTCGATGACGGCGATCTTCCGGTGATCCCGATAATTGTAATGGGTGGAGACAAAGGGCCGCACCTGCGCAAAGATCCGGCACTGAATGCCCATGGTTTTCAGATACGCCGGAAAGGAGTGGGGCAGCTTGGTGAACTCGCAGGTACCGTCATACAGCACCCGCACCTCCACGCCGGACTTTGCCTTGCGGGCCAGAACATCCTCCACAGCGTCCCACATAACGCCGTTTTCGATGATAAAATACTCCAGAAAGATGTAGCGCTGTGCGCTCTCCAGATCCCGCAGCAGGGCCGGAAGCAGCTCCTCGCCCAGAGAAAAATAGGTCGCCGCTGTGCCGTCATAGGCAGGAAAGCCGCCTGCCGCCCGCAGATAGTGGGCCAGCCCCGCATCCTCGGGATGGGCCTTGGGCAGGGTCTCCTCCGCCGCCGTCGGCGGAATGGCCCGCAGCGACGCCTTGTTGATCTGCCGCATCCGATTGCGCAGCGCGCGGTGGCCCACATCGTTCCGCACATAGACATACAGCAGCAGGCCGGGCACCGGCGCGATCAGCACCAGCACCAGCCAGGTGATCTTTGCGTTGGGGTCGGTATCGGTGTTCAGCAGCCAGATCACCAGCGCCACGGACAGCACGGAAGTTGCGCTGTAATAATGCAGGGCATAGGCCTGAAATCGGCGCAGCAGCGCGGCCATGATTACCACCTGCAGCAGCAGCAGGATGGTCACCAGCCCGGTTCGGCTGAAAATCAGATGCAGCAGGCCTTTTTTTCCGTGCTTCAGCAGGTTGCGGCGTTTTTCGGCGGGGGAAAGCTCGGGGTCGTACATCGGGGGCTCCTTTCTGTTATTCAGCCAGGTTGACGAGGGGGACATCCCGCAGGACGCATTGGCGGACGGTATAGGCCGTGCCGCCGGTGGAGCGGGTCAGGTAGCAGATACAATAATCAGCTGCCTGGGCCATCACCCGGTCGCGGGTAAGCATACAGCCCTTGTAATAGCTGTGGGAGGTGTAACGCACCAGATCAGCCTGGGCCAGGATGGCGCGATAGCGGGCGCGGTCGGCGGGCGGGTAGGCCCGGTCCTGCCCCTGGCAGGGCAGCACCATCACCAGCCGTGCGCCCGGCAGGACGGGACGCAGCTCCAGCAGGGCCTCGGCGGCCAGAAGGTCAAAGCCCATGGCACCGCCGTTGAGAAACTCGGTAAAGCCGGCGGCGTGGAGCGCGGCGATGTGTCGACGCAGATCGGCCAGCAGGGGGGCGGGGTCGAAGGGCAGATCACGATGACCGGTGAAAATGCAGGTTTTGCCCATAAAAGCCCTCCGTTTCAGAATCAATAATGTTTTATTATAACACAGCTTTTGATGAGGGACAAGAACGAATGTGCGGTTTTTGGGAGGACTTGGCTTTCGCACAGCCGAAGGAGAGGGTGCCTCTCTTCTCCGGGAGCCTTTCCAACGGCGGGCTGTAGCGGTCAGTGAGCGTCTTTCGATCAGCCTGCCGGGAAAGGCGGGCAACGAGCCCCGCGGCGCTTGAGCAGCCGTCGAGGGCTTGGGGAAAAGCCGGGAGAAAGCCTGCGGCTTTTCGGCAGGCAGCCGCCGCGTTCAAAAAAGCTTTCCCAATTGTTTATCTTCTGTTTAACTTGAGATTATCTTCTGTTTAACCGGGCAGGTTATGATAAGGGCACCAAGAACGGAAAGGATGAATGTTATGAGCGACAATTACACGGATCGCGATAATTCTGTAAATACACCCGATACACCGGTCAACGGCGAGTATCATTACCACACCTCTGAGCTGGAGGAGCGCCGGTGGCCCCAGGAGCCCCGGCAGGAGGAGCAGCCGGAGCAGCAGGCCACCTTTGGCAGCGGCGACTGGCAGTGGACGCCCGCAGAGCCTCAACCGGAGCGCAAACCCAAAAAGAAGATCCGCTGGGGCAAGATCGCCCTCGGCACGCTGTGTGTGCTTCTGGCGGCGGCCCTGTGCTTCGGCGCGGGCTATACCGGCGTGCTGGTAGCCCAGCAGCGGAACACCGTGGTGATCCAGCAGGTCAGCGGCGGCAGCACCGGAAATGACGCGCCTGCGGCTGCGGAGGGCGGCCTGACCTCGGCGCAGGTGGCCGCCAAGGTGGAGACCTCGGTGGTGGCCATCACCACCGAGCAGATGACCACCAGCAACTACTGGTTCGGTTCCTATGTTACCTCGGGCGCCGGTTCGGGGGTCATCATCAGCGAGGATGGCTACATTATCACCTGTGCCCATGTGATCGACGGCGCTTCCAAGATCACGGTGGAGCTTTCCGACGGCGAGACCGTTCCGGCACAGCTGGCGGGCAGCTACATCAACGGCGATATTGCCGTCATTAAGATCGACAAGACTGGCCTGAACGCTGCCGAGATCGCGGACAGCGACCAGGTTTTGCAGGGTGAAACCTGCTACGCCGTGGGCAACCCCGAGGGACGCTTCTCCGGCTCCATTTCCGACGGCATCGTTTCGGCCCTCAACCGCACCATCTCCGTGCAGGTAGAGGATTCCTCCGGCAGCAGCCGGGGCAACAGCCTGTATGATATGTTCTACGGCGGTGGCACCGCCACCCGGAGCATCCAGCTGAATGTGCTGCAGATGACGGCGGCAGTCTCCCCCGGCAACTCCGGCGGCGCATTGTTCAACGACCGGGGCCAGCTCATCGGCATTGTTTCCGCCAAGAGCTCTGATACCGACTCCGAGGGTCTGGGCTTCGCCATCCCCAGCAGCCGGGCTATGGAGATTGCCTCCCAGCTCATTTCCAGCGGCACCTATACCCCCGACAGCAGCGAAAACAGCGGCGACGGCAGCGGCGTCATCGCCACCAGCAACAAGGCCATCCTGGGCATCAAGGTGTCCACCATCACCCAGCAGCAGGCCTATCAGTACAACATGGCCCCCGGCATCTATGTGTCGGAGATCACCGTCCAGAGCACCGAGGATGCCGGTCTGGCGGTGGGCGACCGCATCGTCAGCGTGGACGATGTAATGGTGTCGGTTGCCACCGATGTCACCGGATATCTGGCGGACAAAAATGTGGGGGAGCAGGTGACCCTCAGCGTGGAGCGCAGCGGCAGACTGGTGCGGGTGACGGTCACGCTGGTGGAAAACACCGACATCGCCGACTGAGCGGCTGCGGTAAGAAAAAGCATTTGGAATAAGTTAAGCGGCGGGGCTTTGCCCCGCCGCCAGCTATCTTTACGGCTTCTGTTTGACTTCGGCTCGCGAAAGCTGTGCAAACAGGCGAACGACCACGCAGCAGCCGGCGATCAGCCTTACAACACAGGCTGCGCTCCGGAGCGTATACAGCCACATGGAGACGTTTCCTCCCAGCAGCCACTCCATTCCTTCCGTTCCCATGAGCGCCGCGCTTGCCGCCGCGTAAACCAGACAGCCCGTCTTCAGAGGTGCGTCTTCCGCCGCCGCGCCGTCGCCCAGCGCTCCACGCCGCCGGTACAGCTGCCACGCCACCAGACCCTGCAGCAGAACCCCGGCCATGGACAGCACCGCCGGGAACCACGCCCCGTCCGTGCTTATGATCCGGTAGGGGATCGACGCAAGCCCCGCCAGCACCCCCGCATACAGCAGGAGCCGCCAGCCGCGTCGCTCAGACAGCAGCTCCGGCGCGGACAGCAGCAGCGCATAGCCGATCACCACGGGGAAATCATTGGAAAGAACATTCGGCACCCAAAAAAGCGTTTCTGCAAACTGCGGATGGAGCAGCACACCGGCCATGCCGAAAAAGAACCTTGCGTTTTTGTCCATGCACGTTCCGCCTCCTCTGTGTGCGTTTGGATCAGGCATATTCCCTGTAAATATAAACAGCATTCTCGGCTATTTTGCTAACCGAATTGTAAATCGACTGGCTGACCGTATAGATGTCATAAATCGGATCATCGAAGAAAATTTCTGTCGAATTGCTTACATTCGCATTATCAAAGGCGGGATATGCAATTTGATGTTCAACAGTGTAATACCCAGCACCTCCAATTCGTCCTTGTCGAGACTCAATGAAGTAACACACATAATAAAGAATTTCGGTTCCGGCAGGAACCAGTTCATCGATACCGATCCCCAAGAAAACTCCCAGCAGAGTGTACTTGCATCCTAATAAAGTTGCCACTGCCTGCAAGGTGCGATTCGTTGTATTATTAACTTGTCCTTGGAACTGGATATCATATTCGCAAGATTCATAGACAGACACGCGAACCCCGTCGTAGGTGGCAGAACTATAATATTGGTACGAATGCAGCCGGGATCCAAATTCTTCCTCCATCAGTTCTTCCAAATCTGCATATGTATTTTGAAGACTAGTTGTTGATGCAAAATCGTTCAGATTTCTTATATTGGAAACACTTACAGTCCCCTGCATCAATGTGTCAGCAATGACTTCGCTACAAAACTACCTTTCACATGATTGATTTTATTTTCGCTTTTGTTTGAATAACCTGCAATTATGGATAAGTGTGCTTTTCATTGTGCCGCTATGCGGCGGTCATCCGGCCCATGGGACGCACAGCCTTCCTGATTTTTTCCGGGTCGGTGGACGGCGATCCTTTCTTACTAATATAGCATCACATCGTTAAATAAATCGCAATCGGTGGTATATACAATATTTTCAGCGAATTTTTGTGCAAAACGGAGAATTGGAAGATTTTGCTTGCGCCCCCAGTCGATTTGTGGTGTTCTGAATATGTTGGGCAGCCCGCGCGGACTGCCTTTTTCCATATAAAAACTGCCCCGTCGCAGGACGGGGCAGGGCTTCTGGCTGCAAAAAAGGCGAAGGCACTTACAACTTGCAGTCGAAATGATTCTCCAGCGTGGTGAAGATCTGAGCAATGACCTGATCGGCGGCGGGCACCAGATCCAGCCCCCGCACAAATTCCAGCACTTGCTCCAGCTCCTCGCCCTCCACGCGGAAAATGCGCAGAGACGAGGTCAAAAAGCGATCGATCTTCCGCTGCAGCGGGAAGTGGATATCGCAGGGCTTTGCCATATAGCCCCGCATCAGGCCGCAGGTGCCGATATCGATCTCGTAAAAATCGCTCTCCAGGTACCCGGGGAAGCGGTCGCCGAAGATCTGCATCAGCTCCTTGGCGGTGTTTTCATAGATGAATTCCATTGTTTCCGGCAGGGTATATGCCTCGGTATAGATCTCCCGCAGTTGCTCATTTCGCTCGGTGATCACCAGCTGCAGGGCGGTCTCTGCCGCATACGTATAAACCGGCGTCTTTCCGGCAGGAGAAACCGCGCGGGCGGCACCGAACTGTCCGGCAAAGATCAGCTGTGCCAGCTCGGTGAGAATACACTCCTTGCTGTGGAAAAAATTCTGTACGCTGCCAATGGCCACGCCGGCCTCGGACGCGATCTCCCGGATGGTCGTGCCCCGGTATCCCTGCTTCAACAGCAAACGGGCGCTGACGGTCAGGATATGGTTTCGCGTCGGCAGACTTGATTTTCTTGTTGCCACGATGATACCCTCTCTCTCGGTTAATACCTATACCAGCATACCGCGAATCCTTCCAAAAAGCAAGTATAATTTTCGTTTTTTATGAAATATTTTCACAAACGGCGCATTTGACGGAAAAAGGCCCGGATGGCCACCGCCAGGGCCACCGCCCCATAGCCTGTAATCCAGAGCAACAGAGGCAGCAGATATCCCAGCAGGAACTCCCAGGCCGTCAGCGAATCCCACATCAGCTCCCGCAGCTTCCATCGGGAAAATGCCAGTAATCTCATTGCCTGTCCCTCCTTTATGATGGCGATGAAGGCGTCCTCCAGTCGATGGGTGCCGGTGCGCTCCTTCAGCATCACGCCGATGTGGTCGGCCAGTGCCTCGGCCTCCTCCATGCAGTGGGTCGTCAGCACCACCGTCACCCGGCCCTTCAGAGCCCGGATGCAGTCCCAAAGCGCACTGTGGGCCAGCACATCCAGCCCCAGGGTGGGCTCATCCAGAAAGAGGAGTTTCGGCTGCCCGATGAGGGCCAGCAGCGGGCGGTGAGGGCATCGACGCCCTCTGTCCGGGTAAACTCCAGCGCAGCCTGCACGATCTCCTCCCGGGTGAATTTGAATTTTGGCGGCATGGTATACCCTTCTTCTTGAAGAAACATTTGTTGCGCAACTCCTGTTTCCTGTTATATGCCATTATTCCTGACTGTCAAGTCCGTGCACGAAAAAAGCGTCCCGCCGGTGAGCTCTCTCACCGGCAGAACGCCTCAGCGTTTGTCCGGAACCCCGTGCGGCAGCTGCCGTACAGGCTCCGTTACAGGCCGCTGTCCAGTAAAAACAGCAGCATCCCCTGGGCCAGACCGTCCCGGAGGTCGGATTCATCCACGATCACCATGCCCAGATCCTCCGCCCGCTTGCGCAGACCCACGAACCCGGTGGAGATTTCCGCCGAGGTGACCATGGCCGCCCGGGCCCGCTGCCCGCCGAATTTGCGGGCATAGACCAGAATTTCGTTCATGTTGTTGGGGTTGGGCAGGCCGCTTTTGCAGGAGATGAACAGCGGCGTGATGCCGGTGCAGGCGATGATGTCGATCTCGTTGTAGGCGGTGCCCGACGCCTGGCGGCTGGATTCCCCCCAGCCGATGCGCACCGACAGCCGCACATCGGAAAAGCGACCGCTCTCCTTCAGCAGCAGATAGGTGTACAATTCCAGCCAGACGCCGCTGTCGCACAGGCAGTGCTTGAGCTCCGGGGTGGGAAAGCGGAAGTGCAGTAGCCCTTCAGCCTGTCCAACCTCTGCCAGCATCCCGGTTTCGGCCAGCCGATGCAGATAGTCCGGGTCGCCCCGCACCGGGACGCCGTCGGCGGTGCGCAGCTCAATCGGTGTGCGCACTCGCAGCTCGCCCGCACGGGCGGCAGCCATCTGCAAAAAGAGGCATTGCTCCTTCCACTTGTGCTGGTCCTCCATTACCAGTGTGCAGAACCGCCGGATGGTGTCGTTCCACGATTCCTCCGGCACCGGGTAGCCGTAGCCTGAAAGGAAGGCCCCATGCATATTCAGCAGATCCTCCAGTGCCAGCTGGGGAAAGACGAAATCCCGCGCCAGCTGCCTGCACCGGTGGATATTGATCAGTGCGCGGCTCTGCATATGGATGTGCAGCATGGGGGCATCGTTGCGGAAGGCGAAGGAATAAGCCGCCAGCAGCATGGGCTCCGCCCCGCCGGTGAAGTCAAAAACGCAGTCCGGATGATCCCGGTAAAGCTCCTCCAGCGCCAGACGGATGCTCTCCAGCTGGCTGTCCTTTGTCTGATAAAACCCGGTTTTCACCTGCGGCAGACGGCGCTCCAGCGCCCGCAGGGTATCCTGGATGGTAGGCTCGTGGTTACCGGAGTCGATGAGGAAGATCACCTGTTCCGGCAGAAAGGCAAAGGCACCCAGCACATTTTCGATGGTATTGTCCGAAAAGAATTCCACCAGCGTGGACACCCGTTCCATCTCCGGGCCGCCCTCGATTGTGTTACGCAGCGTCATTCCCGGTCGTCCGTCTGCTCCTGCCCGTCCTCTCCGTTGGCCGCCTGCTCCTCGGCCAGACGGTTTTCCTCCTCCGCCTGTGCGATGGCCCAGGCCAGATGCTGCTTGCGATAGCGCGCGAACAGCTCGTGGAAGTCCGCCTTTTCCATGGGCGTCACCTCATACTCCGCCAGCTTGTGCGGATCCACCGCCGCCTGCCAGGTCTCGATGAGCACCCGGTTGTTTTCCTTGCTGATCTCCAGATTGCCGTTTTCAAATACCAGCGTTTCCGCCCCGCGGATCAGCACGCAGGGATAGGCGATGACCTTGCCCAGGTGGATGCCCTCGATCCACAGCAGGAAGGTGCCATCCTCCCGGTGGGTCGCCTGATAAAAGCAGGTGCGGCGGGAATCCCCCAGGAAGAAGGAGATGAAGCGCTTTTTCTTCTGAACCTCATTCACCAGGGCTTCGGTATAATATTTCATAAGCTGTGCTCCTTTGCAGTTTCAAGTGTGGTCGTCCTCAAGGGCTGTAAAGACTATTTTACAGGCACGGGCGCAAAAAGTAAACCACCAAACAGCGAAATCCAGCATCTTTTTTTTCGCACCCGCATAAGAAAAAAGCACCGGGGAAGCGGTCAGAAACCAAAAAAGGAGAGACCGCAGTCTCTCCCTTCCTTTGTGTTCCCGTGTCCTCGGCAGCTTACAGAGCCAGCTCCCGGCGGCAGCTGTCGCAGATGCACTTATCCTTGAACAGCGTGACCTTGCGGTTGTTGCCGCAGAAAACGCAGCTGGATTCATGCTTGCGCAGAATGACGGAGTTGCCCTCCGTATAGATCTCCAGAGGATCTCCGCAGGCCATGTCCAGCGTTTTGCGCAGCTCGATGGGCAGGGTGATGCGCCCCAGATTATCAATATGTCTTACAATACCGGTAGATTTCATAGAATACATCCTCCGAATCTCTTGATTAGCTCTATTTTGCCTGTTCCTCCCAAAAAAGTCAACCGTAAAACATACCAACTCTTTTCGACAAAACCGCTATTTTTTAGTGATTTTGCGTATGTACAAAGGAGGCTTCCGCTGTATGCTTCTCTCCCGTCTGCTGGCACTGCTGGCCGCACTGTCCCTGCTGGCCGCCATATGCTGCGGCAATGTACCGCAGTTGTCCCTGACCATCCTTTCCGGCGCGGAGGAGGCCGTGCAGCTGATGCTGCGCATCGGCGGGGCGCTGTGCCTCTGGAGCGGTCTGCTGGAGGTGATGCAGCGCTCCGGGCTGAGCGCGCTGCTGGCCCGTCTGCTCCGCCCGCTGATCGGGCGACTGTTTGGAGAGGATGCCCGGGACAGCCAGGCGCAGGAGGCGCTGGCCCAGAATCTTTCTGCCAATCTTCTGGGGCTGGGCTCTGCCGCCACGCCTGCCGGACTGCGGGCGGCAAAGCGGCTGAAGGAGCTTTCTGACAGGGAAGGGCGGCCGCCCCACGGCGTGTTCCGGCTGATGATCCTCAACACGGCGTCCCTTCAGCTGCTGCCCACCACGGTGGCGGCGCTGCGGGCCGGTCTGGGCTGCGAGACGCCCTTTGACATCCTGCCCGCCGTGTGGCTGAGCAGCCTGGGCTCGGTGGCGGCGGGGCTGCTGGCCGCCCGGCTGCTTCGGGGAGGACGGCTGTGAGCGGGTGGATCCTGCCCTGTGCGGTGTGCGGGATCCTGCTGTTCGGGCTGCGGAAGGGCGTGGATCTGTATGACGCCATGACCTGCGGCATCCGGGAGGGGGTGCGGGTGTGTCTTTCGGTCTTTCCCGCTCTGCTCACCATGCTGACGGTGGTATCCATGGTGCGGGGCTCCGGCCTCACCGGGCTGCTTTCCCGGCTGCTGACCCCTCTGGCGGCGCTGCTGGGCATCCCGCCGGAGTGCCTGCCGCTGGCGCTGCTGCGGCCCTTTTCGGGCAGCGGTGCACTGTCGCTGGGCAGCAGCCTTCTGGCAGAGGCCGGGCCGGACAGCCTCACCGGGCGGGTGGCCGCCGTCATGCTGGGCAGCAGCGAGACGACCTTTTATGTCATCGCCGTCTACTCCGCCCATCTGGGCCTGCGGGACACCGGCTATACCCTCCGGGCGGCGCTGCTGGCCGATCTGGCGGCCTTTCTCCTCAGCGGGTTCACTGTCCGCCTGCTGATGGGGTAAAAGCGCCCGTGACCGGCCGGTCACGGGCGCTTTTGGGGCAAGGCTCAGTTTCACAGGGCGATCATTCCGTTGAGATAGCCCGCGAAGGTCACCCATAGCAGATAGGGTACCTGAAGGGCGGCCGCAAAACGCTGTACCCGGCGGAAGGCCGCCAGCATCCACACAACGGCTGCCCACAGGGCGCACAGCAGAACAAAGGACGCCCAGAACAGCCGGAAGCGGAAGAACAGCGGCGTCCACAGCACATTGAGGAACAGCTGTATGCCATAGGGCCGCAGGGCCTTCGGTTGCCGCTGTCTCCACACCAGCCAGGCTGAAAGGCCCATCAGGGTGTAAAGCACCGACCACACCGCCGGGAAAATCCATCCCGGCGGCGACAACGGCGGCTGCCGCAGCTGTGGATAGGTCGACATGGCGGCGGAGCCGGTGAGCAGCCAGGACAGTCCGGCGGCGCACCAGGCGATGGCGCAGCTGGCCGCCAGAGACAGAACGCGCTTGGGTTTGGACATGAATAAACGCCTCCCTTTTCCGTTTATCCTATGGAAAAGGGAGGCGAATTATGCAGGGAAGGGGGCGGGTCAGGTTTCCTCCGCAGGAAGGGCGGGCTCCACCAGTGCGGTGCGGAACTCAAAGTAGTTCACCATGCCCGGCGCGGCACCCTGGGGCTTCTTCACCCGGCGGATGAGGGTGTAATCCACTGCCACCCGGGGCTGTTTGCCTGCCGCGCTGTAATACGCCGCGATGGCCGCCGCCTGCCGCAGAGCCTCCTCAGGCGGCTCCCGGCCCTCGGTGAGCAGCACTGCATGGCTGCCGGGCACATTGCGGGCATGGAACCACAGGTCGTTCTTACCGGCACGGCGATGGGTCAGCTCGTCGTTTTCCCGGTTGCTGCGGCCGCACAGCACGGTAAAGTCCCCCGCCACCGTAAACTGACGGGGGGCAAAGGCCAGCGGTCGGGGCTTGCGGCGGCCCTTTTCCTCCGGCTTCACATAGCCGGCCTGGATCAGCTCCTCCCGGATCTCCCGCAGCTGGGCGGCGTCACCGGCAGCGGCCAGCGTGTAGAGCACATTGCTCACATACTCCAGCTCCTGCTCGCCAAGGGCGATCTGCCGGGTCAGGGCCTCCTCCGCCCGCTTGAGGCGGGTGTATTTGGCAAACAGCCGCTGGGCGTTTTCCTGGGGAGACAGCAGGGGATCCAGCTCCACCCGCACCTGGGGCAGGGAGGGGTCAAAATAATCGGTGAGGGTCACCGTCCGGTCGCCGGGACGGATGGCGTACAGGTTGGCGGTGATCAGGTCAGCGGTGCGCTTGAGGGTTTCCCGCTCCTCGGCGGTGTGCAGCTCCTGACGCTGGCCGGACAGCTTGCGCTCCAGCCGCTTTTTTACAGTGGTCATGGTGCGCTCCATGCTGCCCGAAAGATTCTTCAGATCGTTGGCGCGGGTCTGCTCCCGGTAGAAATCATCCAACAAAACGGAAAAATTGTCGTATTTTATACATTCCGTATTCGGTTCAAAGGTGATCTCCGACGCGGCGAAGTCGTTTTTGCCGCCCGAGCGGCGCAAAAGCCAGGGCTCGGGGCGGCTTTCCCGCAGAGACAGCAGGGCGCGGCACAGGCGTTCAGCCTCCCCGCCGCCCCGGCAGACGGCCTCCCGGGCCATCAGAGGGGAAAGCCCGGCCAGCCGGTCGCACAGCGCGGCAGCATCGCAGTCCGATTCCCGGCAGAGCGCCTCCAGCCCCTCCGGCGAAAGCTCCCACAGGGAGGGCTTGTCCTGTAAAGGCGGGAGCCTGTACAGCAGTCCGGGCTGCACGGCCCGGGGGCTGCTGTCCGGGTCTACCGGATGCATACAGGCGGTGATATGCCCCTGGGGCCCCACCAGGATCAGGTTGGTGGAGCGGCCCATCATTTCGCAAATCAGGTGCTTTTCGGCCAGCACGCCC
Source organism: uncultured Oscillospiraceae bacterium (assembly GCA_964646225.1). Taxonomy (GTDB): domain Bacteria; phylum Bacillota; class Clostridia; order Oscillospirales; family Butyricicoccaceae; genus UBA4644. The sequence continues at coordinate 51,012 of CAZYAD010000001.1, forward strand.
AGTTCATCCACTGCCGAAAAGCGGATGTCCAGCAGCCGCTCGTGGCGGGGCTGGGTGATGGAAAGGATTCGCCCGCCGGCCATCTGCTTGCGCAGCAGCATACACAGCATGGGGGGCGTTTCCGGATTATCGAATTTTTCTGAGGTCAGATGTACCCGGGCGCCGTTTCCGGCGCACAGCAGCAGCCGCACATTGCCCTCGTCCCGGCTGCGCAGATGCAGAATGATCCGATCCCGCCGGGGCATGGTGACCTTGTCCACCCGGGCGTTTTCCAGCCGACGGTGCAGCTCCTCCGCCAGTCCGGCAATGACAAAGCTGTCAAGCGCCATAGCCCAACTCCTCCAATCGTTTGAGTATTGCATCCTCAGCGGCGGTGTCCCTTCCGGCCAGACGCTTGCCCGCCCTGGCCCGCTCCTGCTGCCGCCGCAGCCCTCGGGCAAACAATGGGAAGAGCGGGTCGGACAGCAGGGCCGAGGTGAAATAATAGCCGTTTTCCGCGCCGCAGGTGTCCTCTGCACCGCCCACGGCCTCCAGCACCACATACAGCCGCCGCCCCTCCTGCGCAAGGGCTTCCTGCCGAACGGAAAAGCCGTGGCCGTGGAGCCACTTCCGCAGCCTGTGGGCGCAGGTCATGGGCTGAAGCACCAGCCGGTGGCGGCCGTCGGCCGTCCAGGGGGCGGCCTCCAAAATGGAGGCGATCAGCTCGCCGCCCATGCCGCAGATGGAGATCGTGTCGGCGTCGTCCGGCGAAAAGCCCTCCAGCCCGGGACACAGCACCGGGCGGATGCGGTCTGACAGGCCGCAGGTGGCGATATTGGCCCGGGCAGAGGCCAGGGGGCCGGGCCGGATGTCGGCGGCAAAGGCGCAAAGCGCGCCTTGCTCCACCAGATGGATGCACAGATAGGCGTGGTCGCACCCCACATCGATCACCGACCGGCAGGGGGTACACAGCCGGGCTGCCAGGGCCAGTCTGGGAGAAAGCTCCATTCTGTGCCTCCTTTCACACATACAAATAAACCAAGGGAAAGCTCCCTTGGTTTATGGGTTTCTTCCGCCGGCTCAGGCCTTTTTGGCCAGATGGGCGTTGATCTTGGCCACCAGCTCATCGGCGTTGGTGCCGTGAACCATGCAGGCCTCAGCGATGGACTCACCGCGGGAAGCGGGGCAGCCCAGACAGTGCATGCCGATCTCGAAGAAGTACTCAGCGGTCTCCACATCGAAATCCAGGATCTCGCCGATCAGAGTGTCTTTGGTAACAGAAGTCATACAATATCCCTCCGGGTATAGAATTTCTATCAGCGTCTCCTATTATACACGGGCCGCTGTTTTTTTTCAACTGTAAATTTGTCAAAGGAAGCGCCGGTAAACGCGCAAAAAGGGGACGCCGCTTCTGCGGCGCCCCCTCTCTTATGCACAACAGTGTGTAGGCTCAGGCCTGCTCGCGCATCTTGGCGAAGCACTCAGAGCAGTAGACCGGGCGATCGGTCTTGGGCTCGAAGGGCACCTTGGCCTCCTTGCCGCAGGCAGCGCAAGTGGCGGTGAAGAACTCGCGGGGACCGCGGGCAGCCTGCTTGCGGGCATCACGGCAGGCCTTGCAGCGCTGGGGCTCGTTCTGGAAGCCGCGCTCAGCGTAGAACTCCTGCTCGCCGGCGGTGAACACGAACTCGTTGCCGCATTCTTTGCACACTAAAGTCTTGTCTTCGTACATGGTTGTTACCTCTCTTTTCCGCGTTGCGGTGATAAATATATGCGAACAGACGAATGTCTGTTTTCGCCTTGAGACAGATAGCGGGCCAGCTTCCGCCGGATGCGGAGGACGGCGTTTTCCACCGATTTGGGACTGCGTCCCAGTTGTCGGCCAATCTCACTGACCGAATAGCCCGCCAGATAAGGTTTCAGAACTGACGCCTCAAACGCAGAAAGAAAGCCATGCAGGGCTGCCTGGATCTCTGCTTCGGTTTCGCTTGCCAGATATTGGATCTCGGGGTCATCTCCGTCGGTGGTGGACGGATCGGGGGTCAGCTGCCGCAGCGCGTCCTCCTCACGGGAGAACCGCCGCGCGTCCCGCCGGATGGCATCATAGATCTGCCGGCGGATGCACAGGGAGGCGTAGGCCTCAAAATTGTCGCAGCGTACAGGGTCATAGCCGCGGATGGCCTTGAGCAGGCCGATCATGCCCTCCTGATACAGGTCATCCTGATCGCCGCCCTGCAGAAAAAACTGCCGCACGATCCGGGAAACCAGGCGGGAATATTCCGCTGCGCGGCGCTCCTCCTCCCGCTCCGGGAGGGCGGACTGTTCAGAAAAAGGCTGTGCCACGGGCGCTCCTTTCAAGGGTCAAAATGACGCATTCCCTGCCGTTGACAAGAGTATATCCCTTTTGCACAGGTTTTGTCAAGCGAAAAGCGGTTTTTTGTGATGTTCGACAAATTTTTCTGTAGATTTTCGTTCATTTTAACAACTCATCGGGGTCTACAGAGTGCTCTTCCTTCACGGTGGACAAAATCAGGATCGTCCGGGTGTTCTGCACACCGGGGATGGACTTCACCTGATTGAGCAGATGCTCCAGGCTGCTGGTGTTGTCCGTGGTCACCCGCAGCATAAAGTCAAAGTCGCCGGCAATGTAGTGACAGGCCAGAATTTCCCGGTTGTTTTTGACAAAGGCGTTGAACCGCTCGATATATTTGGGGTGCTCCAGGCTCACCGACATATAGGCGTTGACATCCTTGCCGGCCTTGGCGCTGTTGATGATGGTGGTGTGCTGCTCGATCAGGCCGGAGTTTTCCAGCTTGCGGATGCGCTCGATGACCGCCGATACCGACATGTTGACCTTTTCACTGATGACACTGGCGTTCTCCCTGGCGTTTTTTCGCAGGCATTTGAGAATTTTTACATCGATCTCATCCATAATCGGCACCTCACTTATACGCATATGCTGCTATTATACCGGTTATTCGGTAAAATTTCAAGCAAATTCGTCATTTTTTGAAATATTTTTACCGCAGTCCCGCAGTCGGGCAGAAAAAAGCCAAAGCCGACGGGCGGTCAGCTTTGGCTTCTGAGCTCTGACGGGGATTATTCTTCGGTTTTGGCCGCAGGCTTTTTGCCACGGTAGGGGCGATGCCGGCGGTTGCCGCCGGACTTCTTTGCGCTGCCCTGCCGGTTCTCACCGGCGGGTGCCATGCCCTCGGGGGCCACGATCACCTTGCGGTTGGGTTCGGTACCCACCGAATAGGTGGTGATACCCTCTACCTCCTGCAGGGTGGCGTGGATGGTGCGGCGCTCGTGGGGGTTCATGGGCTCCAGCCCCACGGGCTTGTGGTACTTCAGCGCCTTCTGGGCGGTTTTGTGGGCCAGCGCCGCAAGGCTTTCCTCCCGCTTGGCGCGGTAGTTTTCAGTGTCCACGGTGACTCTCCAGCGGTTATCCTCCAGCCGATTGGTGACGATATTCACCAGGTACTGGATGGCGTCCAGCGTGTCGCCGTGGTGGCCGATGACGGCGTTCATATTCTCGCCGGTCAGGGTCAGAGCGATGGTGTGCTCCTCGGTATTTTCGCTGGCCTGGATCCGGGCTGGAGTGCCGAAGCGCTCCAGCAGACCCTCCAGAAACTCCACTGCACGACCGGTGGGCGTCACCTCATAGGAGACCCGCACCACGGCAGGCTCCTTGCCAAGACCCAAAAAGCCCTTTTTGGGCTGCTGTAAAACCTCAACAGAGACCTGCTCCCGGGTCATGCCCAGCTCCTGCAGGGCGTTTTCCACTGCGGACTCGATGGTCTCGCCGTTTGCTTCCAGATACTTCATGACTGCTCACTCCGTCTTTTCTGTCTTCTTGTTCTTCTGCGCTTTGGCCTCTGCCGCCTTGGCCGCCTCGGCAGCCTGCATCGCGGCCAGCTGCTTTTTGGTCCAGAAGCTCAGCAGGACCTCCTGTGCCAGGGCCAGCACGTTATTGCAGATCCAGTAGAAGCTCAGGCCCACCGGCAGCAAAAAGCCGAACCAGATGGACATCAAGGGCATCATCAGCATCATGCTCCTGTTGGTGCTCTGGGCGTTGGCGGCGGGCATGGGATTCATCTTCTGCTGCAGCCAGGTCATCAGATAAGAGGTCGCGCCCGAAACGATGGGCAGCAGCCACAGCAGGCTGGGCTGGCTGAAGCTGGGCTTGGCCGCCATGGAGATGGGGCCCAGAGAGAAATCCACCAGCAGCAGCCGGTCGGAGATGGCGGCGACCTTGTCAAAATTGGCATAGATCAGGGTGGCCAGCTCGATCTGCGAATGGGCACCGGTGGCGGTAAAGTTCAGCAGCTCGGCGATCTGGCTGATCTGGTCGGCGGTCAGCTGCATGAAATAGGTCAGCGGCTGGATGATCACGCCGTAAAGGCCCATCAGGATGGGCAGAGTCAGCAGAGTGGAGCCGCAGCCCGCCATGGGGGAAACGCCCTCGCGGTCATAGAGGTTCTGCATTTCCTCCTGCATACGCCGCTGGTCACGGGCATAGGTCTTCTGGATCTTCTCGATCATGGGTCGGATGCGCTGCTGCTCCAGCATCGTGCGCTTCTGCTTGATGGTCATGGGCATCATCAGCAGCTTGACCAGCAGAGCAAACAGGAACAGGGTCAGGGGATAATTCCCTACCAGGTTGAAGATAAAGCGCATCACATAGCCAAAGGGCGTCGAGATGATCTTGTAGAGAAACTCGTACATTTCCTGGTTCTCCTAACTTATGTACCTTTTCTGCGAAAAGGCTTGGTAAATGGGTTTTCCTCCGGCACGGGGTCGTAGCCGCCCTTAAAAAGGGGGTTGCACCGCAAAAACCGCCAGAGGGCCAGCGCACCACCGCAAAGGGCGCCATGGCGCTGGATGGCCTCCGCCGCATAAGCCGAACAGGTGGGCACAAAGCGGCAGGTGGGCCCTCCCTTTAAGGGAGAGAGATTTTTCTGATAAAACCGGATGCACCACAAAAGCGCCTTACGCATGATCCTCCTCCAGCAGCGAGAGCTGCCCGGCCAGCTTCCGAAAATCGGACTCCAGCACCTGGAAGGGGGCGTCGCAAGCGGCCCGCCGCGCCACGATGACGATGTCAAATCCGCTTTTCAGGCGGGTCTCGTTCAGGCGGTAGACCTCTTTCAGACGGCGGCGGGCGCGGTTTCGCTCCACGGCGCAGCCCAGCTTGACAGAAACGGTGATCCCCAGATGGTTCACCGGCTGGTTCCGGCGCTTCATCACATACAGCACCATGGTGTGCCGCGCGGCAGACTTACCGCGGCGGTAAAGGGCACGGAACAGATGGTTTTGCTTGATGGCAAGGGTCTTGTTCATGCGTCTCACCCGACATTAAAAGTTAAGACCGCAAGCACTGCGGTCTTAATGGGTCTCAATTACAGAGGGGGATCAAGCGCACAGCTTGGCGCGGCCTCTGGCGCGGCGACGAGCCAGGACTTTCCGGCCGCTGCGGGTGCTCATGCGCTTCCGGAAGCCGTGCTCCTTCTGACGCTGACGCTTTTTGGGCTGATAGGTACGGACCATGTTCTCACACCTCCTGATCGAAGCTATTATTGACACCGGCACGGACTCGGATTGCTTCAAATCCGCGCCGCTGCCGATAATGCACTACTTATTATAATGGATAAGACGCCGGACTGTCAAGCTTTTTTGCGATTTTTCTGCCGGGAGGAAAGGTTTGGCGTGCTGCATACGCCCGATCTGTGCGGCCCTCCGCAATCCTCACCCTTCGAATCGGTAGCCGGCGCCGCGCACCGTCCGGATGACGCCCTCGCCCAGCTTTTCCCGCAGACGGTTGATGTGTACCGCCACGGTGGCGCTGTCGCCCATGGCATCCAGCCCCCAGACACGCTCGTAAAGGGTCTCCCGGTCAAAGACCTGACCCGGGCTGCGCATGAAGAATTGCAGCAGTTCATATTCCTTGTTCTTCAGCGGCACCTCCCGCCCCGCCGCAAAGACCCGCCGGGAGCGGGGATCCAGCCGGATGTCTCCGGCGATGAGCTGGCCGTCCTGCCCGGTCTGCCGCAGACGGGCATACTGGGCCAGATTGGCCCGGATACGGGCCACCAGCACACCGGGGGAAAAGGGCTTCTCGATGTAATCATCGGCCCCCAGCCCCAGCCCCCGGATCTTGTCCAGATCCTCGGTGCGGGCGGTGACCATCAGGATGGGCACATCCAGCTTTTCCCGCAGCCGCTGCAACACCGCAAAGCCGTCCATTCCCGGCAGCATCACATCCAGCAGGATCAGGGCAAAGGGCTCCTGCAGCGCGGCACGCAGGCCCCGCTCTCCGTCCTCGGCCAGGGTGACCCGAAAGCCGGCGGCCTCCAGATAATCCTTTTCGATGCGGGCAATGGCCCGGTCATCCTCAATGATCAAAATGTGCTCCATGGTCATTCCTCCGTCCTTGGCAGCTGGATCTCCAGCAAAAAGCCGTGGGGCTGGGCGTTGCGGGCCACGATGCGCCCCTTCATATTGCGTACCGCGCGGGAAACAATGGCCAGGCCCAGCCCGGAGCCGGAGATCGACTGGCTGCGGGCCGGGTCAGCACGGTAAAAGGCATCAAACACATGGGGCAGGGCCTCCTGCGGCACCCCCGGGCCATCGTCGGCAAAGGTGACCGAAACAAAGGCAGGCTCCTCCCGCAGGGTGATCTCCAGCCGCCCGGCGCCGTATTTTCTGCTGTTTTCGGCGATATTGCTCACGATGCGCTGGAGGGTGTCCGGGTCGGCCAGCACCCGGCCGCAGGCCTCGTCCGCAGCGGAGAAGGTCAGCTCCAGACCCTGATCGGCATATTCCGGGGCCAGGGCATCCCGCAGCAGCGAAAGCTCCTCCCGCAGGGATACCGGCTCGGGATGATCCTCGTTGCGGCCCAGATCCATGCGGGAAAACAGAAACAGCTTGTTCACCAGCGCCTGCAGCTCCCGGGCCTTGTCCCGGATGGTGGTGAGGTAGTGGACGCGGGCTTCCTCGTCCCGGGCGACGCCGTCCAGCAGCCCCTCGGTGTAGGCACGGATGACCGTCAGGGGAGAACGCAGGTCGTGGGAGATGCCTGCCAGCAGCTCCTGACGGTTTTTTTCGCTCCGGCGCTCACGCTCCACCAGCTGCTCCAGCCGCTGGGCGGTGGCGTTGAAGTCGGCACGGACGGCGGCGAACTCGTCGGCCTGTCCGGCGGGAAGCCGGAAGGACAACTCGCCCTCCTGCAACCGCCGCAGGCCCTGAGACAGCTCGTTCAGTGAGCCCTCGATTTTTTTCAGCACGCCACGGGACAGGAACCGGTTGACGATCAGCAGGGTGGCCACCAGTCCCAGCATGGTGAACCAGCGGGAGAACTGCTCGGTGTTCTGCACCTGCTGCCGGAAGTCCTGCATGGAGGTGAACCGCTGCTGCAGCAGCCACAGCCAGGAGAGGCGGTCGGCCAGCAGGGAAAACAGCAGATAGACGACCAGCGGCAGAGCGAACATCAGGATATGGGACCAGAAAAGGCGTTTTTTCACCGACATGGGGCATCCCTCCGAACGGATTGGGTTTTGAGTTCAGTATAGCATATTTTCGGAGAAATAGGTGAAGGGAAGATGAATTTTTGACGCTAATCGCACGCTTATGATAAACCTACTCATGCCCTGCGGGGCGTTCCTTTCCACCGGCGGAAAGGAACCAAAGGCCGCCGGGGCGTTTCGATTCGCCCCGGAGCCCCTAACGACCGCTCAGGCGCCGCGGGGCTCGTTATGCGGCGTTCCTCGGTAAGCTGCTGGTTGCCGTAAAGCAAAAAGCGCTCCGATGTGCAGAAGGCACATCGGAGCGGTAAGGCGCTGTGGAATTACAGTATATTGGTTTGGATGCCGTCCTTCGAGCAGAACAACCGGGCATAGACGATCATAAAAGCGAAATAGAAACCAGCGGTGACGCTGAACAGGATGTGTCCAGCCAAGAACAGATATCCTACCGCAAGACCCAGGGCCACGCAGACGGCCAGATTTCGAAGGGTAAAGGCGCGGAACAGATCTATCACAGTTCGGATGCCTTGCGACAGGTACAGCCAGAGCATAGCGACCGCGCCCAACAGGCCGTAGTACAGCAAAACCTCCACCAGATCCATTTCGATGATTCGAGTCTGGCTGCCACGGCCGATGCCAACCAGTGCGCTCCAGGGCAGATTATCCTTGAAATCGGACAGCGCCTGATAGAGCTTCAAGGTGCGGCCTGACAGCACAACGGTTTGCACATCAGCAATCTCGGTATATTCCGCAGTCGCGGTGAGCGACCGCCAAATGGTCGCCAGCGGGCTGGATTCAGCCAGAAGCAGTAGCAGCAGCAGGAATGCAAGCACCAGCGCCAGTACGATCAGCAGCCGAAGCGCGGCCGTCCATTCTTTCTTACGGAAGCCGATCACCACGCTATAGCCGCCGAGGATCAGCAGTGTGACAGCCACCGCCAGAAAGGAGGTCTTGGTGCCGATGATCAGCATGGAGAGCAGCCCCAGTGCGGCGGAGACGGCTTGAAGCCAGGGCCGCCAGCTGTGCCGGATATCCCGCTGCTCCATCCAGTTCACCAAAATAATGGGGAGCATCAGCATCATCACGGCTGTGATGTCATTACCGGCGTAAAAAAAGCCTCGGCTGCCTCGGTAACCCAGCGGATCAGCATAAGTATAAAAACCCATGCCCAGCATATACGGAACCAGAACGCCCAATCCCAGTACGCCCAGTGACCCACAGAGCACCTGATCCACAAAGCTTCGCAGCGTTTTAGGATCGCGGTCGCTCTGCTTCAGCATCGTTGAGTAAGTGATGACCACTACGAGACAGTAGCAGAAGCGGGTGATATACTGAATATCAGCCATAAGACTGAACTCCACACCACGAAAATACTCCCCGGCAATCGTGCCGATCCAACACAGGCCGATCACACAGAACATCCCGATCGCCTTCCACTTTTTTTGAAGGAACAGATAGACGACCATCATCAAAAGAAAAGCAATACGAATCAAAAAGCTGGGGCTCATGCCGGGGATATCCTTGATATCCAGACTGCTGAGCATACCGCCGGTACCTCCGCAAATCAGGTAAGTCCAGATGCCGTTGATCATGTCCAGCACGGGACTGATCAGCAACAACAGCCAAAAGGCTTTTTCAAAGGTTTTTTTCACACGAGTCACAGCAATGCTCCTTTACAAAACATCTGAAAAGTGGTATCTTTATCGCACAGACTTATTATATGGAATCCGACTACTGTTGTCAAACCTTCTTTTTGAAAGGGTATTTTTCGAAAGGAGTTTCTTCATGCGCAAGGATAATCGCATCGTCCGGGCCATCACCGGCGTGACCTGTGTGATGGTGCTGGCAAAGGCGCTGGCCATGCTGCGCAACATCCTCCAGGCGCGGGTGTTCGGCGCGGGCCCGGAGGTGGATCTGTTTACCCAGGCCAACAATTATACCATCTCGCTGTTTACCACCATGTGCTACGCGCTGTGCGTGGCGGCCATCCCCCTTCTGACCCGGAAGGGGCTGCGCAGCCGTGAGGAGCGCTTCCGGGCGGCTGACCGGCTGATCTCCAACACGCTGCTGCTGTCGCTGGGGCTGATGGCCGTGCTGTATGGCCTGTCGGCCTCCGGGCTGGCGCAGAGGCTGCTGGGCGTGGCCGATGACAGCGGGCTGTTCCGGCAGTGCTTTGCGGTGATGCTGCCGGCACTGCCCATCATCACCGTGACCTATCTGCTGCTGGCGCTGTTCCAGTCCATGGGGCATTATGCGCTGCAGGGCAGCCTGAGCCTGCTGTACAGCGTGGTGCTGTGCGGCGTGCTGCTGCTGGCGGGAGACGGACTGACGCTGGCGGGCTTTGCCCTCATCACCTCGCTGGGGTGGCTGCTGCAGCTGGCGATGCATATCCCCTATATCCGCCGGGAGCGCTATCGCTTCCGCTTCGCGCCGGACTTCCGGCAGCGGGAGTACTGGGGCTTTCTGCGCACTGGCGCGGTGACGGTGTTCAATTCCGCGCTGTTTCTGCTGTGCTATCTGGGCAACACCCGGTTTGCCGCCGGGATGGCCGAGGGGACGGTCTCGGCCCTTTACTACGCCGACCGGCTGTATGAGCCCCTGACCACCACCCTGGTCTACAGCGTCAGCATCGTGCTGTTCCCCCGGTTCAGCCAGCAGTACGAGGAGCTGGGACAGGGGGAATATCGGCAGTATGTGGTCCATGTGCTGAAAAACACCCTGCTGCTGGTGCTGCCGGTGTCGCTGCTGTTTGCAGCCTTTGGCACGCCGGTGATCCGGGTGCTGTTTGAGGGCGGTAGCTTTACCGCACAGGACACCCTGCTGTGCGGCGGGATCTTCTCCATGTATGCGCTGGGCATGGCGGGCTTCTTTATGCTGGATATTCTCAACAAGGCCTATTACGCCATGGGGCGGACGCTGATCCCCCTGTGCGTCACCGGCGGTGCACTGTTGTTCAGTCTGGGCAGCAACGCCCTGTGCGCCGCGTTCTGGCCCGAAAAGCCTCAGCTGCTGGCGCTGGGGACGGCGCTGGCCTTTTTGCTGGGCGGGTCGGTGCTTTATGGCCTGTTTGCCCGGACAGAGGGCGTCCGGATGCCTCTGAAGCAGCTGTTCTGGGGCGTGGTGTCCTCGCTGGTGATGGGGGCGGCGGCCTTCTGGGTCTATGCCCGGCTGGTGCCGGACGATCTGGGCAAGGGGGCGCTGGTGGCGGTGTGTCTGGGCATCGGCCTGTGCGGCATGGTGCTCTATCTGCTGTGCATGGGGCCCATGGTGCCCACCCGGGAGATCCTGTCCAAGCTGCGGAGGAAGCAGTCATGAAGCGAACGGTGAGGCTGGCCCTGTGGGCGGTGGCGCTGGTGAGCCTGATGAGCGCCCTGACGCTGCTGGGCTGCCGGTGGTCTGCCGAATGGCAGGATCGGGCGGTGCAGGCCGTGATGTCCGACGAGGATGTGGCCGTGCTGGCGGAGGCTTCCGGCATTTCCGCCGCAGAATGGCGGCAGCTGCTGGCACCGGCGGAGGGGTACCTTACCCGGCCGGAGGCGGACGCTGCGCTGCCGCTGGCGCTGGTGGAAAACCGGGACCGGACAGGTATTTTGCCCATAGAGGGCTTTGATCCCGACAGTTATGCCGGGCCGGTGGTCAAGGCGTTTTATCTGTACACCAAGGAATATGGCCGGATGGCCTATCTGGATGATGCCTGGCGCATCGAGGATCTGCTGTTCCGGGCGGCTACCGACCGGGGGCTGCGGTTGCTGATCCTGACGCCGCTCTGCGATGCGGAGGGGACGCTGGTCATCGACCCGGAGGTCTATCGGGACTGTCTGGAGGGGCTGGAGGCCCGGTTGGAGGCGCGGGGATACACCTTTGGCGAAGGATTTTCCTGCATGAGCTTCTCTACGCCGCTGTCCGCCCAGGTGCTGACCGCCCTTGCCGGGCTGCTGCCTCTGCTGCTGGGGTGCCTGCTGATTTGCAGGCTGCTCCCCCGGCTGAACAGACGGCTGCCGCTTTTGTGTCTGGCGGCGGCGGTGCTTTATTTGGCGGCCTGGCTGGCCGCGCCGGGACTGACGGCACGGCTGCTGCCGCTGGCGGCGGCGCTGGTCTTTGGCTGCTGGGCCGGATGGTGGCTGGCACGCTATGCCGGGCGGCAGGAGGCCGCCCCGCTGTGGCGGGAGGTGCTGACGCTGCCTGCGGCGGTCACCGGATGGAGCCTGTTTGCCGGGCTGTATCTGGCGGCGCTGCTTTCCACACCGGAGCAGCTGCTGTATTGCGCCATCTTCACCGGGGTCAAGGCATCTCTGCTGCTGCCCATGGGCTTTGGCTGTCTGTTGCTGCTTTGGCAGCTGCGGGGGCCGCTGCTGCGTACGGGACGCCGGGGCTGGCTGGGGCTGGCCGTCGCAGCTGTGGTGCTGGCGGCAGCTGCCGCAGTGCTGGCGATGCGGTCGGGGGACATTTCTGGTGGCATTTCCCGGCTGGAGACCGCCTTCCGCAGTTGGCTGGAGTATCATCTGTACGCCCGTCCCCGCACCAAGGAGATGCTCATCGCCGTGCCCTGCATCCCGGTGCTTGTCTGGGCCTGCCGCCGGAAGGCCGCGCCCTTGCAGCTGCTGTGCGGCGCGGGGGTATGTCTGGAGGTGGTGTCGGTGGTGAACACCTTCTGTCACGCGGTGGCGCCGCTGATCGTTTCGGTGCTGCGCACCCTGCTGGGGGTGGCGATGGGCTTGCCGCTGGGCCTGCTGGCTGTGGTGGTATTGGAGCTGCTTTGGCGGGGCGTTGCCCGCATCAGACGGAAAACGGGCGCCTGACAACTTGCAGTGCTCCGCTTTTTCAGGTCAGACGGCCTGAGAAAGCGGAGCTTTTTTCACACATTCACAAATAATTTGCAATTAAAATTATATAATAGCGTTGACAAAATTGAAAATCGTGCTATGATGGAGGCATGAAAAAGCGAAGGAGGGACATCATGAAAAAGAGCGTCTATTCTCTGGTGCTCAGTGATGATGTGGTGGCCGAGGTGGATCGGGCGGCCTATCAGAGCGGCTTGAGCCGATCGGCCATGGTCAATCAGATTTTGGCGGAGTATGTGTCCTATACCACGCCAGAGCAGCAGATGCGGGAGATATTTTCCCAGGTGGAGCAGCTGCTGACCCCCGGCGGGGTGTTCCAGACCCTGATGCAGCCCTCGGATTCCATGATGAGTCTGCGATCGGCGCTGGATTACAAGTACAATCCCAATCTGCGGTACAGCGTGGAGCTGTTCCCCGGCAGTCCCGCCAGGGGGGAGCTGCGGGTGTCTCTGCGCAGTCAGAACAGCACCCTGCTGCTGTATCTGGGGCAGTTTTTCCGGCTGTGGAGCAGGATCGAGCAGGCCTATATCGGCGGGGCCGACAGCGCCGTCAGCGACGGCAAATATGTCCGGCGGCTGACGCTGCCGCAGGGGCTGAGCGAACGGCGGCAGGGCGAGGTGCTGGCCGGGTATATTGGGGCCATGGAGCAGGGGCTGCGGGCCTTTTTCCACAGTCTGGACAATCCGCAGGCGGCAGCCGCCGCAGTGGAGCGGGCCTATCAGGCCTATTTGAAGCAGTATCCGGCCATCTGAGCGGAAGCAGAGCCGGAAAAAGAAGGTTCATGAAGGAGGTTTTGCTATGAATCTCAATCATTTTACACAGAAGTCTATGGAGGCCATCCAATCCGCGCAGAAGCTGGCGGTGGAAAACGGCAATTCACAGGTGGGGCAGAGCCATTTGCTGCTGTCCATGCTGCAGCAGAGCGATGGGCTCATCGGCCAGCTGATGAGCCGCATGGGCGTCCCGGCGGACAGCCTGACCTCGGCGGTGTCCGGCGTGCTGGGGGCTCTGCCCAAGGTCTCGGGCGGCAGCCGGGAGGCCGATAAGATCTACATTTCTCAGGCGCTGGATCAGGCGCTCAACGCTGCCGAAAAGCAGGCCGACCGGATGAAGGACGACTTTGTCTCGGTGGAGCATCTGTTTCTGGGCCTGCTGGAGCAGCCGGAGGCGGCGCTCAAGCAGCTGTTCCAGACCTTTGACATCACTCAGCAGCGTTTTCTCACGTCGCTGAAGGAGGTGCGGGGCAACGCCCGGGTCACCTCGGACAATCCGGAGGAGACCTATGATGTTCTGAACAAATACGGGCAGGAGCTGGTGGAGCGGGCCCGGCAGCAAAAGCTGGATCCGGTCATCGGCCGTGACAGCGAGATCCGCAATGTGATCCGCATCCTGTCCCGCAAGACAAAAAATAACCCGGTGCTCATCGGTGAGCCCGGCGTGGGCAAGACCGCCATCGCCGAAGGGCTGGCCCAGCGGATCGTCCGGGGGGATGTGCCCGAAAATCTGAAGGATCGCAAGATCTTTGCGCTGGATATGGGCGCGCTCATCGCCGGTGCCAAGTTCCGGGGCGAGTTTGAAGAGCGGCTGAAGGCCGTACTGGCCGCTGTCAAGGACAGCCAGGGCCGGATCATCCTGTTCATCGACGAGCTGCACACCATCGTGGGGGCCGGAAAGACCGAGGGCAGCATGGACGCCGGCAACCTCCTTAAGCCCATGCTGGCACGGGGCGAGCTGCACTGCATCGGTGCCACCACCCTGAACGAATACCGGCAGTACATCGAAAAGGACGCCGCGTTGGAGCGGCGGTTCCAGCCGGTGATGGTCAGCGAGCCCACAGTGGAGGACACCATTTCCATCCTTCGCGGACTCAAGGAGCGGTATGAGGTATACCACGGCGTCAAGATCCAGGATCAGGCCCTCATCGCCGCCGCCACCCTTTCCAACCGCTATATCAGCGACCGGTTCCTGCCGGACAAGGCCATCGACCTGGTGGACGAGGCCTGCGCCATGATCCGCACCGAGATGGATTCCATGCCCGCCGAGCTGGACGAGATCAACCGCCGGATCATCCAGCTGGAGATCGAGGAGACCGCTCTGAAAAAGGAGACCGACCGGCTGGCACAGGAGCATTTGAAGGAGCTGCAAAAGGAGCTGGCCGAGCAGCGGGACGCCTTTAAGGCCATGAAGGCCCGGTGGGAGAACGAGAAATCCGCCATTGACAAGGTGCGCCGTCTGCGGGAGGACATCGAGCGGGTGTCCGCCCAGCTGGAAAAGGCCGAAGCTGAGTACGACCTGAACAAGGCCGCCGAGCTGAAGTATGGTCGTCTGCCCGAATTGCAGCGGCAGCTGCAGGAGGAGGAGCGCATCGCCGAGGAGACCGAGCAGCACAGTACCCTGCTGCGGGATCGGGTCACCGAGGGGGAGATCGCCCGCATCGTGGCCCGCTGGACCGGCATCCCGGTGCAGAAGCTCATGGAGGGCGAGCGGGAGAAGCTGCTCCATCTGGATGACATCCTTCACAAACGGGTGGTGGGGCAGGAGGATGCGGTACAGAGCGTTTGCGACGCCATCCTCCGCTCCCGGGCGGGCATCCAGGATCCTGACAAGCCCATCGGCTCCTTCCTGTTCCTGGGCCCCACCGGCGTGGGCAAGACCGAGCTGGCAAAGGCGCTGGCCGAGGCGCTGTTCGACGACGAACGGGCCATGGTGCGCATTGACATGAGCGAGTACATGGAGAAATACTCGGTATCCCGGCTCATCGGCGCCCCTCCGGGCTATGTGGGCTACGATCAGGGTGGCCAGCTTACCGAAGCGGTGCGCCGCCGCCCTTACAGCGTGGTGCTGTTCGACGAGGTGGAAAAGGCCCATCCCGATGTGTTCAATGTATTACTGCAAGTATTGGACGATGGAAGAATTACTGACAGTCAAGGCCGCACGGTGGATTTCAAGAACACCATCATCATCCTCACCTCCAATCTGGGTTCGCCGGTGATTCTGGAGGGCATCAATGAGCAGGGCCAGCTGCGGCAGGAGGCCCGGGAGCAGGTCATGGGGCTGCTACGGCAGCAGTTCCGTCCGGAGTTCCTCAACCGGCTGGACGAGATCGTCTTCTACAAGCCGCTGACCCGGGAGGATATGCACAGCATTATCGACCTGATGCTGGGCGGCCTGAAAGCGCGGCTGGCCGACCGTCAGCTGTCGCTGACCGTCACCGACAATGCCCGCGATCTGGTGATCGCCCGGGGGTATGACCCCATGTACGGCGCGCGGCCGCTGCGGCGGTATTTGCAGCAGAGCGTGGAGACCCTGCTGGCACGGCACATCATCGGAAACGACCTGGCCTCCGGCACCGTCCTCACGGTGGATGAGATCGGCGGCAAGCTGGTAGTGAGATAAAAACCAGAACAGAACCGCCCGGGGCAGAGCCCCGGGCGGTCGTTGTATTGGAAAATCAGATATAAGAAGCTGGTTTTTCACAGATGGCCTGAATGGCTTTTTTATGGTTATCAAAGCACGACACTTCATCGGAAGATGAATGACGAATGTAGGTCTTTGTCCCGGTAATGGAGAAGAAGAATGTTGTATCGAGTGCATCAGGAGAATTGATCGTTGTCAGTTTCTGATGACTAAAAAACTCTCCGGAAGCCGCATAGTAAAGATCATAGGAAACTTTTTGAATACCTCCGTACAGGACGCCGAAGGCGTATGCGTGGGTGGCGTAATAGTCTCCTACCCTGGCGGTATCGTCCGGACCGGTCAGCGTGTAAGAAACGGTATAGGAGGCGCTGACAGAACCGATCTTATAGCCCAAAATGGTATCTCCGGTCTCATAGTCCACTTCGATACTTTTCTCAACGGAAGAACCAATACCAACATACTCTCCTTCTGTTGCTTTTAAGGCACGGAAGGAAACCAGTGTCTCAACTGTCCGGTTGCGCACCTCCATCTGGTCAGGCCGGGCACGGAACAGATCTGTGGATGTCTGCGCATTTGTTGTTTGGCATGCCAACTGGCACCAAGAAAGCAGTAGAACAGAGTATTGTCAATAGAAGTCTTTTCAATTTCAGAAATGTTTAAGAAATGAGTTTTTTCATTGACGGGCACTGGACACCGGTGTATACTGGGGAAAATATCATTTTGGAGGGTATTTATGGTCATTCGCAAGGAAACGCAGCGGGTACAGGTGCGGGACGGCATCCGCGGCGGCAACGGCCGGCTGGAAAACCGGCACATCATCGAGCCCGACGCCATGTTCGGCTCCGCCACCCTGTTCACCGAGTTTTTCTTTGATCCCGGCGACTCCATCGGGCCCCATGTCCATGACGGCGACGCCGAGGTCTATTATCTGCTGGAGGGGACGCTGACCCTCATCGAGGACGGCCGGGAGACCGCGCTGCGGCCCGGAGACGCCTCCTATGCCCACAGCGGCGTGTCTCACGCCATCGAGAACCGGTCGGACAAGCCGGCGCGAATGCTGGCGGTGATCCTGAAGGTGTAAAAAAAGCCGTTTGGCCCTCTGGCCAAACGGCTTTTTGCGTGTTTTCTTTACTTTTTTCGGCCAACGAAGCCGAAGATGACCACGCAGGCGACAGCCCCCAGCACAAAGTACACCGGCTGGCCGGTGGCGTTTTGCAGGATGCTGCCCAGCACCAGTGCCGCCGCCGCGAACAGCAGGCGGGAAACCTTGTTCAGCTTCACAGGCGCACCACCGTTTCCTCCGTCGGACGGCGGCTGGCGTGGTTGCCGGAGGGATGGCTGTCCTCGGCGGGATAGCCCAGCGGCAGCAGGGCAAAGACCTCCTGCTCCTCCGGAATGGCGAAGGCGCGGCGAACCTCCTCCGTATCAAACCAGCAGACCCAGCAGGTACCCAGCCCCAGAGCGGCAGCCTGGAGCATCATCTGGGTGGTGACGATGGAGCAGTCCATCTCGGCGGAATTGCGGTCGTTGAAGGGGTTGGTCCAGGCGGCCTGACGGTCGCCGCAGATCAGCAGCACGGTGGGGGCGTTAAAGGCACAACGGGTAATGGCACGGATCCTGGCCAGGGCCTCCGGGCTTTCCAGCACATAGATTCGCTGGGGCTGCTGATTTTTTGCGGTGGGAGCGGCGGCACCGGCGGCCAGAATGGCTTGCAGCTTGTCTTCCTCCACCGGACAGTCGGCATATTTGCGCACAGAATAGCGGTCGTGGATCAGTTGGTTGAATTCCATGGTGTTAGAGCTCCTTTTCTCGTTTTTTCTGTAGATTGCAAAAGTCCAGGTAGCTTTGCAGAATGACCTGAGCCGCCACTGCGTCCACCCGCTGGCGCTGCTTGTCCCGCTTTTTTCCGGCGTCGGACAAAATGCGGTTGGCGGTCACCGAGCTGCCCCGCTCGTCCCACAGCACCACCTCCAGGCCGCAGGCGTCATGAAGCTGCTGGGCGAACTCCCGGCACTCCAGCGCCTTGGGGCCCTCGGTGCCGTTCATGTTCAGGGCCAGACCCACCACCACCCGTGCGGGCTTTTCCTGCTGGATCTCCCGGCAGATGGCCTCCAGCAGACGCTGGCGGTTGTGCTCGGTGATGGTGATGGAGCGGCCGGCCAGAAAGCCGCTGAGGTCGGACACGCACACGCCGGTGCGGGCCTTTCCCAGATCAATGCCCATGATCTTCATGCTCAGATCAGCTCCAGATCGTTGAAGTGGCGCTGGCCGTCGCCATCGATCACGCCCACGCGGCCCACCAGCAGCCAGCGCTGGTTGCGGTGGTCATAGATGATCTCCTTCAGCAGGTGGAAGCCCTCGATCTTGCCCGTGCTGGCCACATGGGTGCGGGGGCCGGTGCAGGGCTGGTTGACACCGCCGATGGCGATGGTGCGGTCATCCACATACTCCACCGGCAGGTCGGCGGCGATGTCGGCCTTGACCAGACGCTCCAGCTCGTCCAGATCCACCTGGGGCGGACGGTCGTGAAAGGCCATCAGAAAGCCGTTTTTGATGTCGCCGTGAAGGGCGCGGATCACATCCTTTTCGGGCATATGGGATTCCAGCAGATCCTCGGCGGTGTGGGCCATCTGGCGGACCCGGACGGATTTGTGGACAACCTTGGCCACATCCTCCGGCAGGGGACCGAAGATGTTGGGACGGGTGACGATGACCTCCTCGCCCACGCCCACGATCAGGTCGGCGTTAAAGCGCAACGCCTCGTACAGCAGGTCGAAGTGCTCGATGATCACCCGCTTGCCCCGGGCCACGGCCTCCTGCACGGCCTCCACCAGGGTGTGGAGTTGGGTAAAGCCCAGCTCGAAGCGCACATCCATGTGGTAGGTGTGGGGGGAATAGAAGCGGTTTTCCTCGTCCTGACACAGCAGGGGCAGGGGGCGGATGTTGACCCCCTCGTCATCGTTGGTCAGTTCCAGACCGGGGAACATCCCCTTGATGATCATGGATTTGCCCGATCCGGCCTCGCCGATGACGCCGATGACACGGTCGGCGGGATTCAGGTGCTGCTGGGCGATGCTCATGCCCAGCTGGTAGATGCGGTCTCTGCCGCGGGGGGCGAAGTACACGCTGTACAGGTGCTCGCCTACGCTGCCGTTAAAAGACATGGGGGTTCCTCCTTGTTGATCTACTTCGTGGTCAGACTTCCCGGCCCAGCACGGACGCCAGCTTGACCATGGCGTCCCGGATGAGCTCGGTCATGGGCTGGGGGCCGATCCCGGCCACCAGGGTTTCACATTTGTCAGAGGGCAGAAGGATGCGCACGGCGCGGCTCTGCCCCACGGCCCGGGCCATCAGGGGGGTGACCTCGCCCAGCAGGGCGTCGGCGATCACCATGCCCATGGGGCCAAGGATCACATCGGCCCGGCGGCAGGCTACGGTCACGGCGTTTTCGCCGGTGGCGGCCCGGGACGCGCCGGCCTTGAGCATCCGCTCGGTGGCCATGCTGTTGGTGCCGATGGCCAGCAGCTCCTGGTCTGGAAACAGCCGGACGATCTCCTTCACCAGCTGGCTGCCCAGCCGCCCGCCCTGGCCGTCCAGCACCAGAACGGTCATGCCTGGGCCTCCTCAGGCTCGCCGCCCATGGCGTCCCACAGCTCCCGGGTGATCTGACCGATCTGAACATTCATCCGGCCCTCGGTGCCGGGCTCCAGTTGAGAGTTGATGTAGCAGACGATAAAGGGCTTTTTGGCGTAAATGATGCCGGTATCGTGGGTGATGCCCTCGTCCTCACCGGTTTTGTGGGCGGCGCGGCCCTCTCCGGGCAGCAGCAGGGGGATCTTGTTGGTACACTGCTGGGCCAGCATCATATCCAGCATTTCCCGGGAGGCGGCGGGACTGACCACCTCTCCGCGATAGAGCAGCTCCAGCAGACGGCCGATCCCGGCGGCGGAGACGTAATTGCGCTTCTGCCGGTACTCGGGGCGCTTTTCGAACAGCTTGCGGTTGAGCTCCACGCCCTCCAGTCCCAGACGGCGGATGTTTTCCTGAATGTTGGGGATGCCCAGCAGGTCGATGAGCATATTGGTGGCCATGTTGTCCGAAATGGTGATCATCAGCCAGCACAGGTCGATGGGGGTGACCTCCATGCCGGTGTGCATCAGGGTCAGCACGCCGCAGATGGGCACCCGGTTTTCATCCCGGACGGTGAGCTTCTGCTCCCGGGAGATCAGCCCTGCCTCGATCTGGCGGAACAGCTCAGCCATCACGGTGAGCTTGATGACGCTGGCGGCCACCATGGGCTCTTCGGCATTGTAGCTGAAGCTTTCGCCTCCGGTCAGGTCCTTGAAGTAAACGGATGTGTGGCCGGGAAAGGCTTTGACCCGGTCGATGATGCTTTGCTTGATGGTTTCCATAGCTTGGTACCTCCTGATATGAAATAAGCTTGTTACTTTCGTCCCGGGAACGGCCGGCAGAGATAAACCTCCCGGCAGAGGCCACGCAAATCGCGGGCGGCGGCGCGGGCGGCCTCCTCCTCTGCAAACATACCGTAGACCGCCGAGCCGGAGCCGGTCATCCGGGCACCCAGCGCACCGGAGGACAGCAGCGACTCCCGCAGCCGGAGGATCAGGGGCCGCTGCCCGCCGACGGGGGCCTCCAGCGCGTTGTAAAGGCTGTCTGCCACCGCCGTCAGGTCGCCCCGGCCCAGGGCCTCCCGCAGGGGAGCGTCGGAGGGGTAATCCCGTGGGGGCTGCCGGTCATACAGGCCGAAGGCATCAGCAGTGGACACCGAGAAGCCCGGCTTCCCCACCACGAAAAAGCAGGGAGGCAGCGGAGGCAGGGGGTGGAGCTTTTCGCCTACGCCACGGGCCAGCGCGGTGCCGCCGAACAGACAGAAGGGCACATCGGCTCCCAGAGTGAGGGCGGTCTCCGCCAGACGGCGGCTGCTGAGGGGCATGCCGAAGGCGCGGTTGAGCAGCCGCAGGACGCAGGCGGCATCGGTGCTGCCGCCCGCCATACCGGCACCCACGGGGATGACCTTCTTGATATTGATATTCAGGCCGGGATTTTCCAGACCGGTCACGCGGAAAAAAGCCTCTGCCGCCTTGACCGCCAGATTGCGGCCGTCGGTGGGGAGGTAGGGCAGGTTGCACCGCAGGGAGATCTCGCCCCGGTGGTGCAGGGAAATGGCCACCAGGTCGCACAGATCGATGGACTGGAAGACGGTCACCAGCTCGTGGTAGCCGTCGGGCCGCAGATCCCGGACGCCCAGGTACAGGTTGAGCTTGGCAAACGCTTTTTCTTCAAAGGTACGCATGGCGGTTCACCTCAGATGGAAAGCTGTACCGGCCTGCGCCGGCGATAAACGGTCACGCTGTCAAAGCCGCATTCCCGCAGCAGGGCACAGGTCTCCCGGACGCCCAGCCCCACATGGGCGCTGTGGTGGGCGTCGGAGCCAATGGTGACCCTGCTGCCGCCAAAGGCGCGGAAGCGCTCCAGCAGCCAGGGCTCCCCGGCGGGGCGGCCCATCCAGCGGCGCAGACCGGTGGTGTTCAGCTCCAGGGCGATGCCGCTTTGGGCCAGATCCTTCAGAAAGGGCAGCATCAGCTCCTGCCAGCGCTCCATATTGGGGGCCACGCCGGCCCTGCCCATCAGCCGCAGGGGATAGTCGTAGTGGCCGAAGACATCCACATCGCACAGACGCACCAGCTCCCGCGCCTCCTGAAAGAAATCCCGGTAGGCGGCGTCGCAGGCCTCGGGCGTGTCCAGCACCAGGTCCCGGTAAATATCCCGGTGGGGACGCAGCTCGTGCAGGCTGCCGATGACCAGATCCAGCCCGTCACTGTCGGCCAGGCGCCGGGCGGCCTCCGGCTCCAGATGCGGCTGGCCCAGCTCGATGCCGCACAGAATCTCCAGCCGGCCCTCCCAGCGGGTGCGGGCCCGGGAAAGCTCCGCCATACGGCGGGAGACGCGGGCCTCGTAATAATCGCCGCCGGTACCGCCGTCATAATCGTAATGCTCAGTCATGGCCACGGCGGAAAGCCCATAGGCGTGGGCGGCGCGGCACAGCTCCTCCACCGTGCATTGGGCGTCGAAGGAATACCAGGTGTGGGTGTGGCAGTCGCAGAGATGCTCCATGAAAAACGGCTCCTTTGCAGGAATTTTTTTCAGTATAACACATTTCTCTGCATATTTCTATCCGAAAACCGAAAACTATGGAAAAAAGGTTGCAGAAACGGGTTCGCCCGGTGCGGCGGCCTGAGGGAGGTGGCTTTTATGGACAAGACCGCGCTTTCGCTGCTGGTGATCGGCGGGCTCAACTGGGGACTGATGGGGCTGTTCCGGTTCGATCTGGTGGCATGGATCTTTGGCTCGCAGGCGGCGCTGGGCAGCCGCATCGTTTATGGGCTGGTGGGGCTTTGTGCTCTGTGGTGCATCACGCTGCTGTTCCGGCGCATCGAGCCCCGGCGGCCGTAAGGGGCAGACGGGCAATGGCGGGGACGGCGCTGACGAAGGATGCGGACCCGGCCCGCCGGCTGCCAGACAGACAAAGACGCCTCCGTACCAAGCGGTACGGAGGCGTCTTTAGGTGCGGTCACTTGATATAGTCCCGCAGGTTGTTCAGGGTGATCTCCTCCACCAGAGGCTGGAGGGTGACGGTATATTCCAGCTTCCAGCCGTCCAGCATTTCGGCAAACTGCTGATCCAGCGCGGCCTGATAGATGTCCGACTGGTTTTCATCATAATAGCCGGCGGGAATGGGGCAGCGCTTGAGGATATAATAGCCGTCAGAGCAGGTGAGGAGCCCGCTGACCTCCCCCTCCGCCAGGTCGAACAGGGTGGAAAGGGACTCGGTGCTGGCGGCCTCCTGCTGGCTGATGGGGATGCCTGTCGCAGTCATGAAGGGATCCTCGCTGTACTGCGCCATCAGGGCGTCAAAGTCGGCGCCCTCCGCCTGGGCCTGGGTCACAAGACTTTCCGCCAGCTGGGTCTGGATATCCCGCAGATCCTGATCCAGCGGCTGGCCATCGGCGTCCAGCAGAGACAGATAGATGTACTTTGCAGTGGCATAGTGCCCGGCAAAGTACTGCCGCAGCTTCTCATCGGTGAACTGCGCCTGATTTTCCTGGGTCATGCAGGTGTACAGAATGTCGTAATAATAGGCGTTGGCCTGGAACTTGTCATAGCCGCGGTCGGTGAGATTGGTCTGCTTCAGATATTCCAGATAGGCGGCGGTGCCGCCCAGCGACTCCACCAGCCGGTCCTTGTTGCGCTGCAGAGTGGTCTTCTGGGCCTCGGAAAGCTCCAGCCCCAGTTCCTGACATTTCAGACGCACCACCTCGGTGGTGACGATCTGCTCCAGCGCTGTCTCCCGCGCGGCGGCGGTGTCGGCTTCGGTATACAGCACGGTGCCGCTGGCCTCGTCGGTGTTGGTGCGGTTGTAGTAGAGGTAAAAGGCGTACTCGGCGGCATCCACTTTACGGTCGCCCACCGACAGGGCAGTGGGGCTGGGGGAGCAGCCGGAAAGCAGCGCAAGCAGCGCCAGGGCGGAAAGGGCCAGCGCGGTGAGCTTTTTGAACATAGAGATGCCTCCTGAATCGGGATCACGGACATAGTATATCATTTTTCAGGCCCGCTGTAAAGGTCGATCAGGGCGCGGGCCTGGGCCAGCGGATCGTCGGCAGGCCGCAGCTTCAGGGTGATATAGGGCTTGTCGCCGGCCGAAAGGAAGATGCGGCCCCGGAAGGCGGGGACGGCGCAGCAGGCGGCGGCACCCTCCAGCGCCTCCGGGCGGAAGAACAGCAGCAGACTGCCGTTTTTCTGGGTGATCTCATACACCCCGGCGCGGGTGGCGTCGGCCCGCAGCAGGGCGATGTCCAGCAGCGCGCAGGCAGCCCTGGGCGGGTCGCCGAAGCGGTCGATCAGCTCATCCTGCATATCGCTGTAGTCCTCCAGCGAGGAGATCATGGCGATGCGGCGGTACAGATCCACCCGGGTGGCGGCATCGGATACATAATTCTGGGGCAGACCGGCGGAAACCAGCAGATCGGCGGTGCAGTCGGTGCGGCGGACGGGGGCTTCGCCCTTGAGCTCCGCCGTGGCCTCGGCCAGCAGCTGGAGGTACAGGTCATAGCCTACATCCATCATGTGGCCGCTCTGCTCGGCGCCCAGCACATTGCCCGCGCCCCGGATCTCCAGATCCCGCATGGCGATCTTGAAGCCGGAGCCGAACTCGGCAAATTCCCGGATGGCCGAAAGGCGCTTCTGGCTCACCTCGGTGAGCACCTTGCCCCGGCGATAGGTGAGATAGGCATAGGCATGGCGGTTGGAGCGGCCCACCCGCCCGCGAATCTGGTGCAGCTGGGCCAGACCCATGTGGTCGGCATCCTCGATGATGAGGGTGTTCACATTGGGGATGTCCACGCCGGTCTCGATGATGGTGGTACACACCAGAATGGAGACCTCGCCGCCGTACATCCGGCTCATTACATCGCTCATCTGATCCTCGGTCATGCGGCCGTGGGCCACGGAGATGGGAACATCGGGAAAGGCGGCCTGCAGCTTCAGCGCCGTCTGGTCGATGGAATCAATGCGGTTGTGCAGGTAATACACCTGTCCGCCCCGGGCCAGCTCCCGACGGATGGCATCCCGAAGGATGGCGTCGTTGTGCTCCAGCACATAGGTCTGCACCGGCTGGCGGCCCATGGGGGCCTCCTCCAGGACGCTCATGTCCCGGATGCCCGACAGGGCCATGTTCAGGGTGCGGGGGATAGGGGTGGCCGTCAGGGTCAGCACATCGATGCCCTGGGCCATCTGCTTGATGCGCTCCTTGTGGGCGACGCCGAAGCGCTGCTCCTCGTCCACCACCAGCAGGCCCAGATCCTTGAAGCGGATGTCCTTCTGCAAAATGCGATGGGTGCCGATGAGCAGATCCACCTGTCCGTTTTTCACCTTGCGGAGGGTCTCCTCCTGCTGCTGGCGGGTGCGGAAGCGGCTCATCATGTCCACCTTGACAGGATAGCCCGAAAAACGCTCCATGGCCGAAAAATAGTGCTGCCGGGCCAGCACGGTGGTGGGCACCAGAATGGCCGCCTGCTTGCCGGAAAGCAGGCACTTCATGATGGCGCGGAAGGCTACCTCGGTTTTGCCAAAGCCCACATCGCCGCACAGCAGCCGGTCCATGGGCACGGGGCGCTCCATATCCCGCTTGATCTCCTGGGCACAGAGCAGCTGATCCTCGGTCTCCTCGTAGGGAAAGGCCTCCTCAAAGGCGCGCTGCCAGTCGTCATCGGGGGAAAAGGCGAAGCCGGGGTTTTTCTGCCGGGCGGCATACAGCTGCAAAAGCTGCTCCGCCAGATCGGCGGCGCTTTTTTTGGCACGCTGCTTGGCCTTCTGCCACGAAACGCCTCCCAGCTTGGACAGGCGGACGCTTTCCTGCTCGGGGTTGCCGATGTACTTGCTCACCAGATCCAGTCCGGTGGCGGGGACAAAGACCGAGTCGCTGCCCGCAAAGGCGATGCGGATGTAATCCCGCCAGACCTTGTCCACCTGGATGCGCTCCACACCCACGAAGCGGCCGATGCCGTGGTGCTCATGCACCACCAGATCGCCGGGGTGCAGGTCGGAAAAGCTTTTGATGGCGTCCTTGCCGGATCTCCGTTTTTTGGTGGGCTTTTTCAGGCTCTGGCCGCTTTCACACAGAAAAACGGTTTTGAGCACGGGATATTCTGCGCCGGCCGAAAGGCTCTGGGGCAGGACACACACCCGGCGGGGACCGGCCTGCTCCGGGTCGTCGGTGCAGGGAATATCCTGCTCCCGCAGCAGCTGGGTCAGATTCTGAGCGCGGCTGCGGCCGGCGGTCAGCAGAAAGACGGTGTAATCCAGCCGCAGGTAGTCCTGCACATCCCGCAGCAGCGCCTCCAGCCCAACGGAGGAGGTGGACAGCTGCTTGACCTCCAGCGAAAGCACCTCCCGGGGAGAAAAGGCGTTGCCGCCCAGAAAGCTGTCCAGCTGGATGGGGGCGGAGAGTCGGGCGCGCAGCTGCCGGTCATCCAGACCGAAGCCGGCTTTGGTAGGGGCCAGCAGGCCCTCCTCCAGCAGATGGGAAAGCTCCTCGGCCTGCCGATGGGCGAAGCCCTGGGCGCATTCCAGCACGGCGGGGGTGTCGCACAGAAGGAACAGGGTGTCCTCCGGCAGATAGTCCAGCCCACAGGCCATCTGAGGATAGATCTGGGACAGGTAGCGGTCGGCGGCGGGCAGGGCGCGCAGCTGCTCCAGTGTGTCGGCGTCATGCAGGAGGGTCTCCTCCAGCTTCTGGCCGGTGGATTTCCGCCCGGCCAGCTTGCGCAGCGCGGCGCACAGACCGTCGATGCCTCCCTCTGCCAGCGTGGGAAGGGCCTCCCGCACCGGGAGAACGGAGACGGAGGGAACGGACTCGCCCCGGCGCTGAGTCATGGGGTCGAAGCGGCAGAGCGAGTCCACCTCGTCCCCCCAGAACTCTGCACGGATGGGGGCGGCGTCTCCGGCAGGAAACACATCCAGAATGCCGCCGCGCAGGGCGAACTGGCCAGGGCCCTCCACCTGCGAGCCCCGGGTGTAGCCTGCCAGCAGCAGCCGCTCCACCAGCTCCTCTACCCGGTAGCTGCCATCGGAGGCAAGGGTGAGCACTGAGCGCTCCAGCGCCTCGGGGGGCAGGGTGCGCAGCATCAGGGCATCAGCAGGGGCACACAAAACCCGGGCAGCGCCGGTTTGCAGCTGCCGCAGAGCCCAGAGCCGCTGCTGCTCGTATTCGTGAGAGACGCCCTCCATATTGTGGAACACCAGGTCGCGGCAGGGAAGCAGAACGGCCTCCGGCCCGCCCAGTGCCAGCAGATCGGCGGCAAAGGTTCTGGCCGCCTGCTCATCTCGCAGCAACACACACACCGGACGACGGGGCAGATCGTCCAGCAGGGCGGCGGCCAGATGGGCCCGATGGACGGGGGAGACGCCGTAAACGGCGGCAGGCAGACCCTCGCGGGCGGCACGCAGCAGCCGGGGATATTCCGGCAGGGCGCGGGGAAGGGCGAACAGCGGTTCCATGGGGAACTCCTTTCTGAAAAAGCTGGTTTTTAGCAAACGGGTATTACCCCGTTCCCGGCGGGAACGGGGTGTTGGAGGCGGAGAACCGGGGAGGCGCTGCCGGAAGCCTGCTTTTTTCGGAAGCGCGGCTTCTCAGAGCGGAGGCTGGCGGAGAGCATACGCGCTCCCTCCGTCGGCGGTGCCGGCAGCTCTCCCGTTGAGTGCGCCAAGGGCGAAAGGGGACGGGGTTACGCCTGATAGACGATTTTGCCGTTGACCACGGTGACAGCGGCCTCTGCCCCTACCTGGGTCAGGGGATCGGCCGTCCAGATCACCAGATCGCCGTCCTTGCCGGGCTCCAGCGAACCGACACGGTCGCCGATGCCGGTGAGACGGGCGGGGTTGACGGTGATGGCCTTCCAGGCCTCCTCATAGGGTAGACCGGCGTTGCAGGCCAGACCGGCGCACAGGGGCAGATACTGGATGGGGATGACCGGGGCATCGGTGATGATGGCGATGTCCACCCCGGCCTCGTGCAGGATGCGGGGGGTATCAAAGCTCTTGTTGATCAGCTCGATCTTGCTCTTGCCGCCGAAGGTGGGGCCCACAAAGGCGGGATAGCCCTCCCGGGCCAGCTCGTCTGCAATGAGGGCACCATCGGTACAGTGATCCAGCGTCAGGCGGACGCCGAACTCCTTTGCAATGCGGATGGAGGTGAGGATATCATCGTGCCGGTGGGCGTGGGCCTTCAGAGGCAGCTCGCCCCTGAGCACGGGGATCATGGATTCCAGCTTGAAGTCGAAGGGCGGGTTCTTGCCGGATTCCTTATCCTCCATGTAACGGCGGGTCCGGAACAGCAGCTCCCGCAGCAGGGCGGCAGTGCCCATGCGGGTCATGGGAGACTTTTTGCTGCTCTGGCCGTAGCAACGCTTTGGATTTTCGCCAAAGGCACACTTCATGGCCAGCGGCTCCTTGACGATCATGCTGTCCACCCGCTTGCCCGCCAGCTTGATGGCAGCAAAGGTGCCGCCTACCACATTGGCGCTGCCCGGGCCGGTGCAGACGGTGGTGACGCCGCCCTTCAGGCCCAGAGAAAGGGCCTCATCCATGGGATTGATGGAGTCGATGGCCCGCAGCTGCGGGGTCAGGGGCTCCACGATCTCATTATAGTCGTGGCCCTCCCAGCCCATGCCTTCGTTATCCAGACCCACATGGCAGTGGGCCTCCACGCAGCCGGGGGTCACCAGACGGCCCTGGGCATCCAGCACCCGGGCATCCGCCGGGCAGGGAATATCGGTGCCAACGGCAACGATCTTTCCGTCATCACCGATCAGGACGCAGCCGTTTTCCAGGTCGGGGCCGGCCATGGTTTTGACGGTTCCGTTTTTAATATACAGCATAAGAAGCCTCCTTATTTCTGGGGGGTGAATTTGTTGTATTCCTGCATGGCGTGGTCGATGCCATGCTCCAGCAGATCCAGGATCAGGTCAGGGACAGCCTTGCAGGCGGCGTAGGTGTCGCTGTCCATGGGGGAGAGGACAAAGTCCGCCATATCCTCGCCATGCTCCCGGTCGGGCTTGCCAATGCCCACTTTGACCCGGGGAAAACGGTCGTTTTCCAGCAGGTAGACGATGTTGCGCATTCCATTGTGGGTACCGGCGGAGCCGTTTTTCCGGATGCGGATGCGGCCGGGGGCCAGGTCGGCGTCGTCAAAAATGACGATCAGGTTTTCCGGCGGGACGGAAAAGGCGTGCAGCATATCCCGCACGGCCTCGCCGGAAAGGTTCATGAAGGTCTGGGGCTTCATCAGGAGCACCGATTTGCCGGCGATGGTGCAGAAGCCGTAGACCGACTTGCATTTGGTCTGGGTCAGGCGGCCCGCGCCGACCCTTTCGGCCAGCAGATCCAGAGCGATGAAGCCCACATTGTGGCGGGTGGTCTGGTACTTTCCGCCGGGATTGCCCAGCCCGCAGATAATATAGTCCACGTTCTGGGGCGCGGCGGCCTTCTTGCGTCGAAAAATGGGTAAAACTCCTTTGCAGAGGGGCCGCGCACCCAAAGCGGCGGCGGCCCCGTAATGATGAAATGCTCAGTTGAACAGGTCAGAGATGGCGTGCTCGTCGTAGATGCGGTGGATGGCCTCGGCAAACAGGTCGGCCACGGTGAGCACCTGGATCTTGTCCACAGCCTTTTCGCCCTCTACGGGGATAGTGTCCAGCAGCACCAGCTTGTCGATAACGCTGCCTTCCAGCCGCTCAATGGCCGGGCCGGACAGCACGCCGTGGGTGGCACAGGCGGTGACGCTTTTGGCACCGCCGCGCTCCATCAGGGCCTTGGCACCGTTGCACAGGGTGCCGGCGGTGTCCACCATGTCGTCCACCAGGATGACATGCTTATCCTTCACATCGCCGATGATGTTCATGACCTCGGACACATTGGGCTTGGGACGGCGCTTGTCCACGATGGCCATGGGCAGATCCAGCTTGTCGGTGAACTTGCGGGCGCGGGTGACAGAGCCCAGGTCGGGGGAGACCACCACATAGTCGGGATGGTTGGCACCGATCTTGTCAAAGAAGTGCTGAGTCAGGATGGCAGTGCCCAGCAGGTTGTCCACCGGGATGTTGAAGAAGCCCTGGATCTGATTGGCGTGCAGGTCCATGGTCAGCACCCGGTCGGCACCGGCGGCCTCCAGCATCTCGGCGCACAGCTTGGCGGAGATGGGGTCCCGGGGACGGGCCTTGCGGTCCTGGCGGGCATAGCCGAAATAGGGCATGACGGCGGTGATGCGGCTGGCAGAGGCCCGGCGGCAGGCGTCGATCATGATGAGCAGCTCCATGAAGTTGTCATTCACCGGGCAGCAGGTGGACTGGATCAGGAACACATCGCAGCCGCGGACGGTCTCGCCAAAGTTGACCGAGATCTCGCCGTCGGCGAACTTTTTGCAGGTGACATCGCCCAGCGTCAGGCCCATGGCGTCAGCGATGCGCTTGGCCAGAGCGGGATTGGAATTGCCGGCGAACAGCTTCAGCTGTCCGTGAGGACCGTGGATATACATATGGATTACCCCCTGAAAATATTTATCTCTTTTATAAATAAAAGGCACAACGAAATCGCGGAAGGGCGGCTTACAGCTTGCCGTCCTCCCGGCGCTTTTTGGCCCACAGCGGCTTGACCACCGCGCGGGCCCGGGCCACCACCAGCGCGTCCTCCGGAACTTCCTCGGTGATGGTGCCTCCGGCGGCCAGATAAGCCCCCCTGCCCACCTTAACGGGCGAGACCAGATTGACATTGCAGCCGATGAAGGCATGATCCTCCACCGTGGTGCGGTATTTCTTCTTGCCGTCGTAATTGACCGTGACTACGCCGCAGCCCACATTGATGCCCTTGCCAAAGTCGCTGTCGCCGATATAGGTCAAATGCGAGACCTTGGTGCCATCACCGATGCGGGAGTTTTTCAACTCCACAAAATCGCCGATGCGGGTCTTCTCACCAATGACGCAGCCGGGGCGGATATAGGCAAAGGGGCCTACGGTGGTGTCTGCCCCGACGGAGCTTTCCACCACCTGAGAGGCGTTGACCGTGACACGCTCCCCGATGTGGGCGCTTTTCAGCCAGGTGTTGGGGCCGATGACCGCGCCGGCGGCCACCGTGCTTTCCCCGTGGATCATGCAGCCGGGCAGCAGGGTGCAGCCCGGGGCCAGCACGGCCCGGGGATCGATGAAGGTGGTGTTGGGATCCACCAGCGTGACGCCCTTTTTCATCCAGTCCAGGTTGATGCGGCGGCGCAGCTGCTCCTGAACGGCATAGGCGCTTTCGGCATCCGAGACCACCAGCCCCTCGGCAGGGCCTGCCTGCACCTGGGCCAGCTCGCCGGGCAGACGGGAAAGGTCACAGCCCCGCAGGGCCGCTGCCTGACCGAAGACCGCCAGCGGCTGCCGCCCGGCCACCAGACAGGCGGGCTCGGGCTGCTTTGCCAGACGGGTCAGTGCGTCGGCGCTGAGTGCGGCGGCAGGGGCCAGCAGCAGCAGGGCACAGCCATCCCCCACCCGGGCCCAGAAATCCTCCGGAGAGGACACGGCGCCGCCGCTTTCCTCTCCGCAGAGGAAGAGCCGGCCGCCGGCGGCCTGTACCGCCAGGGCAAGATGATCAAACACGGTGCAGGAGAGAAGCTCCCGCTGATAATCGGCGGCGTTTCCCAACGCCAGCCCGTAAAAGGAAACCACAGACATCGCTCCTTTCGAAACAGACGAACCAAAGGACGCGGAACAACGGACTCCGCGCCTGTCATTCCCAGTATAACAGGTATGGAAGAAAATTTCCATCCTTTTTTGCTTTACGGACGAAGGCTTTTTTGTTATAATTTGTTGGCAAACGATAAAGCTGTGCGAAAGGAGGGGGCGATTCCATGGAGCAGACCCGGCTTCGGGCCGAAAAAACCGGGCGGGAGGCCATGGCCGCGCTGGCCCGGCTGCGGGACGGCGACGCGGCGCTGCTGTATGCCTGCGCTGCCGGACAGGACGGCGGCTGCACCCTGGAGCAGGCGTCCCGGGAACTGGAAATGCCTCCCGAGCGGGTAAAAAAGGCCGCCCAGCTGCTGGTGGTCTATGGCCTGGCGGCCAACCGCACCACACCGCCGCCGCGGCAGGAAAACACCTATCCGGTGGCCGAGCTGACGCAGGCGCGGGAGGAGGATGCTGCCTTTTCCGGACTGTGCGATTATTTTGAGAGTCAGGTGGGGCGCTTCCTCAACCGGCGGGAGCTGGAGAGCCTGCTGAATGTGTATCAGGCGCTGGGACTGCCGCCGGAGGTGCTGGCGCTGCTGCTGGGCGACTGCGCCCAGCGGGGTCGGCTCACCGCCCGGGAGGTGGAGAAGCAGGCCTATCGCTGGTACGATCTGGGACTGGACAATTATGAGGCAGCCGCAGATTATCTGGCACGGCAGAAGGCGCGCCGCACCCGGGGCGCACAGGTGCTTTCGCTGCTGGGCATTCATGACCGTCTGCCCGGAGAGAGCGAGCAGAAATACATCGACCGGTGGGAGGAGATGGGCGTCCCGGAGGAACTTTTGCGGAAGGCCTATGATGCGACGCTGCTGGGGGCCGGGCGGCTGAGCTGGCCGTACCTCCACAAGGTGCTGTGCTCCTGGATGGAGCAGGGCTACCGCACGGCTGAGGCGGTGGATAACGGCGAGAAAAAGGCCCGTCCCCGGCCCGGACAGTCCGCCCAGGTGCGGGAGTCGGCCGAGAGCGTTATCCTGCGGGAGATGCAGGAAAAGCGGCAGAAGCGGGCGCTGGCGCTGGAGGAGCGCCGCAGCTGGCTGCGGCAGCAGTCGCCGGACTATGCCGAAAACGAAAGCGCCCTGCGGCTGTGCGCCTCCCGCATGGCGCGGGCCAAGCCTGCGGAAAAGGCCGGGCTGGCGCGGGAATATCAGGGCTATCTGGCGCGGCAGCAGACGCTGCTGCAGCAGCTGGGCAAGCCGGAGGACTGGCTGGCCGACCGGCCGGACTGTCCGCTGTGCGGCGATCGGGGCTATGTGGGGACACACAGATGCAGCTGTCTGACCAAGGCGCTGGAGGCCCGGGGACAGGTGTGAGGCGCAGACACCCGGCACCGGCGGAAACCGAGCTGCCTGCCGTGAAGCAGGCGCGGCGGGAAAAGGGCTTTTCTGACAAACGAAAATGCGTCCGGAGCGAAGGGCTCCGGACGCATTGCTGCTTTGCGGGCAGATTCCGTTATTCCTGGCAGAAACGGAAGAGCATGACGGCCAGCTGAGAGCGGGTGGCGCTGCCCTGGGGGGCCAGACCGTTGCCGATGCCGGTAACGATGCCCTCGCCGCAGGCCCACTGGAAGGCGGAAATGGCGTATTCTGCAACCTCCAGAGCGTCCTCATAGGACAGAATGTTGGTGTCCTCGCCCACGGAGACATCCATGCTCTTGTACTGCGCGTAGCGGTACAGGATGGTGACGATCTCGGCACGGGTGATGGTGCGGTCACCGGCATAAGCGCCGGTGTCGTCGCCGGTGGTCAGTCCGACCTCAGCGGCCCAGTTGGCCGACAGGTCATACCAGGTGCCCACCACATCTGCAAAGGCGGAGCTGGCGGCGTCCACCGCCCAGGTCTCGCCCTCGGTGAGGACTGCAGCGGCCTCGGGAGTGGGCTTGCCCTCCAGATTCCACAGGGTGTGGAACACGGTGGCGCGGGTGACGGTGGCGTCGGGCTCAAAGCCCTTGCCGGTGCCGTTCATGATGTTGTTGGTCACTGCGTAGCGGACGGCCTCGGAATACCAGACGTTCCTATCCACATCAGGATAGTCGCTGAGCACATCCGCCAGAAGGGTGATGCGGCCGGCGGGCTGGGCATAGCCGGTGACCACGCCGTTTTCAAAGGACTGGACATAATTGGCCAGAACCATATAGTCCTCCATCACATAGTCCAGCACATTGACGGCACCGTCAAACATATTGAAGCCGTCGCCCAGGTCGCGCAGGGTGTAGTTATAACCGGCCAGGTTGTACTTTGCGGTGAGATCCAGCGGCTCGTAAGCACCGGTCTCGCGGCTGAGAACCTGCACATCCTTCACGCGGTATTCGCCGGTGGGGCCGCCGGTCCAGACGCCCTTGTCATCCTTCTGAACGGTGGAGGGGATGGAGGTATCAATGGTATACTTCAGGCCGGAGACCTGGAGGAAGCCGCCGCACTCCTTGGTGCCTGCGGCGTTGGCATCCTTGGCACCCCACTCCAGAGCATCCAGCAGCTGCTGGCCGGTGATGGTCTGCAGGCAGGCCACATTGCCGAAGGTGTGGATATCCTTGCAGGTCTTGTAGGTGATATCGCCGGCGGGGATGGCCTTGTTGCGGACGCCGCCGCCGTTCATGATGGCGAAGTCCACATCCAGACCCATGCTGTCAAACAGATAATACAGGGCATCGGCGGCAAAGTCGCCGGTGTTAGTCTCCTGCTTGCGCACCAGACGGTTGCCCTCGGCATCGTAGTTGTCCAGAGGAGCCTCCAACTTGCCGATGACCTGGCCCAGTTCGGCGTCCAGCTTGGCGATCCAGGCATCCTGCAGGGCCTTGACGGTCTCGTCAGAGCCTTCGTACTCGGTGACCAGTCGGGTCTGGATGCCCTCTGCGGTGATGGTCATCTGACCGATGGCGCCGTAGTATTCGCCGGTCTGGGTCAGAACCACGGTCTTGCCGACCTTGTCCAGGACCTCCTTGTGCTCCACGGTGGAGTGGGAGTGGCCGTCGATAAAGGCATCCAGGCCGGTGGTGTTGGCGATGACATCCTCGGAATTCCAGGGATCGGAGGCGGGATCATCGCCCAGATGGCCCAGAGCGATGACATAATCGGCCTCGGCAGCGGCCTTGTCGATGGCAGCCTGCACGGCGGCGTACAGCGCCGCGCCGTCGGTACCGCCGGCAATGCCGTAGATGTATTCGCCGGCCTCATTCTGGAAGTAGGCGGGGGTGGACTTGGTGAAGGATTCGGGGGTGGTGATGCCCACGAAGGCGACCTTCACGCCGCCAAGCTCGAACACCTGATAGGCGTTGAGCACGGGGTCGCCGGCAACGCCGGCCTTCTCATGGTAGAAGTTGCAGGACACATAGGGGAACTCTGCCCACTGGATGGCGTTCATGCAGCCGTCCATGCCGTAATCGAACTCGTGATTGCCCAGAGTGGCCAGATCATAGCCTGCGGCATTCATCAGGCTGATGATGGTCTTTCCCTTGTCCATGGAGCCGAAGGCGGTACCCTGGATATGGTCGCCGGCATCCACCAGCAGGACGCTCTGTCCGGCTTCGGTGAGCTCTTTTTTCATGGCAGCCACCGAGGCATAGCTCAGGCCCTTGTTGATGTAGGTATGGACATCGTTGGTGTACAGGATCGTGACTGCACCGGAGGCCGCGGCTTCCGGCGGATCCTGAACGGCGGTATCCGCGGCGGGCATATTGGGCGCGGAGATCAGGACTGGTTCTTCGGCAAACGCGCCGACGCTGAACAGGGAAAGCAGCATCGACAGCGAGAGCAGAAGCGCGAACAGCTTGCGGGAATTACGCATGGGACATCTCTCTCTTTCTGTATAAAATTTTGTGTTTTCACCCAAAGGTGGAGACACAGCTTTATTATAAACCATAACGGAAGAAAAAGGAAGAGCAGGAAGAAGAAAAAACGGATAAATTTTCAGCAAAAATTTTGGCGGGGATTTCGGCCTGTTTTGGCTTGTAAATGGCGGGGATTATGGTAAAATGATATGTTGTTAGAGCTTAAAGATCGCATGGAAATACGGAAAAAGGGGAACGAGTCATGAATAAGATCGGGTTTGACAATCAGCTGTATATCGAAAAGCAGTCTGCCGAGATCCGCAAGCGCATCCAGGCACTGGGGGGCAAGCTGTATCTGGAGTTCGGCGGCAAGCTGTTCGATGATTTTCACGCCTCACGGGTGCTGCCGGGCTTTGCGCCGGACAGCAAGATCCAGATGCTCAAGGCGCTGTCCGACAAGGCGGAGATCCTCATTGCCATCAATGCCGGGGATATCGTCAAGAACAAGATCCGGGGGGATCTGGGCATTACCTACGATCAGGATGTGCTGCGGCTGATCGATGCCTTCCGGGAGTTTGGGCTGTTTGTCAGCAGCGTGGTCATCACCTGCTACACCGGTCAGCCGGCGGTGGAGGCCTTTCAGCAGAAGCTGGAGAAGCTGGGGCTGCGGGTATACCGCCATTATCCCATCGACGGGTATCCCTCCAATGTGCCCATGATCGTCAGCGAAAATGGCTTTGGCAAAAATGAATATGTGGAGACCCAGCGGCCGCTGGTGGTGGTCACCGCTCCGGGGCCCGGCTCCGGAAAGCTGGCGGTGTGCCTTTCTCAGCTGTATCATGAAAATCTCCACGGGATCCATGCCGGCTACGCCAAGTTCGAGACCTTCCCCATCTGGAATCTGCCGCTGAAGCATCCGGTCAATCTGGCCTATGAGGCGGCCACTGCCGACCTGAACGATGTGAACATGATCGACCCCTATCATCTGGAGACCTATGGCATCACCACCGTGAACTACAACCGGGATGTGGAGGCCTTCCCGGTGCTCAACGCCGTGTTTGAAAAGATCTCCGGCCAGAGCCCCTATCATTCTCCCACCGACATGGGGGTCAACATGGCGGGCTATGCCATCGTGGACGATGATATCTGCCGTCAGGCTTCCAAGGCTGAGATCATCCGCCGCTACTATGCCGCACGGTGCGATCTTCGCCGGGGTACCGGCTCCGAGGCTGCCGTGGAGAAGATCGAGCTGCTGATGCGGCAGATCGGTATCGGCATTGAGGATCGGCCCGCCGTGGCCGCCGCTCAGGCCCGTGCCGAGGAGACCGGCCGGCCGGCGGTGTCCATTCAGCTTCCCGATGGGCGGCTGGTGACCGGACGCACCTCCGATCTGCTGGGGCCCTCTGCCGCCGCGCTGCTCAACGCTGTCAAGAGCATCTGCAATATGCCCCGGGAGAGCAATCTCATCGCCCGCAGCGTCATTGAGCCCATTCAGAAGCTGAAGGTGGGCATTCTGGGCAATCACAACCCCCGGCTGCACTCCGACGAGGTGCTGGTGGCCCTGTCCATCAGCGCGGCCATGAGCGGAGAGGCCGAACGGGCGGTGAAGCATCTGGTGGATCTCCGCGGATGCGAGGCCCATTCCACCGTCATCCTCTCGCAGGTGGATGCCGATATTTACCGCAAGCTAGGCATCAATCTCACCTGTGAGCCCAACTATCAGACCAAGCGGCTGTATCATCGCTGACCGAAATGCAAAACGACCTGTTCCCATAAAGCTGGGAACAGGTCGTTCTTTCTGCGAAGGGTCATGCTGCCGGGCGCAGGACGGTCTGAGGCGCGGCGGCTGCGGAAGCGGCGGTCTGCCGGGCGTTCCGGCACTTCCGCCGGGGACGGGTGAACATATCTCCCAGCAAAATCAGCCCCACTGACAGGGCGCACAGCACGAACAGAAGGGGCAGGCCGATCCGGCCGCCGTCCGAGGCCATGGCCAAAAGCAGCAGCGACAGCGTGCCTGCGGCCTCCATGCGTTTTCCGTGTTTTTTCATATCCATGCCCTCCTGACGAACATCTGTTTTCTTTCTGCCTCCAATATAGCACATCTGTTCGGCGAATGCAAACATTTGTTCGGAAAAAATTCCACAAAATTTGCATTCCTTTTTTGTGCAGCTTGTGGTAAACTGTAGGAAATCGCGGGACCGTGCTGCGGTCGAAAGGAGAAACAGCTATGAATACAGCCATCATTACCGGCGCTTCCTCGGGAATGGGCCGTGAATTTGTCAAAATGACCGCCGCCCGGGGGGATATCCAGGAGATCTGGGTCATCGCCCGGCGGGAGGAGCGCCTTCGCCAGCTGGAGCAGGAGGTTTCGGTGCCGCTGCACATCCTGCCGCTGGATCTGCTGAAGCCCGAAAGCTTTGAACGCTTTCAGGCGGAGCTGGAGGCCCGTCGCCCCAGGGTCACCTTTCTGGTCAACGCCAGCGGTTTTGGCCGGTTCGGCAGCAACGAGCAGATCCCATTGCAGGACGATCTGGATATGATCGACCTGAACTGCAAGGCCATGGTAAATATCACCAAGCGCACGCTGCCGTTTATGCCGGAGGGCAGCCGCATTTTGCAGGTGGACTCTCTTTCGGCCTTTCAGCCGGTGCCCTATCTGGGGATCTATGCCGCCAGCAAGGCCTTTGTCCTCAGCTATGCCCGCAGCCTGAACGCCGAGCTGCAGCAGCGGGGGATCCGGGTGACGGCCTTTTGCCCCGGGTGGGTGAAGACTGATTTTTTTGTGGGGGCGGAACGCACCTCAAAGGATGCCGTCACCTATTTCAACAAGCTGTTTACCGCCCGGGAGGTGGTGGCCGCCGCCATGCGGGCCTCGCAAAAGGGGCGGGAGGTCTGTGTTCCCGGCTGGAGCATCCGCTTGCAGGTGCTGGCCACCAAGCTGCTGCCCCACAGCCTGGTGATGAAGATATGGATGAAGCAGCAGAAGCACTGAGAGCTGCGGATATCTGCGAAAAAAATTGAAAAACTGCTTGACAAACCGGGGGACTGCGTGTAATATCTATATGTTATCCTTGCCTGTCTATGGAACAGGCCAAATGTCCAAAAGGAGGTGCAAAGAAAATGCCCAAAACTACCGGTAAGTATGAGACGATCTTTATCGTCAACGCTACCCTGACCGAGGAGGCCATCAAGGGTCTGGTGGAGAAGTTCACCACGCTGATCGCTGACAACGGCGAGATCGTCAAGGTCGAGGAGTGGGGCAAGCGCCGCATGGCTTATGCCATCGACGATATGCCCGAGGGTTACTACACCCTGGTCGAGTTTGACTGCAAGCCCGACTTCCCCGCTGAGCTGGATCGTATCTACAAGATTACGGACGGTATCATCCGCTCCATCATCGTTGCGAAGGATAAGGAATAAGAGGGGGGTACAGCCATGCTGAACAAAGCCGTCCTCATGGGCCGCCTGGTGGCGGATCCTGAGCTTCGCCGGACCCAGAATAGCAATTCTGTCACATCCTTTACCCTTGCCGTAAACCGCAGTTTTGCCCGCCAGGGCGAACAGCCGCAGACCGACTTCATTGATGTGGTCGCCTGGGGCAAGACTGCTGAGTTTGTCAGCCGGTATTTCGTCAAGGGCCAGCTCGTTGCCGTCTGCGGACGCATCCAGACCCGTAACTGGGAGGACAAGCAGGGCAACAAGCGCAAATCTGTGGAAGTCGTTGCTGAAGAAGTACATTTTGCCGAGCCCAAGCGGGACGGCCAGCCCAGGAGCGAAGCGCCCCGGGGCGGGGAGTTTGATCCCATGGCCGGTCTGGGCGGAAACGCCTTTGCCGCGCTGCCCGGCGATGATAACGACCTTCCCTTCTAACTTTTTCAGAAGGAGGATACGATCATGGAAAGAGAAAACAGACCCGAGCGCCCCGCCCGCGACAATCGTCGCCGCCGGAAGGTTTGCCAGTTCTGCGTGGATAAAGTCGCTTACATCGACTTCAAGGATACCGCCAAGCTGCGGAAGTATACTTCCGATCGCGGCAAGATCCTGCCCCGCCGTATGA
>CAZYAD010000002.1:0-24421 GCA_964646225.1 uncultured Oscillospiraceae bacterium
GCAGCAGCTGCTTGTCGCAGAAAATCATCAGCAGCCAGACAACCACAGCAATGCCGGCTGTTGCCACCATGGCGGCGGTAAACATGGCGTTGGCTTTCCGGGCACCGCTTTCGCCTCTGGCGTTGCTGTAAAGCACGCTGCCGCCGATTCCGGTGAGGATACCCAAACTGCAAATAAAGGACCACACCGGCATTACCAATGCGATTGCTGCCGTACCCGTAGGCCCGGCGTACTGGCCGATGACCGCCATATCCACCAGGGTGTAAACCGCCCCCACCAGGGCACTGCCAAAGGCGGCCAGCAGATACTTAAAAAACAGCGGTTTGATTGGTTTTTCTGTCATTTCCATCTTCCATACCTCCAAAAAATGATCGGATAAACGCAAAAAAGCCCGGTCTCAAAAGCAGAAACTGCCTTTCAGACCGAGCGCACCCGGCATCTTCTCAACCTCCCGGTTACGACCGGGCGTTCTCCGATGACCACAATAGAATGGATGGGCCGCTTTTATCCGCGACCCAACCTGACGGGGCAAAGTATACACCCGAAGCGGGCTTTTGTCAAGTGCCTCCCTGCGGAAATTCGTAATATTTTTGTGAAGCTTGTTAACTTTCCCTTTCCCGGCTGATATCATGCCACCGCTTGTCAATCAAGCCACAGCGGACACTCCGTCCGCTGTGGCGATCGATTGTTTTTTGGCTGTGATCTGTGTGAACATGGTCAAAAACACCCCGACCCGCCGGATCTCCCGCAGAAGATCGGCGAAACCGGCCCGCTGGCCGGAGCCTTTCCCGTCCGAGAACCGGCGAAGCGGTTCTTTGACAAACGCAGACGCCGCGCTCGGTGGAGCGCGGCGTCTGTTTTTTGGTTTTGCTTACTTTGCCTTGGTGGCGATCTCCACCAGCAGCTGAGACAGGAACTGGTCGGCAGCCATGACCTCGCTCTCGCCGGTCTTGCGGGAACGGACAGCCACCTGTCCGGCCTCGGCCTCCTTGTCGCCCAGCACCAGCATATAGGGCACCTTTTCCAGCTGCGCGTCCCGGATCTTCTTGCCGATCTTCTCGCTGCGCTCGTCCAGCGTCACCCGGACTCCGGCGCTCTCCAGCTTGGCCTTGATCTGTCCGGCATACTCCAGCGTGCGGTCGGTGATGGGCAGGATGCGCACCTGTTCGGGGCTCATCCAGGTGGGCAGCGCACCGGCATATTCCTCGATCAGATAGGCCAGCGTCCGCTCATAGCAGCCCATGGAGGTGCGGTGGATGATGTAGGGCCGGACCTTCTTGCCCTCCTGATCCACATACTCCATGTTATACTGCTCGGCCAGCAGCTGGTCGATCTGGATGGTCACCAGCGTGTCCTCCTTGCCGAAGACGTTCTTGTACTGGATGTCCAGCTTGGGGCCATAGAAGGCAGCCTCGCCCACGCCGATGGTGTATTCCACGCCCAGATGGTTCAGGATCTTCTCCATGACGCCCTGCGCCTCGGCCCACTGCTCGGGGGTGCCGATGTACTTGTCCCGGTCGTTGGGATCCCACTGGGAGAAGCGGAAGGTGCATTTTTCCAGCAGGCCCAGAGTATCCAGACAATACTTGGCCAGTTCCAGACAGCCCTTGAACTCTTCCTCGAGCTGATCGGGACGGAGGATCAGGTGGCCCTCGGAAATGGTGAACTGGCGCACACGGATCAGACCGTGCATCTCGCCGCTGTCCTCATTGCGGAACAGCGTCGAGGTCTCGCCCAGACGCATGGGCAGGTCGCGATAGGAGCGGCCGCGGTTCAGGAACACCTGATACTGGAAGGGGCAGGTCATGGGACGCATGGCGAAGCACTCGTGCTCATAGTCGTCAGGATCGCCCAGAACAAACATACCGTCCAGATAATGATCCCAGTGGCCGGACATTTTATAAAGCTCCCGCTTGGCCATCAGGGGGGTCTTGGTC
Organism: uncultured Oscillospiraceae bacterium; assembly: GCA_964646225.1. Classification (GTDB taxonomy): domain Bacteria; phylum Bacillota; class Clostridia; order Oscillospirales; family Butyricicoccaceae; genus UBA4644. Next base: position 1,938 of record CAZYAD010000002.1, read on the forward strand.
AGCTGATAGCCCCGCTTCTGCTCCTCATCCTCGATCCAGCGCTGCAGGATCTGGATGACCCGGGCGCCCTTGGGCAGCAGAATGGGCAGGCCCTGACCGATGACATCCACGGTGGTGAAATATTCCAGCTCACGGCCCAGCTTGTTGTGGTCGCGCTTGAGGGCCTCCTCCCGCTCCTTCAGATAGGCCTCCAGCTCGTCCTTTTTCTGGAAGGCAGTGGCATAGATACGCTGCAGCATCTTGCGGCTGGAATCGCCGCGCCAGTAAGCGCCGGTGCAGGAGGTCAGCTTAAAGGCCTTGAGGCCGGAGGTGGAGGGCAGATGAGGCCCGGCGCACAGATCCACGAAGTCCCCCTGCTTGTAGAAGGAGATGACGGCGTCCTCCGGCAGATCCTGGATGAGCTCCACCTTATAGGGCTCCTCCTTCTCCTGCATAAAGGCGATGGCCTCCTTCCGGGGCAGCTCAAAGCGCTCCAGCCGCAGGCCCTCCTTGACGATCTTTTTCATTTCGGCCTCGATCTTGTCCAGATCCTCCTGCAGGAAGGGCTTTTCCCGGTCGAAGTCGTAGTAGAAGCCGTTGTCGATGGCGGGGCCGATGGCCAGCTTGGTTTCGGGGTACAGACGCTTGACGGCCTGCGCCAGCACATGAGAGCCGGTGTGCCGCAGCGTCCAGCGGCCGTCCTCATGCTCCCAGCCCAGGATATTCACCACATCGCCCTCGTGTAGGACGGTGGGCAGACTCATGCGCTGACCGTTAATGTGGGCCACCAGCGCGGCCTTATAGAGCTCGGGGGAATGGGCCTTTGCGGCCTCCAGCGCGCGGGAGCCTTCTTCCAGCTCCACGGCCTTGCCGTTTACCATGATGTTCATGTTGAGATCATCCTTTCTGGATTTATAGAATCAATTGGATTTTCAATCTTTGCGCAGGGCCGAAAAGGAAAAGGGAAGAAACGAAAAAACGCCTCTGCACCCTTTGGGTGCAGAGGCGAATGTGCTTCATCCGTGGTTCCACTCTGCTTGCGGACAGGCCGCTGTCCGCCGCTTAACAGGCCGTTTACGGGGCCGACCGTCGTGCTCTGGCGGGACCTCTCCCCTCAAGCGCGCTCCTCCCGGGTGGTGTGACGACTTGCAGGCGCGGCGGGGACTTGCAGCCGGTGATCCCCGTTCTCTGACGCGCCGGACGCAAACGCCCGTCCCGTTCACAGGATTTTGAAATATGGTTCGATTATATGCCCGAAAATCCCGGTTGTCAAGAGGAAATGCCGGGTTTTCCCGGGAAATCCTGCCGTCTCCGCCCTTATTTCGGCCGTGCAGGATCCAGAATGGGAGTGGGATCGAAGTAATACTTCTGCACCCGCTCGGGATAGCGCTTCATGGTCAGACCGTCCAGATTGATGCGTCCCTGGATCATATAGTCGTCCTTCACATAGCAGGGCTGATAGGAATCCACCGGGCAGTAGATCCAGAAGCCGTTGTCCACCAGATAGCGGAAGCGCTCGTCGGTGCCGTCAAAGGATACGCCAAAGGGGGAGATGAAGATGTTGGTGTCCCCCACATAGGGCGCGATCTCGCCCAGCCAGCGGCCGATGTCGTACTGCTCCTGCTCCATGGTAATGGTCTTTTTGTTCCAATACTGGTTGTGGGTATAGCTGTGGCAGGCGATCTGCCAGCCGCTGTCCCGCAGGGCCTGTGCCACGGCCCGGGTCTTGTCCAGCATCCACTGCTGGGTCTCCTCGTCAAAAAGATGCAGGTCGGTGATGCGATAGCCAAAGGCCCCGGCATAGCCGGTGATGGCCACGATCCCCTTGGCCCCCTGCCAGGAAAACTCCGGATGCTCCTTGACATAGGCGTCCAGAATGGGCATCACATCGCCGTCATAGGTGGCCTCGCCGCCGTCCACCGTCAGCACCTTTTCGCCGTGATCCACAATGGTGCCGCCCATGATGGTGATCACATTGCCCTCGTCGTCCACATCCAGCCGGCTGGCGAAGCCGTCGTCCAGCATATAGTTGTAGTAGTTCACATCATCGATGGAGATCACCAGCGGCTTTTTCCCGGCAGGAAGGTAGATGTCTCTGAACACGGCCTTGCCGTCTACCCGCTCCACCATGTCGGTGATGTCATAGAGGATGAACCCGGCATCCTGCAACAGCGGCAGCATGGCCTTGAACTCCGAAACGGTGGTCATGTACATATCATAGCCCGCCGCGTCATAGTCGCCGTCAAAGGTCTTGGCGGTGTCGGCCGCCAGACTGTGGAAGAAAATGTGGTAGTACTGTCCGCCCTCATACTTCACCAGGCCGTCCTTCAGCTGCCGGATGTCCTGCAGCAGCGCACCCACCTCGGTGCCCGAAAGCTCGCCGGCGTTTTCCAGCAGCGCGATGGCTTCGTCATAGTAATACCCGTCGGCCAGCGCCTGTGCTTCCTCCAGCAGGGCCTGCCGCCGCAGTTGGAGATCCTCGGTCTCCACCGGCGGCTGGGTGTTGTCCTGCCCGGGCTGCAGCGCCTCCTGCTGCTGATCGTCGTTTTTGATCACCGGGGGGATGGGCTCCTCGTTGTTCAGCGCCCGCACCAGTGCCGTCACCGCAAGACCCACGGCGATGACCGCCACCAGCAGCAGCGCCAAAATCACCGGCGCCTTGGGCCCGTGGGAGCTTCGTGCATACTTTCCTCTCGCCATATCGATACCTCCTGTATGTGGATGGGATATTCCTCTGAAAACAGCATACCATAAAATCGCCGGTTTCGGCACTCTTTTCTTGAAAAAATTAAGAAAAATTAAGAAAGGGAAGGAGGGAGCCCCTGTGGAGAAGCGGCTGCAAAGAGCCCTCTGCCTGTTTGCCGCCGGAGCGGCGGGCTATTGCGCGCTGGAGACCCTCTGGCGGGGCCGCATCCATCCCAGCATGGCCCTGTGCGGCGGCACGGTGCTGGCCCTGTTTGTCCCGCTGGCCAGGCGGGGCGGCTCCCGGCTGAGACTGTGCCTCCGTGGCTGCGGCCTCATCACCGCCTGTGAGCTGCTCTGCGGCATGCTCTTCAACCGGCGGCATCAGGTGTGGGATTATTCCGCCCTGCCGGGCAATGTGCGCGGACAGATCTGCCCGCTGTTTTCCCTTTTGTGGTTCGCTCTGTGCGGGGGCCTGAGTCTGCTCTGTCCGCTGCTGGAGCGCCATCTGGCCTTTCTTGACAAAGGCCCCGGCGGCGCACTATAATGAGCACAGAATCGTTTTGTCTCAGGGAGGATGCATCTTATGCGCAAATCATACCGCCTCGCGGCCCTTCTGCTGGCTCTGACGCTGGCGCTTGGCCTTTGTCTGTCTGCCGCTGCCGAAGAGGCCCCGCCGCTGCTGATCTCGCCCGCCCCCAGTGGGACGGAAAGCGCCGCTCCGGCCTTTTCCGATGTGGCGGCCGACGCCTGGTACGCCCCGTATGTGCAGGCCCTGGCCCTGCGCGGCGTGCTTCGCGGTGCGCCCGACGGCGGGTTTTATCCCGACCGGGCCGTCACCCGGGGCCAGGTCGCGCAGGTGCTGTATGCCCTCAGCGGCAGCACGCCGGTCAACTATCTGATGCCCTTCTCCGATGTGGACGAGGGACAGTGGTACGCAGAAGGCGTGCGCTGGGCGGCAGCGCTGGGCATCGCCGTGGGCAGCCCGGAGGGCCGCTTTGAACCCGAAGCCCCTGTGTCCCGTCAGGATCTGGCGGTGCTGCTGGTGCGCTTTCAGCAGAAGCTGGAGCTGACCCTGTCCACGGACGGCGCGGCGCCCGCCTTTGCAGACAATGCCGATATTGCGCCCTACGCAGCCGAGGCGGTCTATCTGCTGCAAAAGGCCGGCGTGGTTTCCGGCAGCCCGGAGGGTGCCTTCGGGCCCCGCACCGCCGCCACCCGCGCCGAGCTGTGCAAGCTGCTTTCCGCTTTTTGAGCGCCAAGGCTCCCTTGCGCAAAGGGAACTGTCACGGCTCTGCCGCGACTAAGGACTGGTTCCTATCCATTCTAACAGAGTTTCCCAAAAAAGAGCGCGTATCCGTCGATACGCGCTCTTTTTGCGTCATCTGCCGCAGCAGTGCTTGTATTTCTTCCCGCTTCCGCAGGGGCAGGGATCGTTGCGTCCCACCTTGTTCTTTTTCACCACCGGACGGCGCTGCACACTGCCGTCGCCGGAGGTGCCGCTCTCCTTTGCCACCTTTTCCCGCTTGATGTTCACCTGCGCCAGAAAGATCAGCCGGGCGGCCTCGCACTTGACCTCGTCGATCATGCTCTCGAACATATCAAAGCCCAGCTTTTTGTATTCCTTCAGGGGGTCGATCTGGGCATAGGCGTTCAGACCGATGCCCTTGCGCATCTCGCTCATGGCGTCGATGTGATCCATCCACTTCTGATCCACCGTGCGCAGCAGCACCACCCGCTCGATCTCCCGCATCAGGTCAGGGGTGACGGCCTGCTCCTTGGCGTCATAGACCTTGGCGGCCCGCGTCTGGAGCCACTGAATGGCCTCCTGCACCTCCATGCCCTCCAGTCGCACAGCCAGAGCGGTGCGCTCCTCCGGCGCGATGAACACTCCGGCGTAATGCTGGGCGATCTGCCCGGCTCCCAGCTTCTCCAGGCGGGGATGGCCGTTGGAGGCGCTCAGCACGGTGCGCTCGATCTCAAACTGCACCATGCCCCGCAGCTGCTCCTGTACATCCATGCCCTCCAGCACCTGCATCCGCTGGCCATAGATGATCTCCCGCTGGTGGTTCATCACATCGTCATACTCCAGTACGCTCTTTCGGGACTGGTAATGGATGCCCTCCACCCGGGCCTGTGCGTTTTCGATGGCGCCGCTGAGCATCTTGGCGTTGATGGGCTCGTCCTCAGGAACCTTGAGGGTGGCCATCATGCCCTGCACCCGGTCGCCGCCAAAGCGGTGCATCAGGTCATCCTCCAGCGAAAGGTAAAAGGTGCTCTCGCCGGGGTCGCCCTGACGCCCGGCGCGGCCGCGGAGCTGGTTGTCGATGCGTCGGCTCTCGTGACGCTCGGTGCCGATGATGCAAAGACCCCCGGCCTGCCGCACCAGCTGGGCCGCAGGCTTGATCTCCTCCTTGTATTTGGCCAGCTTCTCCCGGAACAGAGCGCGGGCCTCCAGAATCTCGGCATTTTCGGTCTGGGCATAGCCGGAGGCCTCTGCGATGACCTCGTCGGGGTACCCGGCCTTTGCCAGATCCTCCTTGGCCATATATTCGGCGTTGCCTCCCAGCATGATGTCGGTGCCGCGGCCCGCCATGTTGGTGGCGATGGTGATGGCCCCGGGCCGGCCGGCCTGAGCCACGATGTGGGCCTCCTTTTCATGGTGCTTGGCGTTGAGCACCTGATGCTTGATGCCCTCCCGCTTGAGCAGAGAGGACAGCAGCTCACTCTTTTCGATGGAAATGGTGCCCACCAGCACCGGCTGCTGCCGCTCGCTGCATTCCTTGATCTTGCGGATGATGGCGGCATATTTGCCCCGCTCGGTGCGGAAGATCTGGTCGTCGTGATCTTCCCGGATCATGGGCATATTAGTGGGGATCTCGATCACATCCAGACGATAGGTGCCCCGGAACTCGTCCTCCTCGGTGAGGGCGGTACCGGTCATGCCCGAAAGCTTGGGATACATCCGGAAGTAGTTCTGGAAGGTGATGGTGGCCAGCGTCTTGCTCTCCCGGTTGACGGTGACACCCTCCTTGGCCTCGATGGCCTGATGCAGCCCCTCGGAGTACCGACGGCCAAACATCAGACGGCCGGTGAACTCATCCACGATGACGATCTCTCCGTCCTTCACCACATAGTCCACATCCAGCTTCATGCAGCCGTGGGCCTTGATGGCCTGATTGATGTGGTGCAGCAGGGTGGCGTTTTCCGGATCGGTAAGGTTGCCGCAGCCGAAATAGGTCTCCGCCTTGGCCACGCCCCGGGGAGTGATGGTGGCCGAATTGGCCTTCTCATCGATCAGATAGTCGCAGGGCAGGTCGTCCTGGCTCTCCTTTTCGTCCACCTCCACCATCTTCAGGGGGGTCAGCGTGCGGGCAAAGCGGTCAGCCTGCTGGTAGAGATCGGTGGATTTGTCCCCCTGTCCGGAAATAATCAGCGGGGTGCGTGCCTCGTCGATGAGGATGGAGTCCACCTCGTCCACAATGGCAAAGCAGAAGGGCCGCTGCACCATGTCCCGCTTGTAGATGGCCATGTTGTCCCGCAGATAGTCAAAGCCCATCTCGTTGTTGGTGCCGTAGGTGACATCGGCGGCATAGGCCGCCCGGCGCTCGTCATTGGTCAGCCCGTGGATGATGATGCCGCATTGCAGCCCCATAAAGCGGTAGACATTGCCCATCATCTCGCCCTGATATTTGGCCAGATAGTCGTTGACCGTGACGATATGGACGCCCTTTCCGGCCAGTGCGTTCAGATAGGCCGGCAGGGTGGAGGTCAGGGTCTTGCCCTCGCCGGTCTTCATCTCGGCGATGCGTCCCTGATGGAGAATGATGCCGCCGATCAACTGCACCCGGAAGGGGAACTGCCCCAGCACCCGGCGGTCTGCCTCCCGCATGGCGGCAAAGGCGTCCGGCAGGATGTCATCCAGCGTTTCGCCCTTTTGCAGCCGCTCCTTCAGCCAGGGAGTCTTTGCCTGGAGCTGCTCGTCGGAAAGCGCTTTATAGGATTCCTCCAGCGACTCGATCTTCTCCACCAGCGGCATGATCCGCTTGATCTCCTTCTGGGAGGTGTCGCCAAAGAGCTTTTTCAGAAAATTGCTTGCCATTCTATTGTCCTGCCTTTCGCTTAGTTGCTCATAATAATATCATAGCACACTTGCCTGTAAAAAGAAAGCACAATTCCGCAGAAGCCCCATACAGGAAATGCAGACCCGGGGGCCTCCGGCGCATCGCCCCTTCCGGGCGCTTGACGCGTGCCCGGTTTTCCGGTATGATACCGGTAAAAGCTTTTGCTGTAAAGCAGAAAGAGGAGGCAGCAGCATGATTCGTGAGATCTGTCGGGACGAGGCGTTTCTCGCCCAAAAGGCGGAAGCCGCCACGGCCGGCGACCTGGATACGGCGCAGGATCTGCTGGACACCCTGGCCGCCCATCGGGCGGACTGTGTGGGAATGGCGGCAAATATGATCGGCGTCAACAAGCGCATCATCGCCTTTGAGACCGAAGGCCGGTATATGGTCATGCTCAATCCCGTCATCGTCAGACAGTCCGGAGCCTACGAGACCGAGGAGGGCTGTCTTTCCCTGCCCGGCATACGGCGCACAAAGCGCTTTCAGACCATCAAGGTGCAATGGCAGAACCAGCAGCTTCAGACGCGGCTCAAAACCTTTTCCGGCTGGACGGCGGAGATCATCCAGCACGAGCTGGATCATTGCGAGGGGATCCTGATATGATTTTGTATTTCAGCGGCACCGGCAACAGCCGGTATGCGGCAGAGCGCATCGCCGGGGCGCTGGGCGATACGCTCATCAGCCTGAATGACCGCATCCGGGCGGGGGACACCTCGCCCCTTGCGGTGACCGGCCCTCTGGTGCTGGTCACGCCCACCTATGCGTGGCGCATCCCGCGCATCGTGCGGGAGCATCTGGAGCAGACGGAAATCCCCCCGGGGACACCGGTCTGGTTCGTCATGACCTGCGGCAGCGAGATCGGCAACGCCGCAGCGTATAACCGGGCCCTCTGCCGGAAAAAGCAGCTGGTCTGCATGGGCACCGCGCAGCTGGTCATGCCGGAAAATTATATCGCCATGTTTCAGGTGCCGCAGGCGGCGGAGGCACGGCAGATCGTGGCCAAAGCCGAGCCGGACATCCATCGGGCGGCAGCCGCCATTGGGGAAGGGCGGGCCTTTGCCCCTGTCCGCAGCAGCCTTTATGACCGCTTTATGAGCGGGCCGGTGAATCCGGTTTTTTATTCGTTTTTTGTCAGGGCGTCCGCCTTTACCGCCGGTGATGCCTGCACCGGCTGCGGTCTGTGCGCCGCGCGCTGCCCCACCGGCAATATCACCCTTGCCAAAGGAAAGCCCGTCTGGGGACATGACTGCACCCATTGCATGGCATGTATCTGCCGCTGCCCGGCAGAGGCCATCGAATACGGTACCAAAAGCCTCGGCAAGCCCCGCTACCACCTGAAAGGGCTGTGAGCCTCCTGCGGGAAAGAACGGGCCCAACGGCACTTGCATTTTATGCAGAACCCGTGTATTATTATTGAAGAGTTCGCTGCTTGGAGGTTCTCATGCCCTGTTTATACATTTCTCTGTCCAACATCCGGCGCAATGCCGGGGCCGTCTGCGGGCTGTGCGCCCGGTCGGGCATCGCTGTGGCCGGCGTCGTCAAGGGTGCCTGCGGCGATGTGCCGGTCGCCCGCGCCATGCTGGAGGGCGGCTGCGCCCAGTTGGCCTCGTCGCGGCTTTCCCAGCTGGAGGCCCTGCGGCGGCAGCTGCCGGAGACATCCACCCTGCTGATTCGGATGCCCGCCCCGGAGGAGGCCCCACGGGTGGTGCGCGCCTGTGACCTGAGCCTGAACACCGAGGCCGAAACCCTCCGCGCCCTCAGCGCCGCTGCCGTGCAGGCCGGGGTCACCCACGGCATCATCCTGATGTACGAGCTGGGAGATCTGCGGGAGGGCGTCCTGACCGTTTCCGACCTGACGGCCCTGGCCCGTCTGGCCGAGTCGCTGCCCAATCTGCACCTGGCGGGCATCGGCGGCACGCTGAACGATATCTACGGCGTCAGCCCCTCTGCCGAAAATATGGCCGCGCTGGTGGCGGCCTTTCATGCTGTGGAGCAGGCGCTGGGGCGGCCTCTGGAGCTGCTGTCCGGCGGCAGCACCACGGCGCTGCCCATGCTGATGGAAGGCGGCCTCCCGCCGGAGATCAACCATCTGCGGGTGGGGGAGGCCATCCTCACCGGGCGGGATCTGCCCGACCTGTGGGGGACGCAGGTGCCGGGGTGCCACTGGGACACCCTGGAGCTGGAGGCGACCGTGATCGAGGGCGGCAGCAAGCCTACCCGCCCCTGGGGCGTCCGCAGCCGGAACGGCTTTGGCGAGCAGCCGCCCCTGCCTCCTGACCGCGGCGTGCGGCCCCGGGTCATTCTGGATCTGGGGCGGTTCGATATCGGCGAGCCGGGGCTGCTGATCTGTCCCCCGGGGCTGACCATCATCGGGGCTAGCTCCGACCATCTGGTGCTGGACGCCGGCGACCTTCCCGCGCCGCCGCGTCCCGGCGACCGGCTGCGCTTCCGTCTGTTTTACCAGGGGATGCTGTTTGCCTTTCATTCCCCCGATGTGGAAAAGGTCTATCTGGCCTGAAGCAGGCCGATTGCAGAAAAACCACCGTGTATCCTTGGATACACGGTGGTTTGTGCGTTTCTGTTGTTTTTCTGTTATTCTGCCAGCCAGATCCGCGCCAGCGGGTCGCCGTCGGTGATCTGAAAGGAGCCCAGCCGCTCCTCCACCGTCTCCGCCCGCCCCGGCGTCAGCGTCCCGGCGGAAAGCGACCAGGTGTAATCCGCGCCCTCCGCCGCGCCCTCCAGCGGCACAAAATAGAGCAGATAGCCGCCGTGGGCCTCCAGCTGCCGGGGAATGGCCTCCAGCAGGCCGTTGAGCACCGTCCGCAGCTGTCCCACCGTCAGACCGGTGGTGCCGGGCGCACCGTCACGCTCCGGCAGGTCGATGCCCCCCTCCGTCCGGGGACGGTAGCTGCCGTCGGCCTCCTCCACCAGAAAATTGGCCCGCAGCACGAAGCCCTCCTCAATATGCAGCACACCGCAGTCGGCTAGGTACAGCGGATCGTCCTCCGCCGGGACGGTAATCAGGGGATTTGCCGTCTCCTCCCGGCCGCAGGCACAAAGCGCCAGCAGCAGCGCGGCAGTCAAAAGCAGCAGCAGTGGTTTTTTCATGGGTTCTCCTTCTGTTCGGTCGATGTTTTCGCCGCTCACACCGTCAGGTCGGCATAATGCCCGCCAACCAGCGGCAGCAGCGCGTCGGCGCTGACCTCCACCTGTGCGCCGATCCGCCCGGCCGACACCAGAATGGTATCCCACAGCTGGGCGGTCTCCTCCACAAAGGTGGGGCAGGCCCGTTTCATGCCCACGGGCGAGCAGCCGCCCCGGACATAGCCGGTGTGCTTTTGCAGCTCCTGCACAGGAAGCATGGTCACATTCTTTTCGCCCGCCGCATGGGCGGCCTTTTTCAGATCCAGCGTGGCGTCGGCAGGAATGACAAAAACGCAGAGCTGGCCGGAAGCTCCCCGGGTCACCAGCGTTTTGAAGACCCGCTGGGGGTCGAGCCCCAGAAGACCCGCCACCGTCACGCCGTCCACCGGCTCCTTCCCGTGGGGATAGCCGTGGGGCGTATAGGCCACGCCGGCCTGCTCCAGCATGCGCATCACATTGGTTTTTTCCTCCGGCATAGCGGTCAATCCATCAGCTCAAAAAAGCTCTTCCGCGCGTTTTCCACATGAACGCCCATAAGGCGCTCGGCCTCGTCGCCGTTGTGGTTCTCCAGCGCCGTCAGGATGGCCCGGTGCTCCTGGGTAGAGGCCGCCGCCCGGCCCCGGCGCACCGAGGTGGCCCGGGCCTTCTGGATGGAATTGTGGAACATGGACAGCATCTGCTTCAGCGGACGGCTGCGGCTGCTTTCGTAAACGATCTCGTGAAAGCGCTGATCCAGGTTGCCCACCTGCAAATTGTCGCCCCGCCCCACATAAAACTCCTGCAATTCCACGATCTCCCGCAGGTCGGCCAGCTCCTGGGGGGTGATGTTTTCTGCGGCACGGCGGGCGGCCAGTCCCTCGATCCGGGTGCGGATCAGATAGATGTCGTTGACATCGGCGCCGGAGACCCCCACCACCACGGCGCCCTTGTTGTGGGTGGTCTTCACCAGCCCCTCCAGCTCCAGCTGCATCAGCGCCTCCCGGATGGGCGTGCGGGAGACCCCCAGCTCCTGGCTGAGCTTGACCTCCGTCAGGCTGGTGCCCGGGGCAAGATCCCCATCCAGAATGGCCTTTTCCAGCTGCCGGAATACCTGCGTCCGCACCGGCGTTGCGGCGTAAAACTGCTCGATCTTCTGCATAAAAAGCGCAGCTCCTCTCACATCCTCCGTCAATGCTTGCGGTTCTTGCGCCGTCTGGCCCGCTTGCGGTTGATCAGGATCATATAGACAATAAAGATCACCACCAGCGCCAGCACGGCGGCCACGATGATCTTAAAGGTCGTTCCGGTGAAAAAGGCCGTGACCCGATCCAGCACATACAGCAGGGTCGAGCGCTCCACGCTCTCGGCCGCCACCAGATCCAGCGTATACTGCCTGTCCCCATAGGATACCTGTAACTGGCCCAGCACCTGCCCCTGGGCCACCGGCGCGGTGATGTCCTCCTCCACGGTGTACTCCAGCTTCAGGTCAGAGGTGGCAAAGGCGGCGGGCAGCATGGCGGTGATGCTCTCGGCAGGACGAAGGGTGACGGTATCCTGATCGGCGGAAAGCCGCACCTCCGCCTGGGTGATGGGCTCACTGGAGGAAAGCATCACCTGCTGTGCCCAGTTGGCCGCGCCCCAGTTGAACAGCTTGATGGTCTCGGCAAAGCGACCGTCCACGCCGTCAATCTTTTCGGCGCCCAGCACCACGGAATAGTAGGTATAGTCGCCCTTTTCACAGGCGGCCACCAGACACATTCCCGCCGGGGTGGTAAAGCCGGTCTTGATGCCGATGGCGCCCTCATAATAATAATCCGCAGTGGATTTTTTGGAGATCAGATAATTGGTGGTGTATTTGGTGGTGGTGCGGTCGTGCTTGTTGGTGATGGGCAGCACCACCTCCTCCTGCCGCACCAGCTCTGCGATGGTATCGTTGGCCATAGCCGCCCTGGCGATGGTCAGCAGATCCCGGGCGCTGGTGTAATGCTCCTCATCGTGCAGACCGTGGGGATTGACGAAATGCGAGTTGGTGCAGCCCAGCTCCCGGGCGGTGTTGTTCATCAGCTCCACGAACTCCGCCACACTGCCCGCCACATGGATGGCCAGCGCGTTGGCGGCATCGTTGCCGGAGCCGATGAGCAGATAGCGCATCAGATCCATAAAGCCGATCTCCTCGCCCCGCAGCAGATAGCTGGCCGAGCCCTGCTCATACAGACCGTCGATGGCGTCCCCCGTGACGGTGACCACATCCTCCGGATTGCCGTATTCCAGTGCCACCAGCGCAGTGAGCAGCTTGGTGGTGGAGGCGGGATACAGCCGGGCATCGGCGTCCTGCTCCAGCAGTACGGTATCGGTGCCGGCTTCATAAAGGATCGCGCCCTTTGCCGCCACCTGATGCTCCGGGGCGGCGGCCGCCAGCGCAGGGGTGCAGCATAAAACAGCAGTCAGCAGCAGACAAAAAATTCTTTTCAACATTTGATCGCCCTCCCAGTGCAAATTTTTCGACTTTATGGTAATATTTTAGCAAAAGCACGGCGGGAATGCAACCGGGATTTTTCCGCCGGAGCAAGAATTCAAAACTTCTTAAGAAACGGGGTGTGTCCATGGCTTCTCTGCGCCGCCGCGCGGCCCTTCTGGCATCCGCCGTGCTGCTTTGCACGCTTGTTTGCGCCTGCGGTGCCCCTGCCGCTCCAGACTCCGGACTCCCGCCGCTGGCGCTGCGCCCCGCCGTCTTTGCGGAGGAGAGAGAAGGCCTTCTGGATCTGAACACCGCCGACGAGACGGCCCTCTCCGGTCTGCCGGGCATCGGCCCGGTGCGGGCGGCGGCCATCGTAGCCTACCGTCAGGCCCACGGCCCCTTTGCCGCGGTGGAGGAGCTGACAGCGGTGCCCGGCATCGGCAATGCCACCCTGGAAAAGCTGCGCCCCCGGGTGAAGGTCTCCGCAGATTAAGAAAAAAGTTCAGGATTTTTGTAACCTCTGTGTAATTGCCATTCTGTATAATATCCTTTATAATGAATGCAAAACAGGCTCGATCCCGGCGCTTCGCGCCGATCACAGAAACGGAGGCTCTTGCAGTGAGCGAAGAAAAGAAACGGGGCGGCGCCCATGTGGCCGGAAAGCGGCAGGCACCCCCATCCTCCCGGACGAAGAAGCGCCGGGGCACGGCGGCGGCAGGCGGCATCCTCATCGCGGTGCTGGTGCTGGCCATCGTGGGCTTTTGCGGCTTTACCGCTTACAGCGTGCTCATGAACAGCGATATTTATGCAGGCGTCCATATGGGCGAATGTGACCTTTCCGGCAAGGATCGGGCAGAGGCCCGCGCTCTGCTGGAGGCCGCCTATGGCGGCGCACAGCTGGAGCAGGTGCTGGATATCCAGGTGGGCAACGGGCTGTTTGCCCTCACTGCACAGGAGTGCGGCCTGGCCTATGACATCCCCTCCAGCATCGACCTGGCCTTTGCCTATGGCCGCCAGGGCGGGCTGCTGGAGCAGGCGCGGATGTTCTGGAGCACCCGGTTCCATCCTGTGCAGCTGGAGCTGGTGACCGTGCTGGACAGCGCCGTGCTGGAGACCCGCGTGGACGAGATCGCCGCCGCGGTGGAGCAGCCCATGGCCCCCTCGGCCTACAGCTGCGCCGAGGGCGTCGTAACCCTGGACAAGGGGCAGACCGGCTATTCCCTGGATCGGGAGGGCCTGCTGGAGCTGCTGGACACCCGGCTGCGCACCGCCGATTTTTCCCCGGTGGAGGGAAGGCTGAAGGAATCCGCCCCCCAGCCCCTGTCAGCCTCCGCCATCGCCCAGAGCGTCAATACCGAGGTGGTGCAGACCACGCTGGATCTGGCGTCTGACCCCACCGGCGGCACCGTCCGGGCCGGCACCCCCGGCATCCATGTGGAGGAAAGCGCCCTTCAGGCAGCCATCAACAGCCCGAACCGGCACGAGACCGTGTCTTGTACCATCACCCAGCCGGACTATACCGCCTCGGAGTATCAGGCGCTGCTGTTCCGGGATGTTCTGGGAGAATGCACCACCGACTTCAACCCCGGCAACAAAAACCGCACCACCAATGTGCTGCTGGCCACCGATTTCTGCAACGGCGTGCTGCTGATGCCCGGGGATGTGTTCTCCTATAACGATGTGGTGGGGGAGCGCACCGCCGCCCGGGGCTTTAAGGAAGCCACCATCTATGTGGGCAACTCCGCTGAGGACGGCCTTGGCGGCGGCGTCTGCCAGGTGACCTCCACCATCTATTACGCCGCCCTGCGGGCCGATGTGAAGATCGTGGAGCGCTGGGCCCACAGCCGCGAGGTCACCTATGTCCCTAAGGGCGAGGACGCCACCGTGGCTTGGGGCAGCAAGGACTTCAAGTTTGAAAACAACAGCGGCTTCCCCATGAAGCTGGTTACCTCCCACACCACCAACACCCTGACGGTGAAGCTCTACGGCACCAACCTGAACAACAAGACGGTAAAGATCGAAACGACCATCCTGTCCAAAACGCCCTTCGAGGTGGTGTATCAGGTGGATGAGAGCCTGGCACCGGGCACCCAGAAGGTGAAATCCAACGGCTACACCGGCTACAAGACCGAAAGCTACCGGGTGGTCTATATCGACGGGGCAGAGGTCTCCCGCACTCTGGAGAACACCAGCACCTACCGAAAGTATGACAAGGTGATCCTGCACAACCCGGCCACCGCCACCGTGGAGCCGGTGAGCCCCACCGTGCCGGAGCCTGACCCGACCCCCGCGCCGGAGCCCGAGCCTCCCGCAGAGCCCGATACCGGCAACGCCGGCGGACTACTGACCGCCGACTGAGCGCAATCCTCTGCTTCCAAAAAACACTGCCCCGTTTGGCTTGACCAAACGGGGCAGTTTGATGTTCTACGGCTTTGCGGGGGCTTCGCCCGGCGTCCACAGATAGATGCGGTGGAGAGACATATCGTCGTTATAATAGATATAGTCCCTGGGCGGGCGGACTTCTTCCAGCAGGGTGGCGCCCAGCGCCTCGATGGTTTTGCAGGAGGGGACATTGTCAAAGTCACAGGTGATGTAGAGCTGCTCCATCCCGTGGTACCGCGCCACCTGCGGCAGCAGCTGACAGGCGGCCAGGGCATAGTGATGGCCCCGGAAAGGCTCGTCCACCTCGTAGCCGATGTTTCCGTTGTAATAGGAATGGTCGTTCCGGCCGATGCGGAGGCTGATTTTTCCCACGGGGATGTCATCGGGCTTTGACAGGATCTCCCACCAGTAAAAGGGCAGCGCGCCGCAGCCGCCCGCAAAGGTGCCGATGAGGCGAAGACTCACCCGCTCGCCCTCCAGCCGGTAGAAATCCGGATGAAACAGCGGCTGCATGGTACAGCCCCTCAGTCCCGGCACCACTTTTCCAGCTGGGAAAAGGGCAGGGTCAGCTCCACCCGCTGGCCGTTTTCGTCCAGCCCGAACACCGCCAGCTCCTCAAAATCGTTGTACAGGATCATGTTGCTGTCCCGCAGTCCCCGCGCTTGGGCAAAGGCCCGGGCCGCCGCCTCCAGCTGGGTCTGGGTATAGCCCTTTTTCCGATAACGCAAAACAAGTTTCTCCATAGTCAAGCATCCTTTCGTGAAATGGTGCCCCGGGCACAACAGCATGATACCACGCTTTTTTCCGTCGTGCAAGCAGAACCGTGGCCGCCGCAGGCTCAGGGCCGCCGGACGACCCTGCCCTCACGGATGGCAGCGTGCCAGCACTTGTGGCACATGGCGACATAGGCATCATTGCCCCCCAGAAACACCTGCTGTCCCCGGGTGACCACATGGCCCTCCCCGTCGATGCGGGCGTTGACGATGGCCTTGGCCCCGCAGGCGCACACCGTTTTGATCTCGGTGATGGAGTCGGCCACCTCAAACAGCCGGGCGCTGCCGGGGAACAGATGGGTGAGAAAGTCGGTGCGCAGACCGAAGCACAGCACCGGCACATTGTCCAGATCCACCAGCTCCCGCAGCTGATCGATCTGCTGCGGCGTAAAGAACTGACACTCATCCGCAATAATCACATCGGTCTTCTGCATCCTCCGATACACCTCCCGCAGATCGGTCTCCGGCGGAATAGCGTCGGCCTCTGCCTGCAAGCCGATGCGGCTGCGGATAATGTCCCGGCCGTCGCGGGTGTCGGTGGCCGGCTTGATGAGCCAGACCCGCATCCCCAGCTCCTCGTAATTGAATTTGGTAATCAGCGCCTGGGCAGACTTGGAGCTGCCCATTGCGCCGTATTTGAAATACAGTTTTGCCATAACGATGCACCTCCCGGGCGTTCTTGCTTAAAGATACCATAACCGGCAGCCCTTGTCCATGCTTCCCGGCAAAAAAGCGGCGGAAAACGCAGAAATTCCCCTTGCTTTCGCGGCGGAAGTAGTATATAATAAGCCTGTTCGCAGGGTTAATACATCGGTAGTATGTCAGCTTCCCAAGCTGAACAGGCGGGTTCGACTCCCGTACCCTGCTCCAGCAAAAAAGTCTCTTTTGTCAGGTGGACAAAAGAGACTTTTTTTATATTATTTACAGCACAAACCGCCGCAGGGCCTCCTCCACGCCCAGAGAGCGCTCCTGCCCGCAGACATAGTCGGCCTCGGCTTTGGCCGCCGCCGCGCCGTTGGCCACCACCACGCCGATCCCGGCCCAGCGGATCATGGGCAGGTCGTTGGTGTTGTCGCCCAGAGCCAGGACCTCCTCCTGCCGGACGCCCACAAGGCCCGCCAGCCGGGCCAGCGCCTTTCCCTTGTCGGCCTCCCGGGGCATCACCTCAATGAGCCAGGGCTGACTCTGGCAGAAGCTCAGCCCGGAAAAGGCCTCCTCCAGCTGTGCCAGCCTGGCCGCCACCCGTTCCGGCTGCTCCACGATGAGCATCTTGGGCGTGGCGGGCAGGGCAGAGAAGGTGCGGTAATCCCCAATCTCCCGGAAGCCTACCGTGGCCACATCGGGATCCACCCGCAGCCCGGGGCAGTCCCGCTCACAGAGGATCACATCGTCCTCGTCGTAGCACTGGAGATACAGCCCCTCCTCCCGGCAGAAGGCGGCCACCTGTCGGATAACCTCCGGCGGGATGTCGGCGCGGTAGAGGATCTCGCCGGTGTCGCCCCACCGGATGCGCGAGCCGTTGTAGCAGATCACCGGCGTGCGGGCCCCGATGGTGCGTGCGGCCTCCAGCGCAGAGGGAAAGCAGCGGCCGGTGGCCACTGCGGTGAGCACGCCGCCCGCCGCCGCCCGATGCAGCAGGGCGGCGGTGGGCTCCGGGATGCGTCCCTCCCTGTCCAGCAGCGTATTGTCCAAGTCAGTTGCGATGAGTCGGATCATGGTCCTGTTACCTCCCAAACATGGGCGCAGTCCCTGCGCCGACCTTACGGACGGGCCATCACGGCCCCCAGCGCGATGGAGGCCAGCTTGCTTTCGGCGCTGTCCGAGCGGGACACCAGAATGATGGGCACCTTTGCGCCCACGATCAGCCCTCCGGCCCGGCAGCCGGAAAGACACAGCGCGGTCTTGTAGATGGCGTTGCCCATCTCGTAGTTGGTCACCAGCAGCAGGTCGGCGTCGCCCGCGCCGGGAGCGTCAAACCGCTTGTGGCGGCAGGCATCCGGGCTGAGGGCCAGATCCACCGAGACCGGCCCGATCACATTCATGTGATAGGGCGCCCACCTGTCGGTCATCCGGGCGATCATCTGGGCGTCCACCGTGCTCTGGATCTTGGGGTTGACCACCTCCGCGCCGCAGACACAGGCGGCGTTGATGTGCTCATAGCCCAGCTTTTGCAGCACCTGTGCGGCGTTGTCCAGGATCTGCACCTTTTTGTCCAGATCGGGGAAGGTGTTCATCCCGCCGTCGGTCATCAGCAGCATCTTGTGGTAGCCGCCGGTCTCAAACAGCATCACATGGCTCAGCAGCCGGTCGGTGCGCAGATTGGCCTCCTTGGCCAGTACGGCGCGCATCAGGTCGGCAGTGCCCAGAATGCCCTTCATCAGAAAGTGGGCCCGGCCCCGGGTCACCAGCGCCACCGCCTCCCGGGCGCAGTCCACATCGGTGTCGGCATGGACGATCTCGTAATCAGCGGGATCTTCGCCTTCGGCAGCCAGCAGGCGGCGGATCTCGTCCTCGTGTCCCACCAGAATGGGCTCCACGATCTGCCCCCGCCTTGCGCTGACTACCGCCTCGATCACCGCCTCGTCGTGGGCGGCAGCCACAGCCATCGCACCGGAATCCTCGGACATGGCAGCCATGGTGATGGCATCAAGGGAATTCAAAGTCATAGCGTCCACCTCTTAAAAATCACGGGCCTGCTCTTCGCCCCGCAGCACCCGCAGCGCGCCCTGGGCAAGAGAAAGCATCTCGGCCTCGCCGGGCAGCACCAGCACGGGGGCCAGCTTGCCCACATATTCCTCCACGGCAGCGGTCAGCCGCTTGGAGTAGGCCATGCCGCCGGTGAGGACGATGGCGTCCACCTCCTGCTTCAGCACGGCGGCCATGGAACCGATGTCCCGGCCCAGCTGATAGGCCAGCGCGTCAAAGATCAGCCGCGCCTGTGCGTTGCCCTCCTCAAAGGCCATGCGCTCCACATCCCGGAAGTCCCGGGTGTTCAGATAGGACACCACGCCGGAGGCGGTGTCGATCTGCCGGAGGATATCCTCCTTGCTGCGGCCGGAGAAGCACAGCTCGATGACCTGGTGCACCGGCAGTCCGCCGCCGCGGTCCATGGAGAAGCAGCCCTCGTCAAAAATGCAGTTGGCCTCGATGGCCCGGCCGCGGCAGTGGGCCGCCGTGGTGACGCCGCCGCCCAGATGGGCCACGATCAGGTTGCACTGCTCATAGGTCTTGCCCAGCATGGCGGCAGCCCGGCGGGCCATGCCCCGATGGTTCAGGGCGTGGAAAAAGCACTCCCGGGTCATGCCGTTAAAGCCGGTGACCCGCGCCACATCGGGCAGCTCATCCACCGAGACGGGATCCACGAAAAAGGCGGGCAGACCGGTATCCCGGGTCAGCTCCCAGGCCAGCAGGATGCCCAGATTGGAGGCGTGCTCCCGGCGTGCGTGGTGCCGCATTTCCTCCACGGCAGCCTCGTTCACCCGATAGGTACCGGCAGCCACCGGATGGGTAAAGCCGCCCCGGGCGCAGACGGCGTCCAGCTGGGACAGGGCAAAGCCCGCCTTGTCCAGTGCGGCGCGGATCAGGCCCAGCCGATAGTCCAGCTGGTCGGGCACGCCGGGGAAGGGCGCCAGGTCGGCGGGGGTGTGGTTGATGGATTCGGTGTAGACCGGCGTTTCGTCCTCATAGACAGCAAGCTTGGTGGAGGTGGAGCCGGGGTTGATGACAAGGATCCGCATAATGATCGTCCTCCTGCGAATAAAAAATTCCTTTGTTTATTTTATAACGATTTGTTCCTTCTGTCAACGCCCGCATCGCACAACAAATGTCTTGCTCCGATGCAGGACTTGTGCTATTGTGTATATGAATCGCTGCTTGAAAAAATTTTTCAAAAAATGTGACCATTCCTCACCCTCATCCGTGTAATAGACAGGAGGCAACCGATGGAATCCCAAGTGACCCAGTCGGCCCGGCGGGCCTATGATACCTACGCGGCCCGGCTTTACCGTGTGGCCTATGCCATTCTGCAAAGCAGGGAAAGCGCCGAGGACGCCCTGCAGGATGTGTTTCTCCGGTATCTGTCCCACGGCGGTACCTTCCGCGACCCGGAGCACGAAAAGGCGTGGCTCATCCGCGTCACCGTCAACCGCTGCCGCGACCTGCAGCGTGCCGGCGCTGTCCGTGCCTATACGCCGCTGGAGGAGCTGCTGCATCAGCCCGGGGACACCGACCGGGACTGGTCGGGCGAGGAGCCGGTGCTGCGGGCGGTGCTGGCCCTGCCGGAAAAATACCGCACGGTGCTGGTGCTTCACAGTCTGGAGGAGCAGCCGGTCAACGCGGTGGCCTCTCAGCTGCGGCTGACGCCCTCCGCCGTAAAAATGCGGCTGAAGCGCGGGCGTGAGCTGTTGAAGCAGCTGCTGGAAAAGGAGGATATCCATGTTTGACCCCAAAACGACCCAGGCCTGGCAGAGCATTGGGCCGGAGGAAGGACTGCGGGAACGCATTCTTGCCCAACAGCCCGGAAGGGTGGTGCAATTCCCCCGCAAGCTGGCCCGGACGGCAGCGGCAGTCGCCGCCTGTCTGATCGTGGCGGTGTCCGTGCTGCGACTGAACGAGCCCCTGCTTCTGGTGGAGGGCAGCCCGGTGCGGCACACGATCACGGTAGGTGCCGGTCAGGGCCTTTCCCGCCAGGTGATGACCCTCTCGCTGGAGAGCGGCGTCACCATCCCGGTGGAGGCCGGTGACGGCGTGGAGCTGAAGGTCTCCGGCGGCGTGCTGGAGGACGGCCTCTGGACGGTGACCCAGCCGGGCGAGTATCTCCTGTATGCTCAAAAGGGCAGCCGCACCCATTGCTATCGGCTGTCTCAGGATGCCCAAAGCGGCCTGTGGACGCTGTCCCCCGCTGATTGACCCGCTCCCGCCGGGGAGCACCCAAACCCATTGGCTGATTTTATTATTTGAAAAAATTTGGAGGAATCACATCATGAAAAAGTTTATTTCCCTTCTGCTGGTCACCGTGCTGGCGCTGTCTCTGTTTGCTGCCTGCGGCAAGGATGAGGGCGGTGCCCAGGGCGCCGATCTGTCCGGCCTCACCGCCGAAGCGCTGATCGGCAAGATCTATGAGACCGTCATGCCCGAGTTCTCCCTGAACACCATGACCATCGACCTGGCCGATGCCGACTCTGTGTCCTGGCTCACCGGCATCTCCGATCCCGCCCTGCTGAGCGACGCCGCCATTTCCGAGCCCATGATGAGCTCTCAGGCGTATTCCATGGTGCTGGTGCGCGTGGCCGATGCCGCCAAGGCCGAGGAGGTCGCCCAGACCATGCTGGACAACATCAACCCCGCCAAGTGGGTCTGCGTGGAGGCCGATGACATCGACGCCGCCATCTACGGCGATCTGGTGCTGTTCGTCATGATCAACAGCGAGTTCGGCATCCCCGCCGCTGATTTCGTCGGCGCCTTCAAGACGCTGGCCGGCGGCGCTCTGGACAAGGAGTACACCAAATAAATCCGGGCGTTTTGCCCATCATAAGGGGGCGGGGGCGAAGCGGCTCTCGCCCCCCTTTTTGCATCCTTCCCCCCGACCCGGCCAGGGCGCAGGGTGTGGGGCAGGGCCCCACAAACGATCCCCATGCAAACGATACCTTCAGGAGGCTGCTTATGCTGTTTTCCAGTATACCCTTTGTATTCTATTTTCTTCCGGCAGTGCTGGCGCTGTATTTCGCCGTGCCCTTCCGGTTCAAAAACGCCGTGCTGCTGGTGTTCTCCCTGGTGTTTTACGGCTGGGGCGAGCCGGTCTATCTGCTGCTGATGGCCCTGTCCATCCTGATGGGCTGGGGCCTTGGTCTGCTGATGGAGCGCTTCCCCCGAAAAAAGCGCCTGCTGCTGATCCTTTCGGCCATCATCAGTCTGGGCCTGCTGGGGTGGTTCAAATACGCCGGCTTCGCCGCCGCCACCCTCAATGCCCTGGGCCTTTCCCTGCCAGTGCCGCAGGTATCTCTGCCCATCGGCATCAGCTTTTATACCTTCCAGATCCTCAGCTACACCATCGATGTGTACCGGGGCGATGTGGCCGCCCAGCGCTCCATCGTGGATTTCGGCGCCTATGTCTCCATGTTCCCCCAGCTGATCGCCGGGCCCATCGTGCGCTATTCCGATGTGGCGCGGCAGCTGGAGCACCGGGAGCATTCGCTGCAAAAGGCCTCTCTGGGCGTGCGGCGGCTGCTGCTGGGCCTGGGCAAAAAGATCCTGCTGGCCAACCAGCTGGGGCAGCTGACCCAGCTCTATCGGGAGAGCGGCCAGCAGTCGGTGCTGTTTGTGTGGATGTATGCCGTGGCCTTTGCCCTGCAAATTTACTTTGATTTCTCCGGCTACAGCGATATGGCCATCGGCCTGGGCAGGATCTTCGGCTTTGACCTGCTGGAAAACTTCGATTATCCCTTCCTCTCCCGCAGCGCCTCGGAGTTCTGGCGGCGCTGGCATATGTCCCTGGGCACCTGGTTCCGGGATTATGTGTATATCCCCCTGGGCGGCAGCCGGGTCAGGCCGGGACGGTATCTCCTCAATGTGTTCATCGTCTGGGCCCTCACCGGCCTGTGGCACGGCGCGGCCTGGAATTTCGTGCTGTGGGGTCTGCTGTTTGCCCTGCTGCTGACGGTGGAAAAATTCTGGCTGGGCAAGACCATGGCCCGTCTGCCGGGCTGGCTGGTGCGTCTGCCGGTGCTGGCGGTGCTGCTGATGAGCTTTGTGCTGTTCAACGCCGCCTCTCTGCCGCAGGCGTGGAGCGACCTGAGGGGGATGGTTGGCTGCGGCCTGCCGCTGAGCTCGCAGGAGAGCCTGTATTATCTCCGCTCCTACGGCCCGCTGCTGGCGGTCTCTGTTCTGGGGGCCACGCCGGTGGTGAAAAACGCGGCGAAGCGGCTGGAGCGTACCCGGCTGGGGCCGGTGCTGGAGCCGGTGCTG
>CAZYAD010000002.1:24521-79417 GCA_964646225.1 uncultured Oscillospiraceae bacterium
GCCGGTGCTGGAGCCGGTGCTGCTGTGTGCCCTGCTGCTGGCCGTGACGGCCTTTCTGGTGGCGGGCAGCTACAATCCGTTTTTGTATTTCCGATTCTGATAAGGAGGCCGTGTGATGACAGACAGAACAAAAGCCCTGCTGCGGCTGCTGCCGGTGGCAGCGCTGTTCGCGGCGCTGTGCGTGTTCGCATGGTGCAAGCCCGCCGACAGCTATTCCCTGGCGGAGCGGCGGCCGCTGGCACAAATGCCGGCCCTTTCGGCAGACAGCCTGCTCAACGGCGGCTTCATGAGCAAATTCGAGAGCTATGTCACCGACCAGTTCCCCCTGCGGGAAACCTTCCGGCGGCTGAAATCCCGGATCCAGTTCAACCTGCTGGGACAGAAGGATGTCAACGGCATCTATATCGTAGAGGGCTCCGCCGCCAGGATCGAGGATTCCATCCATGAAAAGTGGGTGCGTGCCAACCTGCTGAAGCTGCAAACCCTGTTTGAGGATTATTTCGCCCCCTCCGGCAGTCAGGCCTATTTTGCCCTGGTGCCGGGAAAGGACTGCTACCTGGCCGAGCCCAACGGCTACCCCGGGCCGGACTATGACCGTCTGTACGCCCTTCTGCGGGAGAGTGCCGCCTTTGCGCAGCAGATCGACCTGCGGGACTGCCTGACCATCGGGGATTATTACGCCACCGACAGCCACTGGCGGCAGGAGCGCATCCTTCCGGTGGCCCGGGCGCTGGCCCAGGCCATGGGAGCGGAGCTGGGGGAGGACTTCCGGCAGACGCTGGCCCGGGAGGATTTCACCGGGGTCTATGCCGGACAGTCGGCCCTGCCGCTGGCCGCCGAGCCGCTGTATTACCTCACCTCCGACATGCTGGAACAGGCCACGCTGTACGATTTCGAGCGGGACGAGACCACCGGCCTGTACGATTCGGAGGGCCTCTGGGGCCGGGATCCCTACGACCTGTTCCTTTATGGTGCGTCGCCGGTGCAGGTGCTGGAAAATCCGGCGAATCCCTCCGGCCGGGAGCTGGTGCTGTTTCGGGATTCCTTCGGCAGCAGCCTGTCTCCGCTGCTGCTGGAGGGCTACAGCCGGATCACGCTGGTGGATCTGCGGTATATCCACTCGTCGCTGCTGAGCCAGTATGTTCCCGCCGCCGGTCAGGATGTGCTGTTCCTCTATTCGCCTGCCATTCTGAACAGCGTCAACCTGCTGAAATGACCGCGTCCACCCCCCACATCTGAAAAAGGAGCGTATCCTCCCGGATACGCTCCTTTTTCAGTCTAAAATAACGGGTTTCCGCCGCCCTTACCGCTCCTTCACAAACAGCAGCTTCAGCTCCCCGCTGTCGGGATTCTGCATCCGTAGATCGCCGTTCTCCTGGGGAAACAGCTGGATCCCGGCCGGGGTCAGCCCGTCCAGATCACCGGAATAGCCGATGATGCTGCCGTCCTTCTCCAGCATCATCCGGGCGGAAAAATCACCGTAGGTAAAGGTCATGGAGTGCTCGTCGCCGCTGACCTCAAACTCCTCGTAGCCGGGATGGCGATAAACTCCCGCCAGCTGCGGATGGGTCTGCATGGTGATGGGTGTGCCCACCTGGTTGGCCCGCAGCTTGTCCCGCATGGCGTCCCGCTTTTGCAGCCACCGGTCGATCATGCCGTCGTAGCTGTCCTCGGGCTGCCCGTGGATCAGCGCATCCAGCACAATGGCCCGCGCCACCTCAGACCCCGGCGTGCTGCCGGTGTTGAAGCACATCACATAGCCGCAGTCCTCCTCGGGCAAAAAGCCCACCTGGGTGTTGAAGCCCGCCAGCCCGCCGCTGTGAAACACCACATTGTGGCCCAGATAGTCGGCGTTGATCCAGCCCTGGGCGTAGCTGCTGTTCTTCAGCCAGCCCCAGTCCTCCTCGGGACAGGAGATCACCGGCGCGATCATCTCCCGGAACTGCTCCTCAGAGCACAGCCGCGTCCCGCTTTCGGTAACGCCGCCCCGGCTCATGGCCGCGATCCACCGGGCCATATCCTTCATGCTGATGCGGATGCCGCCGCAGGGGGCGCTGTGATAATTGGAGGCATAGCCGCAGCGCGCTGCCTGATAGCCGTCGGAGCAGTAGGGCAGGGCAGGGGAGACCTGCTCCATGTCCCGGTTGATGCCCCGGAAGCGGATCTGCTCCACCCCCAGCGGCTTGGCGATGCGCTCCACGATCTGATCCTCCCACAGCTGGCCGCGCAGCTGCTCCACCAGATAGCCCAGCAGGATGAACATATGATTGTTGTACTGATATTTGGCCCGGAAGCCCACATTGGGCTCCAGAAAGGCGGTCTTGCGCATCAGGTTTTCCCGGTCACCGGCGATCTTTTCCCGCAGAAAATCGTGCCCGGGCAGACCGGAGCGGTGGCTGGCCAGATCCCGGGCGGAAAGATGCGCCCCGGCGTATTCATCCACCATGGCAAAGTCGGGGATGTGGTTGCGGATGGGTTCGTCCCAGCCCAGCAGACCGTCATCCACACACTGAGCCGCCAGCATCACCGTCCATGCCTTGGAGGTGGATGCCACATCAAACAGGGTGTCCTGGGTCATGGGCAGCCGGTTTTCCCGGTCGGCCCAGCCGTATTCATAGGTATAGACGGTCTTGCCGCCCCGGATGACCCGGACCACACCGCCCACCAGACCGGTTTCCTCGGTGACGCGGGTCAGCGCCTTGTCCAGCGCCGCCGTCAGCAGTTTCTCGTTCATGGTTTTTGTCCTCCTCAAAGCGATCGACATTGCCTTCAGTGTAGCACAAGAATCCATGCCGGTCAAGCAGAGAAACACCGTCCGCCGCTCCCGCCGGGAGGGCGTTCCTTTCCACCCGGTGAAAGGTGCCGCACAGCGCAGGGCGCGGGGTTTGGGGACGCAGCCCCGTGGAGGGGAAACGCCCGCCGTCCCTTTTGGCCGCTTTTTTGATCCCTGCGGGTATTTTTCAGCGTTTTTACGGAACAATGTGGGATGAGGTGATCGCATATGAAGCTGGACCGCAAGGAATATCAGACTCTTTACCGGCGGCTGACGCCGCCCTCCCCCTCCCGTCGTACCGTCCCGGCCGCCTTTGTCACCGGCGGCGCCATCTGTCTGTTGGGCCAGACGCTGAAAACCCTCTTTCTCTCCGCAGGACTGGAGGAGCAGGCCGCCGGATCGGCCGTCTCCGTCTCGCTGATCCTTCTGGGCGTGGCCCTCACCGCCCTGGGCCTGTTTGAAAAGCTGGCCAAACGCGCCGGAGCCGGGACGCTGGTGCCCATCACCGGCTTTGCCAACTCCATCGCCGCCCCCGCCATGGAATTCCGCACCGAGGGCTTCGTCCTGGGCTCCTGCGTCAAGATGTTCTCTATCGCCGGCCCGGTGCTGAGCTTCGGCATCGCGGCCAGCGTGGTTTACGGCCTGCTGCTCTGGCTGGAAGGAGCGCTGGCATGAGCCGCCGGGGCGATACGCTGCTGCTTGACGCACCGGTGTATGTGGAGACCTGGGGCTCCGCCGTGGGGACAAAGGAGGGCCGCGGCCCACTTGGCCCCTGCTTCGATTATGTCGCCCGGGATAACCGCTTCGGCAAGCACACCTGGGAGCAGGCCGAGCGCCGGATGGTGGAGCTGGCCTGCGATGCTGCCCTGAGCAAGCAGGGGCTGGAGCTTTCCCAGCTGGACTGCGCCCTGGGCGGCGACCTGCTGAACCAGTGCATCTCCACCGCCTTTGCCATGCGGGGCATGGGCCTGCCCTATCTGGGCCTTTACGGAGCCTGCTCCACCATGGCCGAAAGCCTGCTGCTGGGGGCGGTGCTGACGGCGGGCGGCTTTTCCGGAAGAACCCTCTGCCTGGCGTCCTCTCATTTCTGCTCTGCCGAGCGGCAGTACCGCTACCCGCTGGAATACGGCGGCCAGCGTCCGCCCTGTGCCCAGTGGACGGCCACCGCCTGCGGCGCGGCAGTGCTTTCGGACAAAAAAGGCCCCGTCCGTCTGACTGCGGCCACGGTGGGGCGGATCTATGACCCCGGCGTCACCGACAGTGCCAATATGGGTGCCGCCATGGCCCAGAGCGCTTATGAGACCCTGCGCACCTTCTTCCGGGACAGCGGCAGCGGGCCGGAGGCGTATGACCTGATCGTCACCGGCGACCTGGGACGCATCGGCCGGGGAATCGTGATCGAGCTGTTCCGCCGGGACGGCGTCCCGCTGGACGAGCGGTATCAGGACTGCGGCTGTCTGCTGTTCGATGACAGTCAGGATGTCCATGCCGGGGCCTCCGGCTGCGGCTGTTCGGCGGCGGTGCTGTGCGGAAGACTGCTGCCCGATCTGGCCTGCGGAAAGCTGCGTCAGGTGCTGTTCTGCGGTACGGGGGCGCTGATGAGCCCGGTCTCCTCCAATCAGGGAGAGTCCATTCCGGGGATCTGCCACCTGATCCGGCTGGAAGGAGGAACGGTATGATCTATCTGAAAGCCTTTCTGGTGGGCGGTCTGCTCTGCGCCCTGAGCCAGCTGCTCATCGACCGCACCCGGCTGACGCCGGCCCGCATTCTCAGCGCGTATGTGGTGCTGGGGGTGCTGCTCACCGGTCTGGGCCTGTGGGGCCCGGTGGTGGAGTTTGCCGGCTGCGGAGCCACCGTGCCGCTGCTGGGCTTTGGCTATACCATGGCCCGGGGCGTGGAAACGGCAGTGGCACAGCAGGGCCTGCTGGGAGCCTTTACCGGCGGCCTGACAGCCTCCTCCGGCGGCATCGCGGCGGCGGTGGGCTTCTCCCTGCTGGCCGCAGCCCTGTTTCGTCCCGGCGACCGTTCCTGAACGCTCCCCACCTTGTCAACGCGGCTCCTGTCTTTCTCTTTCTCCACCCTGCTGTGCGTTCCTTTCCACCGGCGGAAAGGAACCAAAGGCCGCCGGGGCTCGCTACCCGCTGCTTCTGGTATATGCTAACCGGGATTGTGATGCGCTATGTTTCGAAGCCCAGCCGTGGCATCCGCCAATGAGGGCTGAAGTCCTGGTATACTGGGCAGACCAGGCGTCCGGGGGCTTCCTGCACTGATCTCGGCGGCCCCCGGCAGGTTTTGGTGACCTTTGCCCGGTCCAAAGTCACGCAGGCCCCGCCGTTCCCCCGCAGAGCCGAGAAGAAACGAAAAAAACACATGTGCTTACGGAGAAAGAAAAACCCCTCAAATCTACAAAAAAAGCGCCCCGAGCCGTGGCTCGGGACGCTTTTCATCGGAAAAAGAAGGCTCATCGATTGGAATGCAGCATCGTCAGCGTTTCGCCCTCCACCAGGAACAGCTGCTCCAGCTCCTCGTCGCGGACGGCCGTGTCGGACTCAGCCTCAAACCGCACGCAGGTGCCGCAGGAGGAGCTGACCCGCCGGGGCACGGGCATCAGCCGCCCGGCGATCCCCTGCTCCTTCAGATCTCTGCTGAAGCGGATCGCCCCGAAGTGGGAGAAAAAGGTGGCGATGTAGGTGTTCATCTCACTTGACCTCGATGATAAAATCCTCGCCGGATTCGGTAAAGGAGACCGCCTTCCCGGCGTTCCTGGCAAAGCGGGAAACATTGTTCAGCGCGGTGCGGTTGTCCACCAGGATCTCATAGCACTCGGCGGGCTTTTTCAGCGCCTCCATGGTGAGAACCACAGGCTGCGGGCAGGAAAGGCCGCGGGCGTCAACGGTGATCTTAGCCATATGTACTTGCTCCTTTCAAAAATCAGGCCTTGGACTTTCTGGTGTTGCAGACGGCGATGACCAGCATGACCACCAGCATCAGGATGCAGGCGATGCGGCCGTTGGCCGTGGTGCCGCTGGCGGAAGAAGCCAGACCGAAGTTGTGGCAGAAGGCCGCGCCCACAAACATACCCAAAACGGTAACGGCGGAGTCGGTGTTGCCCTCACCGGCCAGGATCAGCTGGCGCAGGGGGCAGCCGCCCAGCAGCACAGAGCCCAGACCCACAACGGTCATGCCCAAAAAGTTCCACAGGTGCTCGGTGTGTGCCACAGGCTGGCCCACGACCTCACCGGCGTCGTTCAGACCCTGGGTGAAGCCCGGATGGAAGTTGCCGGTGACGATGTTGCCGATGAGCGCCAGAACGATCAGGGCGATAAAGCCGCAGACCAGCGTCCAGTCCTTGAACAGAACCACATCACGGATGCCGCCCACCATGCACAGACGGGTGCGCTGTGCGATGGCGCCGACGATCAGACCGGCGGCCAGAGCGGCGATGATGGGAGCCCGCATGGAGCCCGGGCCGCTCTCAGAGAACTTCAGCACCACGGGGAAGGCCACCAGCAGCACCAGCAGAGCCACATTGATGCCGGTGATGGCAACGCCCTCCAGCTTGCCCTGACGATAGGCACGGCCCAGGGTGAAGCCCTGCTTCAGGAACACGATGCCCACCAGAATGCCCACGATAAAGCCCACCAGGCCTACCACGGCGTTCAGGTCGCCGCCGGCGATGCGCAGCGCCATGCGCAGGGGGCAGCCCAGGAAGATCAGCGCGCCCACCATCACGCCAAAGCCCAGCACAAAGCGGGTCAGGGGAGAGGAGCCGCCCCGGGGCGCAAAGTCCTTCTTCACCAGCGCCACGATAAAGGCGCCGGCCACCAGACCGATGATCTCGGGCCGGACATACTGCACCACCGCTGCGCTGTGCATACCAACGCCGCCGGCGATGTCACGGATGAAGCAGGCGATGCAGAAGCCCATGTTCTTGGGGTTGCCCAGCATCACCAGCGCCACGGCGATCAGGCCCACCAGGCCGCCGCCGATCAGCAGGTTTCTTTTTTCTTTGTTCATTTCTGTTTCCTCCAAATTTCACAAAATAGGGGAAGTTCGATATATCTATAAAATATTCCTGATTGGCCCGGATGTAAAACTGTTAATTTCGATGAGCGCGCATCTTATCGATAACGCTGATAAACGGAACGAATAAAAACAGTCGATTGAATGGAAAAATAAGAACGGATAATTTATAAATCCAATATATCATACTTCATCGAAAAAGAAAATGCCGATTTCCCGCCCGAAGGTGCGTTTTTGTGTTATACTCTTAGCAAAAGCGTAAGCACATCATACCAAAGGGAGCGAGCATCCATGGAAACGATCTATCTGGACAACGGCAGCACCTCTTTTCCAAAGGCCCCCGGTGTGGGCGAGGCCATGTGTGATTTCATCCGGAACATCGGCGTCAATATCGGCCGCGGCGGCTACGAGGCCGCTTATTCCGCCGCCGGCGTGGTGCTGGATACCCGGGAGCGGCTGTGCCGCCTGCTGGGCTTCCGCAAGCCGGAAAATGTGATCTTCACCTCCGGCATCACTGCCTCCATGAATGTTCTGCTGAAGGGCCTGCTTCGGCCGGGGGATACCGTCCTCACCACCTCCATGGAGCACAACGCCGTGATGCGTCCCCTGCGCCAGCTGGAGCGCACCGGCGTCCGGGTGCAGTGCATCCCCTGCCGTGACGACGGCTCGCTGAATTTCGAAGCCTTCCTGCAAATGGCAAAGCCGGGCGTCCGCGCACTGGTGATGACCCATGCCTCCAATGTCTGCGGCACGGTACTGCCGGTACGGGAGGTGGCGGAGGTCTGCCGCCCGCTGGGCATCCGGACTGTGATCGACTGCGCTCAGAGCGCCGGCATCCTGCCGGTGGATCTGGAGGGCTGGGGGGTGGACGCCGTTGCCTTCGCCGGACATAAGGGCCTCCTAGGCCCCCAGGGCATCGGCGGCTTCCTGATTACCGACGGGCTGGCCGCCGAGCTGGAGCCCCTGCTCTCCGGCGGCACCGGAAGCATCTCCCATCTGGAGACCGTCCCCGATTTTCTCCCCGACCGCTTCGAGCCCGGCACCCAGAACCTCCCCGGCATCTTCGGCCTGCGGGCCGCGCTGCTTTGGCTGGAGGAGCAGGGCATCGATTCCATCCGGGCGCATGAGCTGGCCTGTACCGACCGCCTGCTGCGGGGCTTTTCCCGGCTGGAGGGCCTCCGGGTGGTGGGCCGTCCCGACTGCACCCGGCGCACCGCCGTGGTGTCGGTGGACTTTCTCACCATGGACAATGCCGATGCCGCCTTCGCGCTGGAGGACCGCTACGGCATCCTGACCCGCTGCGGCCTGCACTGCGCCCCCGCCGCCCACAAAACGCTGGGTACCTTCCCCCAGGGCACGGTGCGCTTTGCCCCCGGCCACGCCACCACTCCGGCGGAGGTCGACTGCGCCGTGGAGGCCGTCGCCGCGCTGCTTTCCGCCCGCCGCTGAAGCGCCCCGGCAGCCGCAGTTATAGATTTTTTCTTGAAACTGCTTCCATTAAAAATTCAAATAGCTTGTGGGTTTTGCTTGTGCTTCCCGGTGGGTGCGGTAAAATAAAAGTATCGACCGTGCGAAGGCACGGTTCCATAGGATTGGATGATGTTTTCGGGAGATTCCGCCCTCGGGCGGGGCCGAAGGAATAAGTGCGGCAGCTGCCAACCGCCGTGCGAAGATCTCAGGCTTCCGGGACCGAAAGCGGACAACACTCTGAAGAGCGAAAGCACCGACGGAGCAACCCCGGCCCTCCGGGGGAATCTCTCAGGTCAGCACCCCGCGCAAGGAACTTCTCCTCGTTCGCGGATCGGCGAAGAAACAGAGCGAACGGCGGTATTTTGCTGTGTGTTCGATCTGTTTTTTGTTTTTTGGAGGGACTTTATGGAAAGCATCAGCACCTGTCTGGTGGTCACCAACAATCCCCTTGTCACCGAATGTCTGCCCCCGGCTTATGCTGTGGAGTATCAGGCCGTCTCCCATCGGGAGCTTCTGGTCCGGGTGCGGGATCTGGTCTACGGAGGCCACCGCCTGTACACCCACCCCCTGTCGGGCAGCGTCAAGCCCAACGAAACGCCCTACAAGTCGGTTCTGGTCTCCAAAAAGCCCCTTGGCATGGAGGCGGAGGAGGCCATGATTATCTCCGACAGTATCGCGGTGTTCGATAAGTTCCCGCCCATACGGCGGGAGCTGCCGGAGCGGGTGCTCAGGGATTTTCGCCTGATCGACTATACCCTGCTCTGCGGCGCTGTCGGACTGGACGCCGTGGCAGGTCTTAGTAACAGAACCCACTACTAAAAGGAAGAAGGAGGTGTTCGCTTTGAAATTGGAACTGGGTTATATCCAAATCTCGGACATTCAATTTTCAAAGGAATGCAAAGTAGAAAACGGCACCCTTTATGTGGATCCCGAAGCCGTCAAAGCCTTCATGTATGAGGATGACGATGTAAAGGATTGGGTCGCGGACTTCTCATTTGATATCGCCAGACCCGGCGAGAGCGTCCGCATCACCCCCGTGAAGGATGTCATCGAGCCCCGCGTCAAGGTCGAGGGCGGCGGCGGGATCTTCCCCGGCGTCGTCTCCAAGGTGGATACCGTCGGCTCCGGCAAGACCCATGTCCTCCGGGGCATGGCCGTGGTCACCGCCGGCAAGATCGTCGGCTTCCAGGAGGGCATCATTGATATGTCCGGCCCCGGCGCACAGTATTCCCCCTTCAGCAAGCTGAACAACTTCGTTGTGGTAGCTGTGCCGAAGGATGGCTATCAGGATCACAAGCATGAGTACGAGCGTGCCGTCCGTCTGGCCGGTCTCCGGGCCGCCGTCTTCATCGGCGAGCTGGGCCGCAATGTCACCCCCGATGAGAGTCAGGTCTTCGAGACCCCCGGCATCAAGGAGGGCATCGAAAAGTACCCCGACCTGCCCCGCGTGGCCTATGTGCATATGCTGCAGACCCAGGGCCTGCTGCATGACACCTATGTTTACGGCGTGGACGCCAAGCGCACCCTGACCACCATCCTCAACCCCACCGAGACCATGGACGGTGCCATCCTCAGCGGCAACTGCGTCTCTGCCTGCGACAAAAACACCACCTACCATCATCTGAACAACCCCGTGGTGGCAGAGCTGTTCGCCCAGCATGGCAAGACCCTGAACTATGTCTGCAACATCATCACCAATGAAAATGTCTACCTGGCCGACAAGCAGCGTTCCTCCGACTGGAGCGCAAAGCTGTGCCGTCTGCTGGATCTGGACGGTGCCATCGTCTCGCAGGAGGGCTTCGGCAACCCCGATACCGACCTGATCATGAACACCAAAAAGATCGAGCTCCAGGGCGTCAAGACCACCATCATCACCGATGAATACGCCGGACAGGACGGCAAGTCCCAGTCCCTGGCCGACGCCGACCCGCTGGCCGATGCCGTGGTCACCGGCGGCAACGCCAACCAGGTCATCATCCTGCCCAAAATGGACAAGGTGATCGGTATGCTGGACTATGTGGACGTCATCGCCGGCGGCCATGCCGGCTCCCTGCGGGAGGATGGCTCCATCGAGGCCGAGCTGCAGGTCATCACCGGCGCGACCAACGAGATGGGCTTTAACTGCCTGAGCGCCCGCTGAGTATCCGCGAAAGGAGGAAATCACACAATGAGTTATAAAGTCGTACACTATATCAACCAGTTCTTCGCCCAGATCGGCGGCGAGGAAATGGCCCATGTGGCCCCCGAGCTGCGGGAAGGCATCATGGGTCCCGGCTTGGCCTTCAATACCGCCTGGAAGGGCGAGGCCGAGATCGTCAAGACCATCGTCTGCGGCGACTCCTACTTCGCCGAGCACGAGAAGGAGGCCAAGGAGCAGATCCTGGCCTGGGTCAAGGCCGAGCAGCCCGACCTGTTCATCGCCGGCCCCGCCTTCAACGCCGGTCGTTACGGCTATGCCTGCGCCACCATCTGCGCCGCCGTCCAGGAGGAGGGCATCCCCGTCCTCACCGGTATGTATGAGGAAAACCCCGGCGCCGACCTGAAAAACAAGGTCCTGATGGTGGCCACCGCCAACAGCGCCGCCGGTATGCGCAAGGCCGCTCCCGCCATGGCCAAGCTGGCTTTGAAGATCATGAAGGGCGAGCCTCTGGGTGCCTCCGTGGAGGATGGCTATATGCCCAACGGCATCCGGGTCAACTTCTTTGAAAAGGAGCGGGGCGCAAAGCGCGCCGTGGATATGCTGGTGAAAAAGCTCAACGGCAAGCCCTTCGTCACCGAATATCCCATGCCCTCCTTTGACCGCGTTCCCCCCAATCCCGCCGTCAAGGATCTGTCCAAGGCCACCATCGCCCTGTGTACCTCCGGCGGCATCGTGCCCAAGGGCAACCCCGACCACATCGAGTCCTCCTCCGCCTCTCATTACGGCGAATACTGCATCGCCGGTGTGGACGACCTGACCGCCGAGACCTATGAGACCGCCCACGGCGGCTATGACCCCGTTTATGCCAATGCCGATGCTGACCGCGTCCTGCCTGTGGACATCCTGCGGGAGTTCGAGCGCGAGGGTAAGATCGGCAAGCTGCACGATTATTATTACGCCACCGTTGGTAACGGTACCGCTGTCGCCTCCGCCAAGGCTTTTGCCGCCGAATACGCCCAGAAGCTGTTGTCCGCCGGTGTCGATGCCGTTATCATGACCTCGACCTGAGGCACCTGTACGCGTTGCGGTGCAACGATGGTTAAGGAGATCGAGCGTGCCGGCATCCCCGTGGTGCATATGTGTACCGTCACTCCCATTTCTATGACAGTTGGTGCGAACCGGATCGTTCCCACCATCGCCATTCCTCACCCCCTGGGCAACCCCGCCCTGACGCTGGAGGAGGAAAAGGCGATCCGCCGCAAGCTGGTCAGCCGCGCCCTGGAGGCCCTGACCACCGAGGTGGAAGACCAGACCATCTTTGAGGTCTGATCCCCTTTTTTCGCAATCACAAATCTCTCTTCTTCCGTTTCGCCCTCCCTCCGGTGCGCTGCCCGCCGGGGGGCCGGGCGGAAACGGCCGGAGGCAGCCCGGTCTTGTTCCGGACTGAACAATCATCATGCAGGAGAGCGAGCTACTATGAGCAAAATTTATGATGTGATCATTCTGGGCGCAGGCCCCGCCGGTCTGACCGCCGGCCTGTATGCCGGCCGCGCCCGTCTGTCCGCCCTGATCATCGAAAAGGGTCAGGATGGCGGCCAGATCGCCATTACCGATGAAATCGAAAACTATCCCGGCCAGATGGTCGAGGGCGAGAGCGGCCCCAGCCTGATCGCCCGCATGACCCAGCAGGCGGCCAAATTCGGCGCAGAGCGGGTCTCCGATGTCATCAAGAGCGTGGAGCTCCGGGGTGATGTCAAAAAGCTGGTGGGCAACAAGGGCGAATACCTGGCCAGGACCGTGATCCTGGCCACCGGCGCCTTCCCCAAGCCCATCGGCTGCAAAAACGAGGGCAAGTTCATCGGCAAGGGCATTTCCTTCTGCGCCACCTGCGATGCTTCGTTCTTCGAGGACTTCGAGGTCTATGTGGTGGGCGGCGGCGACTCCGCCGTGGAGGAGGCCATGTACCTGAGCAAGTTTGCCCGTAAGGTCACCATCATCCACCGGCGCAACGAGCTGCGCGCGGCCAAGTCCATCCAGGAAAAGGCCTTTGCCAACCCCAAGCTGGCCTTTCTGTGGGACACCGTGGTGGAGGAGGTCTGCGGCGATGAGCTGATGGACAGCATGATCGTCAAAAATGTCAAGACCGGCGAGCTGACCCGGATCGAGGCCGACCCGGATGACGGCATCTTCGGCCTGTTCGGCTTCATCGGCTACAATCCCAACTCCGCCCTGTTCGAGGGGCAGATCGAGCTGGATCGCGGTTACATCGTTACCGACGCCGATATGCACACCAGCCTGCCCGGCGTGTTCGCCGCCGGCGATATCCGGGTCAAGTCCCTGCGCCAGGTAGTCACCGCCGCCGCCGACGGCGCCATCGCCGCCATGCAGTGCGAAAAGTACCTGTCCGAGCAGGAATAAGCCGAAAACACCGGTGCCGCGCTGCGGTGCCGTTGGATCAATCACAATTTTATGGAATAAAGGAGATGCCTACCATGCTGGAACTGGATAAGACTACCTTCGAGGCCGAGGTCCTGCAAGCCCCCGGCAAGATCCTGGTGGATTTTTATGGTGACGGCTGCGTGCCCTGCGCCGCGCTGATGCCCCATGTCCACGCCTTCGCCGAGACCTACGGCGACAAGCTCAAGTTCTGCGCTCTGAACACCACCAAGGCTCGCCGTCTGGCCATCGCCCAGAAGGTCATGGGCCTGCCTGTCATCGCCATTTACGAAAACGGCACCATGATCGACAGTCTGGTCAAAGACGATGCCACCCCCGAGAATGTGGAGGCCATGATCAAGAAGTATTGCTGACGCAGTACGCCTTGTGCCCCCGCACCCCCAAAATCCCCGTATAGAAAGGCGCAAGCCTTGCTATAAATCTATGAAGAAGGAGGATAAGACATGAGCATCTTAAACGGCAAAAAAGTCATCATCATCGGTGACCGTGACGGCATCCCTGGCCCCGCTATCGCAGCGTGCGCTGAGTCTGCCGGTGCCGAAGTTGTTTTCTCCTCGACGGAGTGCTTCGTCTGAACGGCCGCTGGTGCAATGGATCTGGAAAATCAGAAGCGTGTCAAGGAATTCGCTGAGCAGTATGGCCCCGAGAATGTTGTTGTTCTGCTGGGCGCCTCTGAGGGCGAAGCCTCCGGCCTCGCTGCTGAGACGGTCACCAATGGTGACCCCACTTATGCAGGTCCGTTGACTGGAGTCTCGTTGGGACTCAAGGTTTATCATGTTTGTGAGGAAGAAGTCAAGGCAGAGTTCGATGAAGCTGTCTATGACGAGCAGGTCAGCATGATGGAGATGGTTCTGGATGTCGACGATATCGCCGGCGAAATGAGCTCGATCCGTGAGCAGTTCTGCAAGTATTAACAAAGGTTCCCGGCTCAGCCGGGATCACCGGGCCACAGACGCACAAAAGGGGGCGGCGGCTTCAGCCGTCCGCCCCCTTGTCCGTTTTCCTGCCGCCGTGGCTCGCTGCACCGGCGCGGCCCTGCCCGGGGCTGCCTCCGGACTGTCCTGCATCAGTCCGTCGTCTCCCTCTCCTCCGGATCGAGTCGTTCCTGAGCGGTGCAGCGAGCCATGGTGACAGAAGGTTTCCATTTACACAATTTGATTGCATGATGAAAGAAAGGTCGTGGACGAAATGAAAAGCGTACTGAAAGGCGCCAGCTACATCCTGGCCCACACCCCCGATATGGTGCTGCATAACGGCACCACCCAGACCACCGAGCGGATCGTCAATCCCGACGGCGATTACCTGAAGGAGCTGCCCGCCCACCTCCGCACCTTTGAACAGGCACTGGCCTATTGGCCCAATCAGGTCTATATCGGCAACAAGACCCCCGATGAGCTGGCCGCCGTGCCTCAGCCCTGGTATGACAAGACCTGCGATGTCAATGCCCGCTACGGCAAATTCGGCCAGATCATGCCGCAGGAAGAGTTCCTGCTGCTGATGCAGGCCTGCGATGTCTTCGATCTGGTGAAGCTGGACCGGGCATTCGTGGCCGCCTACAAGCCCGCCCTGGCGAACAACGAGATCCTGGACGAGAGCATTCTCTCCCGCATCACCGAGGGCGTGGAGGCATCCGCCGTGGAGCATTTTGTCAACGATGAGCACGCCGAGGGCCTGTATCACAACGGCCAGCTGGTGGGCTGCGTCGTCCGCGCCCATGACATCGATGCCAATCTGTCGGCCCATGTGATGCACGAAAATCTGGTGTCCAAGGCCTCCTCCGTGCTGGCTCTGCTGTACGCTGTGAAAAATGCCGGCATTGAAAAGGGTGATGTGGAATATGTCATCGACTGCGCCGAGGAGGCCTGCGGCGATATGAACCAGCGCGGCGGCGGCAACTTTGCAAAGGCCGCGGCCGAAATCGCCGCCCTGCCCAACGCCACCGGCTCCGATTCCCGCGGCTTCTGTGCCGGTCCCGCCCACGCCATTGTGGAGGCCGCCTCTCTGGTAGCCGCCGGAACCTATCGCTGCGTGGTGGTCACCGCCGGCGGCTGCACCGCCAAGCTGGGCATGAACGGCAAGGATCATGTCAAAAAGGGCCTGCCCGCGCTGGAGGATATGATCGGCGGCTTCGCCGTGGTCATCACCCAGGATGACGGCGTCAGCCCGGAGTTCAACCTGTCCATTCTGGGCCGCCATACCGTGGGCACCGGCTCCGCGCCCCAGGCCGTCATCGGCGCTCTGGTCACCGAGCCTCTGGCCCGCGTCGGCCTGAAGGTCACCGATATTGACAAGTATTCCCCCGAGATGCAGAACCCCGATATCACCAAGCCCGCCGGTGCCGGCGATGTGCCTCTGGCCAACTACAAGATGATCGCCGCCCTGGCCGTCAAGAAGGGCGACCTGCAAAAGGCCGACCTGGCCACCTTCCCCGCAAAGCACGGCCTCACCGGCTGGGCCCCCACCCAGGGGCATATCCCCTCCGGCGTCCCCTACATGGGCTTCGCCCGTGAGGACATTCTGGCCGGTCGGGTGAACCGCGCCATGATCATCGGCAAGGGCTCCTTGTTCCTGGGCCGCATGACCAACCTGTTCGATGGCGTTTCCTTCGTCATTCAGGCCAACACCGGCGCTGAAAAGGCCGAGACCGGCGTCTCTGAGGAAGAGGTCAAGGGCATGATCGCCAAGGCCCTGAAGGAGTTTGCCGCCACCCTGCTGGCGCAGGCCGAATAAGGCGGGTGACACCCATGAAACATCTGGAACAGACCATTGCAAAGGCCTTTCTGCAAATGGCCGAGGGGCTGGAGACCGGCTCCTTTGCCCCCCGCCCCAGGATCGCCCTCACCGGCATGGGCAGCGAGCATGGTGAGGAAAACGCCATGGCTGCCGCGCTGATGGCCGCCAAGCGGGGCGTGGATGTGTACTACATCGGCACGCTGGAGGCCGAAGGCGTCACCACCGTCCGCGTGGCCAACGAGGACGAGGGCCACAAGCGGATGGAAGCCATGGTGGAGAGCGGCGAGGTAGACGGTGCCGTCACCATGCATTTTCCCTTCCCCATCGGCGTCTCCACCGTGGGCCGTGTGGTCACCCCCGCCCGTGGCCGCGAGATGTTCGTAGCCACCACCACCGGCACCTCCTCCGCTGACCGCATCGAGGGTATGATCAAAAATGCCATCTATGGCATCATCACCGCAAAGGCTGCCGGCATCGCCGACCCCACCGTGGGCATCCTGAATGTTGACGGCGCCCGCCAGACCGAGCTGGCGCTCAACCAGCTGCGCCAGGGCGGCTATGCTTTCCGCTGGGCGTCCTCTGCCCGGGCTGACGGCGGCGCGGTGCTGCGGGGCAACGATGTGCTTCAGGGCACCCCCGATGTGCTGGTGTGCGACTCTCTCACCGGCAATGTGCTCATCAAGATGCTCTCCGCCTATACCACCGGCGGCAGCTTCGAGGCCACCGGCTACGGCTACGGCCCCGGCATCGGCAAGGGCTATCACAAGCTGATCCACATCATCTCCCGCGCCTCCGGCGCACCCCTCATCGCCAATGCCCTGGTTTATGCTGCCGACATGGTGCGGGGCCGGGTCTTTGAGGTGGCCGACCGGGAATTCGCCGCCGCCGAGCAGGCCGGCCTGGAGTCCATTCTGGCCGCCCGCAAGGCCGCGTCCAAACCCGTTGATGCACAGGAGGAGGT
Source organism: uncultured Oscillospiraceae bacterium (assembly GCA_964646225.1). GTDB lineage: Bacteria > Bacillota > Clostridia > Oscillospirales > Butyricicoccaceae > UBA4644. The sequence continues at coordinate 41,079 of CAZYAD010000002.1, forward strand.
CAAAGCGCCCCCGGCAGAGCCCTGCACCGCATCCATTCCCGGCATCGAGGTCATGGATCTGGAGGACGCCGCCCGAGCCCTGTGGAAGGCGGGCATCTATGCCGAGACCGGCATGGGCTGCACCGGTCCGCTGGTGATGATGAGCGAGGCCAACCACGGCAGGGCCGTGGAAATTCTGAAGCAAGCCGGCTATATCGGCTGAGGAGACGCATATGAAAGTCCTGGATATCATTGAAAAGACCGAAAAAGACCTGACCTATGACCAGCTGGTGGAGCTGGTGGCCAACCACAACCGCCAGGTGGATCTGGTCTTTGCGGAGCGCAGATCTGACGAGGACGGCCATGTCTGGAACGGCGAGAACTGGACCTGCGTGGATGGCAAGCGCTTCATCCGCAGCTATTTTCTGGATGACCGCGCCTCCTCCGATTACTCCGGCTACAACAAGTACGACATGAAGGGCTGCTTCCTCCCGGAGGAGGCCGCCGAGATCCGCCTTGGCTGACAACCAGCCGCTTTCCCTCTCCTGCCGGTGGCCGCCCTGCGGTCACCGGCAGCTTTCTTTTTTCCCTCTCTGCGTGCCCCTGGGCCGCGCCCCCTTGTTTTCTTCGCAAAAGTGGCGTATAATAACAGTATCCCTTTCCAATTAACGCCGCTGCGGAAGGAGTTCCCATGGAAAAACGCAAAAATACCTTTATGAATAATGTGGCCGCCATTCTGGGCAGTCAGTTCCTCATCAAGCTGCTGGGCCTGGCCTATAACCTCATCATCATCAATATCCCCGGCTTCGGTGACGCCGGAAACGGCTACCGCACGGCGGGCTACCAGATCTATACCATGCTGCTGGCCGTGTCCTCGGTGGGCATCCCCAACGCCATCTCCAAGCTGATCTCCGAAAAGCTGGCGCTGGAGGACAAGGACGGGGCCGAGCGCATCTTCCGAACCGCTCTGACGCTGTTTGCCGGGGTGGGACTGGCGGCCTCGCTGCTGCTGTTCTGGGGCGCGGATTTCATCGCCCGGACGGTGATTCGCATGGACGGCGTCCAGCTGACCCTGCGGGCACTGAGTCCCTCGATCTTCTTCGTGTGCATCTCGGCAGTGATCCGCGGATACTTTTTGGGCCATCAATCGGTCAAGGCGAATAATCGTTCGCAGGTGCTGGAGCAGATCTTCAAGGCCGTGCTGACCGTGCTGTTCGTCTGGCTGCTCACCGATTTTACCGCCGCCGTCATGGCTGCGGGGGCCAACGCCGCCACAGCGGTGTCCACCGCTCTGAGCTGCGGTTATCTGGTGCTGGTGCTGGTGCTGTACCGGCGAAAAAATCGGGTAAATCGGCCCAAAAAGCTGGAAAAAGGCCAGCGCCGGTCCATTTGCCGGCAAATTCTCAGCCTTTCCATCCCCATTTCCCTCAGCTCCATCATCACCACCGTCTCCCGCGTGATCGACACCGCCACCATCTCCCGGGGCGTTGCGGCGGCCTTTGCCGGCGGCATCCCCGGCCAGGCGGGCATCCCCACCGGGGAGGCGCTGGAGGCCTACGCCGTGGAGCTCAACGGGATGCTGAACAAGGCGGACAACATCACCAATCTGCCCCTGGCGCTGAACATCGCCTTTGCCACCATGCTGGTGCCTGCTGTTTCGGCAGCGTTAGTAAAAGGCGACAGAAAGACGGCTTCACAACGCATTTCCTACTCTTTTCTGATCTCCACTCTGATCATCCTGCCCTGTGCCGCCGGGCTCATCATTCTGGCGGAGCCTTTTTTTCAGCTGCTGTATCCCAACGCCCCGCAGGGGGCCAGCCTGCTGCGGATCGCCTCGGTGGCGTTGATCTTTACCGCGCTGGATCAGACCATTGCCGGAAGCCTGCAGGGGCTGGGCCGGGTACGGGTCCCGGCCACGGGACTGGCCTGCGGCGCAGCGGTCAAGCTGGTGCTCAACCTGATTTTGATCCGCATCCCCTCGGTGAACATCTATGGCGCAGCTATCTCCTCGGTGGCCTGTCATCTGGTGGCCTTCCTGATCTGCTTCAGCTCGCTGCAAAAAGCCATCCCTGTGAAGATGAAACGCACCAAATACTTCACCAAGCCGGTGCTGTGTACCCTGGTGATGTCGGTGGTCACCTGGGGCAGCTACCGGCTGACGCTGTGGCTGTGTCACAGCAATCCGGTGGCCGTGGCGGTGTCGGTGGTGCTGTCGGTGGCGGTGTATTTTGTATCGGTCTTCGGACTGCACATCCTGAACCGTCGCGAGGTGCTGGAGCTGCCCATGGGCGCCCGGCTGGCCACGCTGCTGAAGCTGTAATTTTTTTCAAAAAGGCGTCGGTTGCCACCGACGCCTTTTTCTTCGCAAAAAAATTATTGACAAACGATAATTTCGCTGCTATACTGTCGCCAAAGAATTATCGTAAAACAATAATTTCGAGGAGGGAGATTATGAAAAAACGGCTCATTTTGCTCACCTATCTGCCAGTGGCCGCAGCGTCGCTGGCGCTGGGGCTGTGGGGTGGGGTGCAGCTGACCGATCTGGCCGCCCTTCCGCTGGAGCCCATCGCCCGGCTGCTGCGGGCGATGTCCCTTTCCGGCGGGGCGGGGAATGTGCTGGCATGGGCGCTCTATCTGCTGTGCAGCCTGTGGCCGCTGGGGTGGATGGCGCTGCGGGTGCGGCGGCACCGGGCGGAGGCCGAGGATGGGCTGCTGCCGCTGCTGGCGGGGCTGCTGCTGGCGGCACTGTATCTGATGATCAATCCCGGCCGGCTGCCGATCCTGTTTGGCCCGGCGGCGGTGCAGGGCAAGCCGCTGCTGGGCGCGGCGGTGTGGGCGGTGCTGTGCTGCTATGGCACCCTGCGGCTGCTGCGGGCGGCCACCCGGCGGGAGGCAGAAGGGCTGGCCGGATGGATGCCTGGGCTGCGCTGGGTGCTGACGGCGGCTATGCTCATCGTGGGCTGCGGCCTTCATATTCCCGACTGGTGGCGGGCGGTGGAGGCCAACGGCAGCTATACGCCTCTGTCCCTGACGGCGGTGCTGATCCCTGATCTGTGTACCATGATGACGCTGCGGGCGCTGTGCGACCTGCTGGAGGCGCTGGGCGGCGGCTGGTACGCCGCCAGGACTCTGGAGGCCGCCGGGCGGCTCACCCGGGTGTGCGGCCGGAGCATCGCCGTAACGGCGGTGACCCAGCTGTGCGTTACCCTGACGCAGGTGCTGTGCGTCTCTGTCCTGAGGCAGGCAGAGGTGCGGCTGAGCCTGCCCCTGCTCCAGCTGGGCTTTCTGCTGGTGACGCTGCTGTTTTCCTGGCAGCTGGCCCGGGGGCGGAAATTGCAGCAGGACAACGATCTGTTTATCTGAGGTGGATGTATGGCCATTCGCATCTGTTTGGACGAGGCGCTGCGGGCGCGGGGCATGACCGCAAAGGAGCTTTGCAGTCTGGTGGGACTGACAGAGGCCAATCTGTCCATCCTGCGGTCGGGCAAGGCGAAGGGCGTGCGGTTCCACACCCTGAACCGCATCTGCTATTTTCTGCATTGTCAGGTGGATGATATCCTCCGGTTTGACGGAGAGCTGGAGGAGGGAGAGGAGGAAACCCTGTGAAAAGAGCGATTTGTGTGACAATGGCGGCGGCGCTGCTGCTGCTTTCCGGTTGCAGTCTGGCGCTGGCGGACAGCCCGGAGCCCGGCGCGGAGGTGCTGGTGGGAGCGTTTGTCTCCCGGGAACCGCTGGGCCTGCCGGGAGGGCAGGAGCTCGAGGGCAGCCGGGAGGCGGAAGGCTGGCGCTTTGGCGGTGAGGCGGGCGTGATGGTTTGCGTCCTGCCGGAGGCGGAAAACGACAGCCTGCGCTTTACCAAAAGCGACGATCCCCGGGTGGAATACGGCGGGGTGACCGTGGGCGGCGGGATGACCTATGAGGCGGTGCTGACCCTGCCCGAGGAGGCGCAGGGGGCCAGCCTGCACTTCAATCCCCTGTATCGCCGCAGCGACGGCACGCTGTACGCCCGGGCGGCTGTGGGGGTATCGGTATCCGGTGAGGCCAATGCAGCCGGCTGGCGGGCCTCTGAGACGGCACTGGGGACACCGGAGGGGTTGCAGGGGGGAGACTGGACCTCGGCCGTGAGCATCCGGTATGTCACGGTCAGCCCGCCGGAGGAATATTTGCTGTGCCGCATGGACGGTGAGAACCGGGTGCTGCGGCAGGAGGTCTATGGGCCGGGGACGCTGCCGGAGCACCTTTCGCTGGCGGATTGCTGCTGGCTGCTGGTGGCGTGCCGACGGGCCGACGGCACGGTGGAGCGGACGGCCTATGGCCCGGAGGATGGCGTGCTTTTCACCCACGGCCCGGGGGAGGATGGCTTTTTGCGCCGCTGGGAGACTGCGCTGGAGTGGAAAACAGCGGACTGAGGGGTGTCCGTCAAGTAGAGACAGGCACTCGCGGAGGCGTTGACAGAGAAATTTCAAAATAATTGTAGTTTTTCAGTATAAGTTCGCCGAAATTCCTTGCATTTTGTCTGAAGACTTGCTATACTTTGTTTCAAAGAGGGCAATATTCGCACACGATGAAAAGGGGAAAGAACTATGATCAAATTGACTGCAAAAGAAAAAAGCGAACTGTGCAGCCGGCTGACGGCCGAGCTGCCCAAAATCCGTGAGCTGCTGGGCACCACCCAGGCGCGATTTGGGGATCTGTGCGGCCTGTCCCGCATCACGGTCTCCCGCATCGAAAACGGCTCCGCTACCATGAACTGGGCCCACCTGACCTCCATCATGTTCGTGGTAATGAGCAATCGCCGCACCAAGGAGTATTTTTATGCCAATGAGCTGCCGGGTGAGCGCTTCTGGCAGTTTATCCAGCAGAAGGATGAGAATATTCCGCCGGAGCTGAACATCACCGTGGATGTGGATGCGCTGCGGGCGTATGCCAAGCGGTAACGCAACAAGAAAAATAGAAACAGGCCGTGGATCCGGTAGGATCCACGGCTCGTTTTTTAGATGTGATGGGATTTCAGTTGTTGTCCGATGTGTAGATACACATGGTGTAATTACAGAAGGTCAGCTCCTCAACGGTGCCGTCCTCCTTGACACGAAGGGCATGGCGGCCGGCATAATCGGTGGGATTTCCGTGGGCGCAGGGCGTGGCGTTAGACCAGAACCACTCCGCTGTGTGATATTCCTGCACGCGGGCTTCCCATTCGCCCACATAGTCCCGGGGCGTCGTATTGATCGGAGGAGCCGGGCTTTCTGTCTCGGGAACCTCCGCCACCAGCTGCAGGGGCTCTGAAACCTGTTCCGTCTGCGCACAGGCGCACAGAGAAAGCAGCAGAAGTCCACACAGCAGAAAACTGAATAACCGATTTTTCGCTTTTTTCATTCAGACACCTTCTCAGCTGTAGATATACTTTCTTATTGCGTCAATACTTCTGATATGCATATCATCTTAAAAATCATGTTATCATAAAGCAGCTCAAATAACATGAGGGAAAATTGCATAAAAATTGCTTTACTTTTTTGCAAAATACCAAAAGCACCGTACCCCCGGAGGGCACGGTGCTTTTTTCAGCGGAAGGAAAGGGGACAGGCGGCTCAGCCGATGACGGCCTGGAACAGGCGCAGGGCATTGCCGTGGCAGATCTTGTCGCAGGTGTCGCTGCCGAACTTCTTCTCGATGGCGTCCACCAGCTGGGGCAGACCGGCGAAATCCTTGAAGTCCAGATTGTCGTCAATGCCGTCGAAGTCAGAGCCCAGGGCCACAAAGCCGGTGCCGCCCACCTGGATCAGGTGCTCCATGTGCCACAGAATGTCCTCGATGGAGGTGGTCTGGGAGCCCTTACGCAGGAAGTCGTTGCAGAAGTTCATGCCGCAGATGCCGCCCTTGTTGGCCAGGGCCTTGACCTGCTCGTCGGTGAGGTTGCGGCGATGGTCGCACAGGGCGCGGGAGCAGGAATGGCTGGCCATGAAGGGGTTCCGGCTGTGCTTGATGACATCCCAGAAGCCGCCCTCGGACAGGTGGCTGGTATCGATGACCATGCCCAGCTCGTCCATTTTGGCGACCACCTCCAGGCCGAAGGGCTTCAGGCCCAGCATATGCTTTTCGGGATCATCGGAGCAGGGGAAGCCGATGGAGTTTTCATAGTTCCAGGTCAGGCCCACCATGCGGACGCCGCGGTCGTAGAACTCCTGGATACGCTCGAGCTTGCCGTCCACGGCAACGCCGTCCTCCACCGTCAGCAGAGCGGACAGCTTGCCCTCGGCGCGGTTCTTTTCGATATCGGCCATGCAGCGCACCTGGCGGATGACATCGGCATTGGCGGCCATCTCCCGGTCAAAGGCGTCCACGCAGCCCTGCCAGTAGGCATAGGGGCCATCGGAAACGCGGTGGCGCTTGGCAGAGGCGTTGGTGGGGATGAAAATGGCGAAGCACTGCACCATGGAGCCGCCCTTTTGCAGCTTTTCCAGATTGATGTGGCCGTTCCAGTTTTGCAGGGTGTGGCCATCGATGTAAATGGGCATCAGGGTGTCACAGTGCAGGTCAACGATATGCATGGGTTTCATAAGAAATTTCCTCCTTTAGGGTCACAAAAGGCCAATTTTTCACATAAACATCATACGATAAATTCGGCGAAATAGCAAGGTCTGCGGCAAAAGATTTTAGCCGAAGAAGGCGCTGAGGGCCGGGACGGCGCGGATCAGGGCGCACAGCAGAGGGGCGATGACGATGGCGGGCAGGTAATCGGCGACCTTGAGCTTTGTCAGGCCCAGCAGATTCAGGCCCAGCGCCACGATGAGCAGCGAGCCGACGCAGATGATCTCGTTGATGGCGGCGGTGGTCAGCAGGGGCTGGAGCAGTCCGGCGGCCAGCACGATGGCACCCTGAAAGACCAGCACGAACACGGCGGAGAACATCACGCCGATGCCAAGGCTCACCGACAGCATGGCGGAGGAGATCAGATCCAGCACCGATTTGGTCAGCAGCATCTCGTAATCGCCGGTGAGGCCGGCGTTCAGGGAGCCCACGATGGTCATGGCGCCGATGCAGAACAGCAGGCAGGCAGTGACAAAGCCCTGGGCGATGGAGACCTTTTCTCCCTCGCGACGGAAGCGGTTTTCCAGCCAGAGGCCCAGGCGGTTGATGCCGCCGTCGATATCCAGCGCGGTGCCGATGAGTGCGCCCAACACGACAGAGAGGATGAGCACGATGGTGTTTTCACCCTTCAGGGTGCCGGAGATGCCGATATAAAGGGTACAAAGGCCGATGCCCAGCATGACGGCGTCGGCCAGACGCTTCGGGATGCCTTTTTTGCACAAAAGGCCGATGGTGCTGCCCAAAAGGACGGTAATGACATTGACGATCACTGCGAACATAGGGGGGATTTCCTTTCTGTGGTGCGGGCGGGTGAGGCCGCGGGGTGAGAACTCAGTCTTTGCGCTTGGCCAGCTCCATCAGATCGCTGTAGCGCTCCATGATGTAGCCGTAATTTTCCGGCTTATGGGGCAGCATGCATTTGGAGCAATCCTTGATGCCGTCGGCCGTGTAGGTGAAGCCGCCGCCGCATTTGTCGCCCAGGGCGTACAGGGGGCAGTAGCAGAACAGGCAGTTGAAGCGGGTGTCATCCGCCACCGGATGACAGGGGAAGAACTCGCATTCCCGATGCTGGAAGAAGGCGTACTTTTTGCCTTCCCAATAGGGCTTATCGCACATGATGGGGCTCCTTTCAAGGCTCCGCAGGGGGCGGAGGTGGTAGGTACAGCATACCACTTTATCGGAAAAAAGTAAAGAGGGACGGGAGGCTTGAGGGCTTTGTCTCGCGCTCCGCGCCCTGCGGGCAGGCAGCTCCTGAAAGCGATGTGGGGGAGGGGGACAAAAAAACCGCCGGAACCCTGCGGTTCCGGCGGTTGGTTGGATGAAAGGGGGGATCTGTTACTTGATCTCGACCTTGGCGCCAGCCTCTTCCAGCTTGGCCTTGATGGACTCGGCCTCGTCCTTGGAGACATTCTCCTTCAGAGCCTTGGGAGCGCCATCGACCAGCTCCTTGGCCTCCTTCAGGCCCAGGCCGGTCAGCTCGCGGACGACCTTGATGACGGCGATCTTGTTGCCGCCGACCTCGGCCAGAACGGGAGTGAACTCGGTCTTCTCCTCCTCAGCGGGAGCAGCAGCGGCAGCGCCGGCGCCCATCATAGCGACGGGAGCAGCAGCGGAAACGCCGAAAACCTCTTCCAGAGTCTTGACCAGCTCGGACAGCTCCAGGACGGTCAGGCCCTTAACTTCTTCAACCAGATTCATAACTTTCTCAGTAGCCATTGTAGTTACCTCCAATAATTCAAATTATTCTGCGGCGGGGGCAGCCTCTTCGGCCGCCTCACCGGCGGGAGCGCCCTGCTGCTCGGCGATCGCCTTGATCGCGCGGGCCAGAGAGGCGATGGGAGCGTTCATGGTGCCCAGGACCATAGCCACCAGGACATCCTTGCCAGGCAGTTCGCCCAGCTGCTTGATGGTTTCCACATCAACCACCTGACCATCAACGAAACCGGCCTTGATCTCAAAGGGGACCTTGGGGTTCTTCTTGATGAAGTCAGAGATGACGCGGGCGGGAGCGATAGAGTCTTCCATGCTGAGAGCCAGAGCAGTGGTGCCGTTCAGGACGGGATCCAGAGCGTCGAAGCCAACCTCCTTCGCAGCGAAGCGGGTCAGGGTGTTCTTGACGACGGAATACTCCACATTGTTCTTTCTCAGCTCAGCACGCAGCTTGGTGTCGTGTTCGACGGTGATGCCCTTGTAGTCCACCAGGACGCCGGCGGAAGCATTTTTCAGCTTTTCCACCATCGCGGCGACAACTGCCTGCTTTTCGGCCAGAACTTTTGCGTTCGGCATGCGTGTTTCACCTCCGAGTGTAATGTGTGCTCATTCGATGAAAAGGGAAAGTGCCCCCATGCCGGAAGGCACAGGGGCACAGAAACATATCAATCAGGTGCTTCTGTCTCCTCGGCAGGACGACCGGGTCGTTTATCTTTCTCCTGCTGTCTCCGGAATGAGCATAAATATTATATCAGCAAGCGGGAAGCTTGTCAATATATTTTTTCGGCAAGCTTATTTGCCCAGGGTCTCCAGGGTCAGCTTGGCGGGGTTGATCTTGACGCCGGGGCCCATGGTGGAGGCCACCACGCAGGAGCGGACATACTGGCCCTTGGCGGCGGCGGGCTTGGCCTTCAGCACAGCGCCCATCAGAGCGTTGAAGTTATCGCCGATCTTTTCGGCGCCGAAGGAGACCTTACCCAGGGGGCAGTGGATGATGTTGGTCTTGTCCAGACGGTACTCGATACGGCCGGCCTTGGAATCCTTGATGGCCTGCTCCACATTCATGGTGACGGTACCGGCCTTGGGGTTGGGCATCAGGCCCTTGGGGCCCAGAATCTTACCCAGACGGCCGACCACGCCCATCATGTCGGGAGTAGCGATGACCACTTCGAAGTCGAACCAGTTTTCCTTCTGGATCTTCTCCACCATATCCATATCGCCGACATAATCGGCACCGGCGGCACGGGCCTCGTCAGCCTTGGGACCCTTGGCAAAGACCAGCACGCGGGTGGTCTTACCGGTACCGTGAGGCAGAACGATGGCGCCGCGGACCTGCTGGTCGGCATGACGGGAGTCAACGCCCAGCTTGATGTGGATCTCAACGGTCTCATCGAACTTGGCCTTTGCGGTCTTCAGCATGGTATCGATAGCTTCGTTCACATCGTACTGCTTGGAACGATCGATCAGCTTTGCGCTTTCGATGTAATTCTTACCTTTGCGCATATTTCATTTATCCTCCTTATAGTGGTTTCTCGGGCAAGCAATTTTTTTTGCCCTCCCACATTGCGGTGCCGCGCACCGCGCGATGAAAACTGCGGCGCTGTCCGCCGCGACGGCTGCTTACTCCTCGACGGTGACGCCCATGGAGCGGGCAGTACCGGCCACCATGGACATGGCAGCCTCGACGCTGGCGGCGTTCAGGTCGGGCATCTTCTGCTCGGCGATCTTGCGCAGATCTTCCTTGGAGAGCTGAGCGACCTTGGTCTTATTGGGGACGCCGGAACCGCTCTTGATGCCGCAGGCCTTCTTGATCAGAACGGCAGCGGGGGGAGTTTTGGTAACAAAAGAGAAGGAACGATCGGCGTAGACAGTGATGACCACGGGGATGATCAGGTCGCCCTCGTTCTTGGTGCGCTCATTGAATTCCTTGGTGAACTGCATGATGTTGACGCCGTGCTGACCCAGAGCGGGGCCAACAGGGGGAGCCGGAGTTGCCTTACCGGCGGGAATCTGCAGCTTGATCAGACCAGTTACTTTCTGTGCCACTTGGAGCACCTCCTAATAAAAATGTGGTAAAAGTGAGCATTGCGCTCTCCCACTTCATGCGGGGAATGATTTACTTTTCCAGTGCGGCCACCTGTCCGAACTTCAGCTCTGCGGGCGTACCACGGCCGAACATGGACACCGTGACCTTGACGGTGCGGTTGGGGAGATCGATCTCGTCCACCACGCCGATAAAGCCCTCCAACGGGCCGTCGATGACCTTGACGCTGTCGCCCACCTCGTAAGACAGCTTGACCTCCAGCTTTTCCATGCCCAGGGCGGCCACTTCCTGCTCGGTCAGCGCCACGGGCTTGGAGCCGGGGCCGACGAAGCTGGTGACACCGCGGGTGTTGCGGACCACATACCAGCTGTCATCGTTCATGATCATCTTGATGAGGACATAACCGGGGAAGAGCTTGCGCTCCACCTCCTTGGCACCGGTGTCATGGAGCTCGGTCACGGTCTCCATAGGCACGCGGATATCGAAGATCATATCCTCCAGGTGGCGGTTTTCCACGGTCTTCTGGATCGTGGCGGCTACTTTGTTTTCATAGCCGGAGTATGTGTGAACCACATACCACTTTGCGTTTTCAGACATCAGGGACCTCCCGTCCGGCTCAGACCAGCTGGGCGATCAGGTCGCGAATGCCGCCGAAGACGACATCCAGAACAGTGACCACGATACACAGGACGATCAGGGCGGCGATCACCACGATGGTGTTCTTGGTAACGGTCTGACGGTTGGGCCAGACGACCTTTTTGGCTTCGACCTTCAGCTCATGGAGCCACTTGCCGATCCGGGCGAACACACCGGGCTTTTTGTCCTTTTTCTGAACCTTTTCGGTCTTCTTTTCCTGGGAAATGGTCAGATCCTTGTTGTTGTCAGACATAGAGCTGTACCTTCCTTTCCGTCCCTTACTTGGTTTCTCTGTGCAAGGTGTGCTTACGGCAGAAAGGGCAATACTTGTTCAGCTCCAGACGGTCGGGGGTATTCTTCTTGTTCTTGACCGTGTTGTAGTTTCTCTGCTTGCATTCCGTACACGCGAGCGTGACTTTAACGCGCATTGTTCGGCACCTCCTTCAAAATTGACCCCGTCTGCGGGACGGAGCCTTGTTTGCCTCCCTGAACGGGGACATAAAAAAAGACCCCGACAGGTACTATAAAGAATAACATATCCTGGACAGGGCGTCAAGAGGCTTTTGCAAATTTTTGAAAGTTTTTCTGTGAATTTCCGGAAGAATTTTGCCGGAACGGCCTTTTTCTTTCGCGAAAAAGGGATTATAATGAATATAGCACGATTTTAACGGGGATGCAAGACCGTTTTGCAGGGAGGAAGGCAGATGAAGGCATTGGATCGGGAGACGGCGCGGCGGCTTTTGCCCCGGAGGCCGGAGAAGGGGCAGAAGTGGGCGTTTGGACGGACGCTGCTGGTGTGCGGCAGTGCCGCCATGCCGGGGGCGGCGGTGCTGGCCGGACTGGGGGCGCTGCGGTCGGGGGTCGGGCTGGTGCAGCTGGCCACAGTGGAGGAGGCTGCTGCGGCGGCGCGGATCTGGCTGCCGGAGGCGCTTTTGCTGTCGCTGACCCGGCAGGAGGGTCTGCCAGGGGGCATTGCCCGGGAGAATGCCGGGTGGCTGTTGGAGCAGGGGACACGGGCGCACAGCCTGCTGTTTGGCTGCGGCGTGGGCCGGACGGAGGACGGAGCGGCGCTGCTGGAGCGGCTGTGCGGGGGCTTTTCCGGAACGGTGGTGCTGGACGCCGACGGGCTGAATCTGCTGGCAGAGGCACCGGAGCAGCTGCGGCAGCTGCGGCATCGGGCGGTACTGACACCTCATATCGGGGAGTTCTGCCGTTTGAGCGGCAGGAGCCGGGAGGAGGTGGAGGCCGGGCCAGAGGCGGCTGCGGAGGCCTTTGCACGGGAATGGGGCTGTGTGGTGGCGCTGAAGGGGGCCAGGACGGTGGTCACCGACGGGCAACGGGGCTTTGTGCTGGAAGGGGCCAACAGCGGTATGGCCAAGGGTGGCAGCGGGGATCTGCTGGCGGGACTGACGGCGGGGCTGTGTGCCCAGGGACAGGGCCGGCTGACCGAGCGCGCGGCGCTGGCGGTTTGGCTGCACCATCGGGCCGGGGTGCTGGCGCGACAGCGGATGGGAGCCTTTGCCATGCTGCCGCGGGATGTAGCGGAGGCGCTGGCCGGGGCATTTGCCGAGCTGGAGGAAGGATGTGATCCCCCTGGGCACGGCGGAGCCGTGACAGCCTGCTTTACACAAGGAAGTCGGCCTGTGGGCCGGCTTTCGCCGGGTTTTCTGCGGAAAATCCGGCGGGTCGAGGTATTTTTGACCATGATCCCACAGATCACGGTAGAAAACCAATTGGTAAGCAAAGCTGACTGAGCGTCACCTTTGGCTTTTTTGACAAGCTGAAAGGCCCCGCAGGGCGGGGCCTTTTTCAGGCGGGAATGGGAGATGCGGGGCCGGAGCCCGTCCCTTACAGGATGACGACGCCCTCCACGGTGCCGGAGATGCCGGCGGCATTGGCCTCGTCGGTGTCCAGATGGACGGCGGTGGCGGCCTTGGAGGAGACACGGGCGATCACATCGTCAAAGACCAGAGAACGCTCGTCGCTCTTGACGGCGATCTTGACGATCTGCTTGTCCACGATGCCGGCCTTTTCGGCATCCTCGGGGATGATGTGCAGATGACGCTTGGCGACCATGACGCCCTCGGCCAGATCCACCTCGCCGCAGGGGCCGACCAGCTTGCAGGCGCCGGAGCCGGCAACATCACCGGACTCGCGGATGGGGGCCTTGATGCCCAGGGTGCGGGCATCGGTCAGGGACAGCTCCACCTGGGTGGCGGGACGCACGGGGCCCAGGATGGACAGCTTCATGGAGGACTTGGGGCCGACGACCTCGACCTTTTCCTCACAGGCGAACTGGCCGGGCTGGGACAGATCCTTTTTGGGAGTCAGCTTGTAGCCGGCGCCGAACAGGATGTCCAGATGCTCCTGGGTCAGGTGCAGATGACGAGCGGAAATTTCAACGATAACATTCATTGGGAAAGACCTCCGAAAACATGAAAATAGGTTGGATGTGTTTCTGTTACCTCTACTGTACCACAGAACAAAAAAACTTTCAAGATTTTTTCGCTTTCCTCTTTCTTTCTTTCGAAAAATAGAGTATGATTAAATGCTGGATAAAGCTTTTTGAACCTATGTGACAAATAAAGGAGCTGTTTTTTATGGAACATCTGCGTTCGACCCGTGCAGAGATCAATCTGGACAACCTGAAGTACAACATCGACCGCCTGCGGGAGGAGATCGGTCCCGATGTGGAGCCCATGGCCATCATCAAGGCGGACTGCTACGGCCACGGCGCTGTGGTCATGATGCAGTACATGATGAAGTACGGTATCCGCTATTTCGGTGTAGCCTCTCTCAATGAGGCGCTGGAGCTGCGCCGCTTCCACAAGGAGGGCGAGATCCTGGTGCTGGGGCTTTCCTCCGACTATATGCTGCATTACGGCGTGGAGCAGAATATCACCCAGGCCTGCTGCTCCCTGCATCAGGCGCAGGTGCTTTCTGCCTGTGCCACTGCCGAAAAGCCCGCCAAGATCCAGATCAAGGTGGACACCGGTATGCACCGGCTGGGCTTTGCTCCCACTGAGGAGAGCATGGACATTGTGAAGCAGATCGCCGCCCTGCCCAATCTGGAGATCGTGGGCATCTTCTCTCATCTGGCGCTGGAGACCCACGACGACGACTATCGCCAGTGGCACAAGTTCCAGGCCTTTATCGACGGCTGCGAGGCCCGGGGCGTCACCTTCCCCTTCAAGAGCATCAATGACGGCATCGGTACCATCCGCTATCCCGAAATGCGCTACAACATGGTGCGGCCCGGCTCCTTCTTCTATGGCTTCAACCCCCAGCTGACCGATCTGAAGCCCCTGATGCAGCTGAAGAGCGAGATCGTCCATTTGCAGACCCTGCCCGCCGGTGAGGGCATCGGTTACGGTCTGGACGACGCCGCCGACCACGACCGTATCATCGCCACCCTGCCCTTTGGCTATGTGGACGGGGTGCCCCGCGCCATGTCCCATTATCAGGGCTGGACCTCTGTCAAGGGCGTCAAGTGCCCCTTTGTGGGCCTGCTGTGCATGGATCAGGCCATGATCGATGTGTCGGAGGTGCCTGATGTGGCCATTGGCGACGAGGTGGTGGTCTTCTCCCACGAGACCTGCGCCATGACCTATCCCGAGGGCGCGAAGATCTCCAACTTCAACCGCAACGGCCTGCAGGCCGCCCTGCCCCGCCGGGTGCCCAAGGTCTACTTTGAGAACGGCGTGGAGGTCGCGTATCGGGACTATCTGTTCGACAAGGAATAAGCACGGGGCCGACGCCAACGAAGGCGGTTTTGGACCCGGACTTACAAAAGCACCCTGCGGAGCCGCGGCTCCGCAGGGTGCTTTTTCGGCCTCGTACCGGGTCAGCGGTGGCGGGGGTCGTCGAAGTCGCGGATGGTCTCGCCAAGCTTCTGATCGAAGACCGCCACGCGGCAATCATTGAAAAAACACATCCGGATGGCAAAATCCCGGGCGTCCTGCAAATCGTCGGACTCGTAAAAGGCGGTCAGCTCGCCGCCGCTGTATTTGTCGGTCAATACCTGATAACGCATAGATCGGTTCCCCTTTCGTTGTTACCATGATTATAGCACGGGGCGGGACGGCTTGCAAGCCGGAGGCGGATGTGCTATAGTAAAGACAAAAATGGAACCGGAGGGAACGCCCTATGATGAACTGGTATGGCGTCAGGGTGCTGTACTGCGCCCGCATCAGCGGCCAGCCCATGCAGAGCAGGCTGGACAATCACTATCACGAGGATGAATTTTACGAGGAGAGCCTGATCCTGGTGCAGGCGGAGGACGCCGAAAAGGCCGCCGACTGGGCCGCCAAGCACTGCCGTCAGAATGACCGCACCTATCAGAACCGCTATGGCCAGCTGGTGGAGTATACCTTTTATGACTGGCTGGAGGTGGACGAGATCCCTCAGGCCTCGCTGCATAACGGCACGGTGGCCATGTCCGCCACCTATCGGATGCCCAGGGGCACCGATGCGGAGGAGATCATCGCCAGCAAGTTCTATCCCTGCGACCGGGGCGAGCTGTTCCCGCTGCATCTGTGGGAGAGCCGGGAGGATTGACGGCGGGCATTCGGAAAGAGAATTCCGGATGCGGTCGAGAAGCTGTATTTTTGCTGAAACAGGCGAAGATGCGGAAGGAACAGGGCCTGCAAGGCGTTTTATCCGGAAATGCGGCGCGGTAAGGCTGGACGACAGCTTTGCCGCGCTTTTTGTACGCCGGGGACGGGATATTTCCGTGCAGTTTGCTCTTTTCTTTTTTGCAGCTTTCTGCTATACTGTCATCAGTTACGCGCAAGAAAAAAAGATAAAGGGTGTTTTGATATGAGCGATGTATTCAGCCGCATCTGGAAGGTCATGGAGACCGATCCCGGCGACCGGGGCCTGACCCGCGACCTTCCCCGGGCAGATCTGAAAAAGCTGGGCCTTTCCCTGATGGAGGCCGGAGAGGTGTTCATCATCTCGGGCTTCCCCGTGCAGCGGGCAGGAGGAAAGGGCGAGACCGACGGCCCTGTGGGCACGGCCAATCTGGCCGCAGTGCTGGAGCAGATCGGGAAAAAGGTCACCGTCATCACCGATGAGGCCTCCTGTGCCGCCATGCTGGCAGGGTGCAGCCTGTATGCCCCCTCTGCCGAGGTGCTGTGCGTCCCCAAAAACGGTGCGCAGGCCTTTTGCTACGGGCTGCTGAAGCACCGCAAGCCCACCCATGTCATTGCCATCGAGCGTCCCGGGCGGGGGCTGGACGGACACTTCCACAACTTCCGCGGCGAGTATATCGACGATCTGCTGGCCGACACCGACCTGCTGCTGTATGACAAAAACACCGTCACCATCGGCATCGGAGACGGCGGAAACGAGCTGGGCATGGGCAATTTCCGGGGAATGATCGAGGAACGGGTCAATCTGGGCGATGTGATCTGTGCCGATGCGCCCGCCGACTTTACCCTCACCTCCGGCGTTTCCAACTGGTGGGGCTGGGGCATCCGGGCGGTGCTCAGCGCCGTCACCGGGCGGGATCTGATGCCTACCGACGAGCAGGAAAACAAGCTGCTGCGGGCCGTGGTCTACAACGGCTGCGTGGACGGCGTTACCGGGGAGACCGCCCTGACGGTGGATCACCTGAGCCAGGAGGAAAACCTCCGGGTGCTGCGGGAGCTGCGGGCGGCGCTGGCGCTGCCGGATTATGACGCCATGGCTCCGGTCCAGGCACGCCGTCTGTTCCGGGAAAACGCGCTGGTGCGGCCCACCGCCGGGATGTGCGGCGGCTATGCCCAGTGCAACCTGATCGTGCTGCCCTCGGCCCTGGCGGCCGACTTCCGGGAGTTTGCACGGCGCAATCCCTTCTCCTGCCCGGTGCTGGAGGAGAGTGAAAAGGGCAGCCGCGCCCTGCGGCACATTGCCGGGGATGTGGATCTGGCCCGGGACTTCCCAAAATACCGCGTCTGGCGGGACGGCCGGCTCGACGGCGAGCCGCTGGATGTGGCCGATCTGTGGAACGACGATCTGGTGGCCTTTCTCATCGGATGCAGCTTCTCCTTTGAGGATGCGCTGCTGCGGGCCGGGCTGCCGGTGCGGCATATCCAGGAGGGGTGCAATGTCCCCATGTACCGCACCAACATCGACTGCCAGCCCTATGGCCCCTTTGCGGGGAAGATGGTGGTGAGCATGCGGCCCATGACCCCGGAGCAGGCGCAGCAGGCACGGGAGATCACCGCCCGGATGCCCCGTGTCCACGGTGCGCCGGTGTGCATCGGCGATCCGGCCTCCATCGGCATCCACGAGCTGGGACGCCCGGACTTCGGCGACCCGGTCACCATCCGGGGGGGAGAGGTGCCGGTGTTCTGGCCCTGCGGCGTCACCCCGCAGTCGGTGCTGATGCAGGTATGCCCGCCCTTTGCCATCACCCACGCCCCGGGGCATATGCTGATTGCAGATGTGAAAAATATTGATTTGATGGATTGAAATTTACAAAGCTTTCGTTTATAATAATCAGGTAACGAAAAAGTATGCGGCTGTCGCGCCTTTCAGGTCCAGGTCCCTTTTCCGTTTCATCAGCCCTGTGGCAGTCCCCGTCGGTCCCGCGCAGCGCGTGACCGTGAACCATGTCAGGCGGGGAACCGAGCAGCATTAAGCGGTATGTCGTGTGTGCCGCGGCCAACCGGCGGGGGCTGCCATGGGACTGATGAGGCAGGGGATCATATCCGGGCGGGCAGCCGTTTCTTATCATCCTGCAAAAGGAGGCGGGCGAATGGAACAGCATCTTGCCCTGTACCGCAAATGGCGGCCCATGACCTTTGACGATGTGTACGGTCAGGAGCATGTCACCGGCGCACTGCGCAGTCAGGTGGCGGCGGGCCGCACCAGCCATGCCTATCTGTTTACCGGCACCCGGGGCACGGGAAAGACCACCTGTGCCAAGCTGCTGGCCCGGGCGGTGTGCTGTGAGAGCCCAGTGAACGGCAGCCCCTGCAACCGCTGCGCTGCCTGCCGCGCGATCCTGGAGGATTCGGCGCTGGATGTCAGCGAGATCGACGCCGCCTCCAACAACGGCGTGGACAATATCCGGGATATCCGGGAGGAGGCGGTGTTTTCCCCCACCTCTCTGAAAAAGCGGGTCTATATCATTGATGAGGTGCATATGCTGTCGCCCGGGGCCTTTAATGCCCTGCTGAAGACCCTGGAGGAGCCCCCGGGACATGTGCTGTTTATTCTGGCCACCACCGAGATCCACAAGGTGCCGGCAACCATCCTTTCCCGCTGCCAGCGGTATGATTTCCGCCGCATTCCGCCGGAGATCATCGCCGCGCGGCTGAACCAGATCGCCGCAGAGGAGGGTTTTGTGCTGGAAAGCGCCGCTGCCCGGCTGCTGGCCCGGCTGGGAGACGGCTCCATGCGGGACGCCATCTCGCTGCTGGATCGTTCGGTCTCGGCCGACGGGCGGATCGACCTGGAGCGGGTCACCGAGGCGCTGGGCGTGCCCTCTGCCGAGACGGTGCTGCGGCTCTATCAGGCCATCGCTGCCGGAGACGGCGCACAGGCGCTGGAGCTTTTTACCGACTGCTATCTGGAGGGGCGGGATATCGTTTCCCTCTTTGACCAGCTGCTGTCCCTGCTGCGGGATCTGTATATCCTCCGGTACACCGGGAGGCAGGAGTATCTGATGAGCGCTTCGGCAGCCGATCCTGCCGCGCTGGCAGCGCTGGCACAGCAGGCTGACGGGCCGACGCTGGAGTATTTTGTCAGCTGTGTCAGCGAGCTGCTGACCCGTCTGACCCGGACTGCCATTAAGCGCACCGATGGAGAGATGTGTCTGTTGAAAATGTGTCTGCGGCATGGGGCGCAGGCCGCGCCTGCGGCACCGGTCGCCGCTGCCGCTGCCGTTTCTGCGGCAGCTCCCGCTGCCCCGGCGGCACGCCCGGCCGCCCGTCCGGCGGAAAAGCCCGCCTCCGCACCGGCTGCACCGGAGGAGGAGGAAGGGCCGCCGCCCTTTTCCGATCAGGATATGCCGCCCTGGGAGACCGGGGATTATGAGCAGGTTCCGCCCAGGTCCGCACCTGCGGCACCGGCACCTGCGGCACTAAGACCGGTGCCGGTATCGAGGCCCGCCCCCGAGGTTCGGGAGGCCCCGCCCCGGCGCAGCGCGGCTCCGGCTGCTGTGGGCGATCCTGCCGTGCGGGAGCAGTTTCTGGCGGTGGCTGCCAGCCGCGTCAGCGGCGCGGTGCGCACCTATCTGAAGCTGGCTGACATGGAGGTGCGGGACGGCGTCCTGCACATTGCCTGCCGGGAGGAGAGCATGCTGTTTATGAAGAAGCCCGCCGTTCAGGAGGTGCTGAACGAGGCCGCAGGGGCCTGCGGCTATACCTCTGTACGGGTGCGCAAGCAGGGCGAGCCTCTGCCGGGGGCACCGGCATCCGCGCCGGCCAGGGACTCGGCTTCGGCTGCCGACCCCATGGCAGATATTCTGGCCCGCGCCCGGGCATTGGGCGTGGATGTAACATAATCAATCAAAATCAGATCATAAAGGAGAAACACCTATGAAACCCGGAAGAATGATCCCCGGCGGCATGAATATGCAGGCCATGATGAAGCAGGCCCAGAAATTGCAGAACGAAATGATGAAGAAGCAGGAAGAACTGGAAAAGATGGAGTTCATCGCCTCTGCCGGAGGCGGCGTGGTCACCGCCACTGTGGTGGCCAAGCAGATCACCGCGCTGACCATCAAGCCCGAGGCGGTGGATCCGGAGGATGTGGAGATGCTCACTGATCTGGTGATCACCGCCGTCAACGACGCCCTGCGCCAGTGCGAGGAAACCACCAGCCGGGAGATGCAGAAGCTCACCGGCGGCATGAACATGGGCTTCTGATATGCAGTATTACGCCGCGCCGCTGGAGGCTCTCATCGAGCAGTTCCAGCGTCTGCCGGGCATCGGGAGAAAGTCGGCCCAGCGGCTGGCCTTTCATGTGCTCAGCCTGCCGGAGGGCGGCGCTGAGGAGTTCGCTCAGGCCATTCTGGATGCCCGGGGCTCCATCCACACCTGCCGGGTGTGCCAGAACCTGACCGAGGGCGAGCTGTGTCCCATCTGCGCCGATCCGCGGCGGGATGCCACCACCATCTGCGTGGTCACCGATCCCAAGGATCTCATCGCCATCGAGCGCACCCGGGAGTATCACGGGCTGTATCATGTGCTCCATGGGGTGATCTCGCCCCTGAACGATGTGGGGCCGGAGCAGCTGAAGATCCGGGAGCTGCTGCAGCGGGTGGCCGACAGCGATGTGCAGGAGGTCATCATGGCCACCAACCCGGACACCGAGGGCGAGACCACCGCTCTGTACCTCACACGCCTGCTGAAGCCCTTTCAGGTCCGGGTCACCCGCCTGGCCTATGGCGTGCCGGTGGGAGGACATCTGGAATTCTCTGACGAGGTCACGCTGACCCGCGCCCTGGAGGGACGGCGGGAGATTTAACGAAGGAAGATCCCCATGAACAAGGACCATACCCCCCGCGTGGCGGCCATCCACGACCTGTCCGGTCTGGGCCGCTGCTCTCTGACAGTGGCGCTGCCGGTGCTTTCGGTGATGGGCTGCCAGTGCGCCCCGCTGCCCACCGCCGTGCTGTCCAGTCAGACCGGCGGCGCTACCGGCTACACCTTTTTGGACATGACCGACCAGATGGAGCCCATCGCCCGCCACTGGAAGGCGGTGGATGCCCGGTTTGACGGCATTTACACCGGTTTTTTGGGCAGCGACCGGCAGATCGGGCTGGTAGAGCGGTTTTTTGACGAGTTTGCCCGTCCAGACACCCTGCTGTTGGTGGATCCCGTCATGGGAGACGACGGCGCGGCCTATGCCACCTATGGCCCGGAGCTGATCGCCGGGATGAGGCATCTGGCCCGGCGGGCCCATGTGATTACCCCAAACGCCACCGAGGCCGCCTTTTTGCTGGGGCTGCCCGGCGACGCTATCCGCACCGGCACGCTTTCTGCCGAGGAGGCGGTGCGCCGACTCAGCATGGAGGGCCGCCGTTCGGTGGTGCTCACCGGCTATCGTCGTGGGGACAACACCGGCTCTCTTTGTCTGGACGCTGCCGACGGCACCCTGCATCTCACCGAAAATCCCTGCGTGGAGGTGTCCTTCCCCGGCACCGGCGACCTGTTCGCCAGTGTGCTGTGCGGTGGGCTGATGCAGGGGCGATCCCTGCCGGAGAGCGCCGCGCTGGCGGAAAATTTTGTCCATGGCTGCATCCTTCGCACCTGGGAGCGGGGGCTGCCCCGGTTCCACGGGGTGGATTTTGAGCCGCTGCTGGGACAGCTGCTGGACAACACCAGGAACTGAAAACAGGAAAAGCAAGGCCGTGCATCGAAGGATGCACGGCCTTGAGGCTTTTTTGGGGGATATTTTCCCGGAAGGGCGCTCTCTAAGGGAGGGCCAGGGGACGCGGTCTGAGGAGTGCCTGGGCGGTCAGCTGCCGGAGACCATCAGGCCCTTCAGCAGAAGGGAGGGAGCGGCCACCACGCTGCCCTGGGGGATGCCAAGCCACAGGTCGGAGCCCACGGCCTGCACCTCCTTCAGCAGGGTGAAGAAATTGCCCGCCACGGTGATCTGCTCTACCGGACGCAGGGCGCCGTCCTTTTGCAGCCAGCCGCCGGCCAGCAGAGAAAAGTCACCGGAGATGGGATCCAGACCGGCGTGCAGGCCGGAAATATCCCGGATCACCAGACCGTCGCCCAGCTGCGCCAGCAGCTGCTCATAGCTGCATTCGCCGGGCTCGATGAAGAAGTTGGAGGGGGCCACGCCCACGGGAGAGGCCGTGGAGGCCCGGCCGCCGTTGGAGGTGGAGGCACAGCCGGCCTTTGCGGCGGTCTTCAGATTGTGCAGCAGAGTGCGCAGCACGCCGTTTTCCACCACCTGGGTGCGAACCGAGGGCACGCCCTCGTCGTCAAAGGGGCGGGGATTGGCCGCCAGCAGGGGATCGTCCACCATGCTGACGCAGGGAGCGGCGATGGTCTGGCCCACCTTGTCCGCCAGCAGGGAAAGGCCCTTTTGGGCGGCCTCGCCGGAGAACAGGGAGAAGAAGCCGCCCAACAGGTCGGCTGCGGCGTGCTTTTCCAGCAGCACGGGATATTCGCCGGAGGGAACGGTGGAGGCACCGAATTTGCGGGCGGCATCGGCAGCAGCCTCGCGGGCGCAGCCGTCCAGATCAAACACATCCTTCCCGGTGCGGAAGGCGATGCCGTCCTGCATCTTCTCCCCCTCGGTGAGCACGGGGCTGGTATAGCACAGGGAGATGCCCTCATCCCGGCTGGCCCGCAGGCCCAGGGTGTTGGCGATATAGGTCTGGCCGGCGGTAAAGGTCACCTGATTGCCCGCCACGCGGGAGGCACGGGGATCGGCGGCCAGCGCCTTTTTCTCCAGCTCCATGGCCAGCTCGATGCGCTGCGCGTCGCTCATGTCGGAGAGGGGGCTTTCCGGCCGGACAACGGAGGGGTACTCCGCCGGGCCCTGCATGGGGTGAACATCGGTGCTCTCAGTGGCGCGGGCATTGTCCATAGCCCGCTCTACCAGCGCCTCGGGCTCCTCCAACAGCTCGGTATAGGCATAGCCGTTTTTGCCCTCCAGATCCACACGGATGGACAGGCCCAGACTGCGGCTGACGCTGTAGCTGTCGATCTTCTGCTCCATGACCTCCACCGAGAACTCCTGCCCCTCCTGGGCATAGACCTCGGCGGCGGCGCAGCCCTTTTCCAGTGCGCAGGCCAGCAGTGCGTCGCGATAAGCTTCGTAAGTCATATTATAAGGCACCTCCCTTGCCGCCAACGATGATGGAAGAAACACGGATGCGGGGCTGGCCCACATTGGTGGGCACGCTGCCCGACATGGAGCCGCACATACCCGGGGCCATCCACATCTCCCGGCCCACCCGGTCGATGTTCATCAGCACCTCGTGGCCCTTGCCGATCAGGGTGGCACCGCGCACGGGGCAGAGGATCCTGCCGTCCTTCACCCAGTAGCCCTCGTCCACGGCAAAGTTGAACTCGCCGGTGAGGGGATTGACGCTGCCGCCGCCCATGGAGGCCGCGAACAGGCCCTCGCCCATGGTGCGGAGCATCTCCTCCGGGTCGTCCTGACCGGGGGCGATGAAGGTGTTGGTCATGCGGGAGGTGGGGGCAAAGGTATAATCCTGACGGCGGGAGGAGCCGGTGGACTCCATGCCCATCCTGCGGCCGCCCAGCAGGTCTACCATGTAGCTTTTCAGGATGCCGTTTTCGATGAGCACCCGGCGGCGGGAGGGGGTACCCTCGTCGTCCACGCCGATGGAGCCCCATTCGCCGGGGAGGATGCCGTCATCCACCGCAGTGACGCAGGAGGCGGCGATCTGCTGCCCCAGCTTTCCGCAGAAGACGCTGTTGCCCCGGGAGACCGAGGTGGCCTCCAGCGAATGGCCGCAGGCCTCGTGGAAGATGACGCCGCCGAAGCCGCCATCGATCACCACCGGGAAGACACCGGCGGGGCAATCCTTGGCGTGGAGCATGGTGACGGCGCTTTTGGCCGCCTGCAGGCCCAGCTGGGCGGGATCCACGGTGTCGAACAGCTCGTAGCCGCAGCCACGGCCGGGACTGCGGCGGCCGGTCTGGGCCTGGGTACCGTCAGAGGCCACGGCCTGGATGACGATCCGGGTGCGGGGGCGGCGGTCATAGGCAAACACGCCCTCGGAATTGCAGATCAGCACACGCTGATCCACATCCATCAGGCTGGCGATGGTCTGGGTGATCTCCGGAGAATGGGATTTGGCGGCGGAGGAGGCCTGACGCAGCCAGGCCACGCGGCGGTCATTGTTCACCTGTGCGGCGGGCAAAACGGGCGCTTTGCGGCAGTCGGTGACCGAAAAGGGCTGCACATCGTGCCGGCCCTCGCCATCGATGGCGGCAGCGGCCGCCCGGGCAGTGGCCAGCAGGGCCTGCTCCGAGGTGTCGGCGGTGTAGGCGTAAGCATAGCGGGTACCCTTCAGCACCCGGACGCCCGCCCCGTGGCGGCGGACGAAGGCGGCATTTTCCACCGTGCCGCCCATCATGGAAACGGTATTGCTCTCGGTGTCCTCCAGAAACAGCTCGGAGAAATCGCCGCCGGTTTCCAGCGCGGCAGCCAGCACCGAGGAAGCAAGCGTTTGTGAGATCATAGGTTCTTGCACCTCCTGTGAGAATTTCTTGCAAAGAAAGGGGTTCTTTTCTATAATGGGATTATAACAGACATCCGGGTAAAGCACAAGCAGCCCGGGAGAAAATACCGTCCGGGCCACGCCCGGCGCATCAGGAAAGGAGCCTGACCATGCTGAAGCTGACTTATTTCGGTCACGCCTGCTTTGCACTGGAGGCCGAGGGCTATCGGGTGCTGATGGATCCCTATACCCCCGGCTATGTCCCCGGGCTGGGGCGGCTGACCATCTCTGCCAACCGGGTGCTGTGCAGCCATGACCACGCCGATCACAACTGGGCGGAGGGCATCCCCATGCCGCTGAATCTGATCCCGGAGCCCTTTACCGTCCGGGCAATTCCCTGCTTTCACGATGACCGGAAGGGGGCGCTGCGGGGGCCGAACATCATCCATGTGCTGGAATATCAGGGCATCCGGGTGGCGCACTTCGGCGACCTGGGGCATGGGCTGGACGAGGCGGCCATCGACGAACTGGGAGAGCTGGAGGCGGCGCTGCTGCCGGTGGGCGGCACCTATACGATCGATCATCGTCAGGCCGCCGAGCTGGCCGACCGGCTGCGGGTCAGGACGGTCATCCCCATGCATTACCGGCGGGGAAGCATGGGCTTTGCCGAATTGCAGTGCCTGCGGGAGTTTCTGGCGCTGCGGCCCGGCTTCCGGGAGCTTTCCGGCAGCACGCTGGAGCTCACCAGCCACATGCCCCGCGAGACCCTTGTGATGCAGCCGTGGCGGCAGGAATAAGCGCAAAAGGGAGCGTATCCCCATGGATACGCTCCCTTTTTGTGTACAGAAGGGGGAGGCGGGGCGGGTTATTCCAGACCCTCGTTTTCCTCGCTGTAATCAACGCCGCCGTTCTTTTTGCGGAAATAGAAGTAGAAGGGCACGCACAGAAGGGGGATCAGGAAGCCGATGATGGAGCCGCGGAAATCGGACACCAGATTGTTGATCAGCAGCACGGTGAAGCACAGGATGGTGACGATCACCGTGGGAATGCCGCCCCAGACCTTATAGGGCCGCTCCAGATCGGGGTATTTCCGGCGGAAGATCAGCACCGCAATGATGGCCAGCAGGTTCAGCAGGGCGCTGGTGGTGACCAGAAGGTCGGTGAGGGATTGCAGATCGTTGAAGATCACCAGCACAATGGCGATGCCGGAGGACCAGAGCATGGAGACCTGGGGTACGCCGTTTTTGTTCAGGGTGCCGAAGGACTTCCAGAAATAGCCGCCCTTTGCCATGGCGTAATAGGTGCGGGGGAAGACCAGGCAGTCGCCGTTGACCGTGCCGATGATGCCCACGCACATACCGATCATCACGATCCATTTGCCAAAGCTGCCCATTACGCGGAAGGCGGTCTCCTTGCCCAGGTAGATGGAGCCGCCGGCGATCATCTCGTTGATCTCCGCACCGGGGATGACCCGGTAGATGGCAAAGTTGAACAGAGTATAGACCAGGGTGATAAAGCCCATGGACAGGATGATGGCCAGCGGCAGGTCGCGCCGGGGGCGCTTCATCTCGCCGGCGACGGTGTTCAGGTTGGTCCAGCCCTCATAGGCCCACAGGGAGGCGAAGGTGGCAAAGCCGATGACCTTGATGCAGTTGGAGATGGACAGATCGCCGCCCATGGCCGGGGCGACGGACAGATCCACTGGCTGTCTGCCGAAGCACACGCCCAGGAAGATCACCAGGATCAGGGGAATGACCCGCACCACCATGGTAAAGCTCTGGAAGCGGGAGGCACCCTTGACGCCCCGCAGGTTGAACCAGGTGAAAAACAGGATCAGGGCGATGGCGATGACCTTGGTCCACAGGTCATTCAGGGCGAATTCCTCCTGAAAGGGGATGACCGCCGCCATGGCCAGCGAGGCGATGGAGCCGGAGGCCGTCAGCAGGAAGCCGCTGAAGCCGTTGATAAAGCCGACGCAGGGGTGATACGCGCGGGAAAGGTAGGTGGTCATGCCGCCCTGGACGGGCATTTCTGCCCCCAGCTCGGCAAAGCACAGACCGCCCAGAATAGAGACCAGACCGCCGATGATCCAGCACAGCAGGGCTGCGCCCTGGGTCATGTTGGTGCGCTCCAGAACATAGCTGCCCAGATAATAAATACCTGAGCCGATGGTCATGCCGGCCACCAGGCTGACGCCGCCGAAGACGCCAATTTCCTTGCGAAGCTTGCCTTCTTGCTTTTTCATGGTTTCACTCCTTTATGTATGATGAATGGAACTGCCGTGTTGCAGTCTATTCGCAGGAGGGGGAGAGTATGCGGGGAAGGGGGCGATGGCTGCCGAAAGAGGCTTTGTTCACCGCGGAATGGTTTCTGCATATGGATATTATCTTTTCATTACCGTAGCATGAATTGTAAAAAAATACAAGCTGGGAAAATGAACAAAATCCCGGCTGGTTTTTTGTACAGATTCAACAAAGCAGCGGTTTTTGTATGCGGGGGAACAGCAGGGGCTGCGGCCCCCTGGGGCTCTGCACCAGACCCCGCAGGGGGAGAAGGATCAAGCAGGAGCTGTGCTGACGGAGGCAAAAAAGACCGACCCGGAGGTCGGTCTTTTTGTGGTGCTTTTGTGACGGGCTCAGAGGGGCTTTTCGGCGGCGGCGGCCACCAGCGCGGCAGCCTGCTCCACATCGCGGAGGGAGACGATCTCGCCGGGGGTGTGGATGTTACGGCAGGGGATGGAGATGCAGCCGGAAAGGATGCCTTCGCGGGTCTTCTGCACGGCGGCGGTATCGGTGCCGCCGGCCAGCAGGATTTCATCCTGCCAGACGATGCCGGCGCTGCGGGCGGCATCGCGCAGATGCTCCACCGCCTGACGGTCGCATTCCACGCTGGAATCCTTGAGCTTGATGGTGGGGCCGCAGCCCAGAGAGACCTGCATCCGCTGGCCTTCCTGCTCGCCGGGGGTATCGCCGGTGGCGGTGACATCCAGGGCGATGGCCAGGTCGGGGCGAACCTCCCACGCGGCGGGCTTTGCGCCCCGGAGGCCCACCTCCTCCTGCACCGAGAAGACGAAGGTCAGGTCGTTTTGAAGGTGCGACTCCTTCAGCTGCTCCATGGCTTGCAGCAGGGCGATGCAGGCCGAAAGATCGTCGGCGTAGGGGGTGAGCAGCCGGTCCTCTGCCACAGGCTGGGGCTGGGCGTCAAAGACGGCCACCGAGCCGATGGGGGCCTTTTCCTCGGCCTCCTCACGGGAGGCGGCGCCGATATCGATGTACAGGTCATGGATGTCGGTGTCCTGCCAGCCGTGGCGGGTCACATCGGCGGAGGCATCGGCAAAGATCGCGCCGCAGGCGCCGCTTTCCAGCCGGACGGAGGCGCCGATCAGGCCGGAGGGGGTGTGGCCGCCGATGGGCTCGAAGCGGAGGAAGCCGTTGTCATCCACAAAGGTGATGAGGAAGCCGATCACATCCATATGGGCCACGAACATGAGCTTTTTTCCCGGGCCTTTTTTATGGCAGTACAGGTTGCCGATGGCGTCCCGATGGGTCTCGTCCACCAGCGGGCGGGCCAGCGACTCCAGCAGGGCGGCCTGGGGCGCCTCGAAGCCGGAGGGCAGGGCGGCAGACACCAGCTGCCGCTGCAGTTTCAAGATATGTTCCATGAGGTACCCTCCTTACTGTTTCAAAAAGGCTGTCAGCAGGGCGGCAGCCTGCTCCACATCCCGCCAGTCATAAAGCTCTGCGGGAGAGTGGATGTAGCGGGTGGGGATGGACAGGCAGGTGGCGGCAGTATCCGGCCCGGCCAGCTGCATGGCGGAGGTATCGGTGCCGCCGGCCAGCATGATCTCGTCCTGCCAGGTCAGCTCGGCCTGCTCGGCCGCCTGCCGCAGGGCGCGGTTGAGGGCGGGAGAGGAGATGACGCTGCTGTCCTTGATCTTGATGGCGGGGCCGCGGCCCAGGCGGATCACCCGGTTTTTGTTGTCCCACATGGGGGTGTCGTCGGCGTCGCACACATCGCAGGCAATGGCGAGGTCGGGGCGGATCCCCAGGGCGGCGGTGCGTGCGCCCCGGAGGCCTACCTCCTCCTGAGCGGAGAAGACGAAGTACACATCGTAGGGGCTTTCCTCCAGCTGCTCCATGGCCAGCAGGAGGGTGATGCAGCCGGTAAGATCATCGGCATAGGGGCCGACGATGCGGTAGGGGCCGGCGGCGCGGGGCTCGCCCTCGAACATCGCCGGGTCGCCCAGTTTTACCAGCTTTTCGGCCTGCTCCCGGGTGGAAGCGCCGATGTCCACATAAAGATCCTCCATGCGGATGGACGACCAGCTGCCGCTGAAGGTCTTTGCCCGCTCCCGGGGGCGCAGGATGCCCCGCAGGCCGCCGGGGAAGCGGAGGCGGGCGTTGATGACCTCGGCGGGGTCGTGCCAGCCCAGATTGGTCACCGACAGGCAGCCGCGGTCATCGATGCCGGTGACCAGAAAGCCGATGACATCCATGTGGGCGCACAGCATCACACGCTTGCCGGGGCCCTTTTTATGACAGATCAGATTGCCCAGTGCGTCGGTGGTGATCTCGTCCACCAGGGGCGCGGCCAGCTCCCGCAGAACGGCGGCAGCGCCCTCCTGCTCAAAGCCGGAGGGACGGGCGGCGGCCGCCAGCAGCTGATGCAGCTGTAAAACCTCAAACATCCAGTTCACCTGCTTCCTCAATGACGATGCGCGCCAGCTTTTTGACTTCCTCCAGATCGGGGAGATAGGCCACATTGCAGGCGCAGTGGATATAACGGACGGGGGCAGCCAGGCCAAAGGCGATGGCGGCCGAGCCGCAGGTGGTACCTACCCGGGCATCGGTGCCGCCGTTGGCGCTCTTGCGGTATTGCCATTTGACGCCCAGCTCATCGGCGCGGGCCAGCACCTTCCGGCGGAAGGGACGGTGATAGATCGTGCCCTTGTCCATCAGGGAGACCACGGCACCCTGGCGCTGGGCGCAGGACTGCTTGTGCGGGGGGATCTCGGGCATATCGGCGGCGGTGGTGCCCTCTATGGCCACCACACAGCCGGGGGCCACCCGCTGGGCGGCCACGGTAGCGCCCCGGGAGCCGATCTCCTCGGCCACCACAAAGGCGAAATAGGTATCGAATGGCAGCTCCTCACGCAGAAGCTCCAGCAGCACGGCGCAGCCGGCGCGGTCATCGATGGCCTTGGCCTTCAGGCAGTCTACGCCGAACTCCATGGGCTGACTGTCGAACATGGCGGGGTCGCCCCGCATCACCAGCGCTTCGGCCTGCTCCTTGGAGGTGCAGCCGATGTCGATGTACAGGCTGCCGATGCCGGGGGCCTCCTTCCGCTCCTCGGGGGTGGTCAGGTGGATGGCCTTGAGGGAGATGACACCGGGGAGCTTTTGCTCGCCTACGCGCATCCGGCGGCCGATGAGCACCCGGGGGTCGATGCCGCCGGCGGGGGCCAGCTTGAGCATTCCATCGGAGGTGATATCCCGGACCAGGAAGCCCACCTCGTCCATATGGGCCAGCAGCAGCAGGGGGCGCTTACGGGGACGGGCACCCTTTTTGAACACGATGAGGTTGCCCACCGGATCCACCTCCATGGAGGTGGCATAAGGCTTTGCCTGCTCCGCGATGAAACCACGCACCTCGTCCTCATAGCCGGGCACGCCGTCCAGCGCGCACAGCTGCTTTATCAGTTCCTTCATGATTACAGCCTCCCATCAAAGCCTTCGATAAAGGCGGCGATCAGCTTGCCGACGCTCTCCACATCGCTCATCCGCAGCATCTCCACCGGGGAGTGCATATATTTCAGCGGGAGAGACACCACCAGCGTGGTGACGCCACGGCCCTGCATCTGGATGGGCCAGGCGTTGGTGCCGCTGCCGGCGGGGGTGGCGGTGACCACATGGGGAATCTGCTTGGCGCGGGCCACCTCGATCATCCGGCGGGCGAATTTCGGATTGGAATTGGAGCCCAGGGTGATGTCTGCGCCGTCGCCCAGCTTGCAGATCACATTGGGGGCATCATCGGTGCGGGCGTGGGTCACATCCACGGCGATGGCGAAATCGGGCTGGAGCTTGAATCCGGCGGTGATACCGCCGTTAAAGCCGGTCTCCTCCTTGGTGGTGGCGCTGAGGATCACATCCACCGCCAGTGGCTTGCCCCGGAGAAGCTCCAGGGTGTGCAGCAGACAGACCAGACAGGCGCGGTCATCAAAGGCCTTTCCGCACAGCGCACCGCCCTGAAGCTCGACGGCATCGTTGGCAAAGGCCATAAAGTCGCCCACCTTTACAGCCTCGGCGGCCTGCGGGCCAGTCATGCCGATGTCCACCACCATTTCGGGGATGGGGACGGATTTTTTGCTGTCCCCCGCCTTTTGCAGATGAGGCGGAAGGGCGGCCACCACGCCCAGGATGGGGCCGTTTTGGGTGAGAACGGTGAGCTCGCTGCCCAGCAGCATCCGCTGGTCCACGCCGCCTATGGTGGTGAAGCGGAGGAAGCCCTCCCTGGTCACCTCGGTGACCAGAAAGCCGATCTGGTCGATGTGGGCGTCCAGCAGCAGGGTCTTTGCACCGGGAATGCCGCAGCTGCGGTAGCCGAAGACATTGCCGAAGTCGTCGATCTCCACCCGGTCGCACAAGGGCCGCATCAGGTCGGCTGCGATCCGGGCCACACGGTGCTCATCGCCAGAGACGCCGTAGGCCGCGGTCAGCGTTTTGATCTGTTCCATTAAGGTCAAATGTAATACCCCCTGTTATAAATCTATTTTAAGTTTACAGCTCGTTGACGATTTTCTTGAAAAATCGGCCCCGTTCCATGAAGTTCGGGAACTGGTCGAAGGAGGCGCAGGCCGGGCTGAACAGCACCAGGTCGCCGGGGCGGGCCAGCTGCCGGGCAGCGAGGATGGTCTGGGTCAGGTCATCGAAGCGCAGCAGATCCGGCTTGCCGGGGGCATAATCGGAGGCGGCGCGGACGGCTGATTCGATCTTGTCGGCGGTGGCACCGCACAGCAGCAGTGTCCGCACCGAGGTGGGCAGCGCCGCACCCAGGGTGTCAAAGGGGATGTGCTTATCGTAGCCGCCGGCGATGAGCAGGATGTGCTCGGCCGGGAAGCATTTCAGGCCGGCCAGCGTCCGGGTGGGGCTGCTGGCGATGGAATCGTTGTAGTAGCGGACGCCGTCCAGCTCCCGCACCAGCTCCAGCCGGTGCTCCACGCCGGAAAATTCCCGGGCTACCTGGCACATACAGGCCGGAGACACCAGCCCCGACAGGGCGGCGCAGGCCGCCATGTAATTTTCCACATTGTGCATACCGGGCAGGCGGATGTCCTCCCGGCGCATCAGCGGGCCGGAGACGGACTGAAGGGTGTCGTTCTCCAGCCAGACGCCGGTGCCCTCCGGCAGGGGGGACTTGGAGAAGAAGCGCACCTGTCCCGGTGCCTCTGCCGCCAGGGCACGGGAGGGCTCGTTGTCGTAGTTCAGCACCAGCAGGCCGGTTTTGTCCTGATGGCGGAACAGGTTACACTTGGCTGACACATATTCGTCAAAATCCCGGTGCCAGTCCAGATGGTTGGGGCTCAGGTTGGTGATGACCGCTACGGAGGGGGCCTGCTTCAGGGTCATCAGCTGGAAGGAGGAAAGCTCCAGCACGGCCACATCCTCCGGGCGCATTTCGGCGGCTTTGTCCAGCAGCGGGGTGCCGATGTTGCCGCCCAGCCAGACGGTTTTGCCCGCCGCGCGGAGCATTTCTGCGATGAGGGTGGTGGTGGTGGTCTTGCCGTCGCTGCCGGTCACGGCGATGATGGGGCAGGGGCAGACGGAAAAGAAGACCTCCATTTCGGAGGTGATCTCCGCGCCGTCAGCAGCGGCGGCCAGCAGGCCGGGATGGTCGGGGCGCAGGCCCGGGGTGCGAAACACCACATCGGCGCGGATATCCTCCATATAATCGGGGCCGGTCACCAGCGTCACGCCCTGGGATTCCGGAAGGGCGGCGGCTTCTCCCAGCTGCTCACGGGTCTTTTTGTCGCGGACGGTGACATGGGCACCGGCGGCGGTGAGCAGACGCAGCAGCGGGCGGTTGGAAACGCCAAGGCCGATGACCGTCACCTGCCGGCCGCGAAGGGATTCCAGATATGCTTGTATCGTCAAGGTCGATTCGCCTCCTGAAAGAACTCTGCTTTCATTATAGACCAAATCCGCCCGGGGCGCAACAAAAAAGATGGGGCTGGGGGGACGGACTGCAAGCACCGCTGAACGGGAAAGGGTAACGAAAAAGGGAGAGCGGGGGCGGAAAGACAAAAAGAGACCGACCCGGGAGGGTCGGTCTCTGATGGAAAAAGGGTTACAGGGTCAGCATACGGTGCATCCACAGCGCAACGGTAGCGCGGGTGCCGTTGGTAGCGGGAGGCGTGGTGGAATCGGTGAGGATGCCCTTATAGGCGGCCCACTTGGCACCGGTCTGTGCCCAGCCGGCCACAGAGCTCCAGCCGCTGTAAGCGCTCAGAGAGCCGTTGCCGCTGCTGTGCCGCAGATAGTTCACATCGTAGCGGTACAGGAAGGTCAGCAGTTCGGAATGGGTCACCAGACCGGTGGGGTTGAAGGTGGTGGCGCTGGTACCGGTGGTGATGCCGTTCTGCGTGGCCCACAGGATGGCGTTGTAGTAATAGGAGTGAGTGGTGGCAGAAACATCGGTGAACCGATTGGTCAGGCCGGTGACAGAGGGAGAACCGGCGGCGCGGTACAGGAAGGTGACAAACTCCATACGGGTGACCTGGCCGTTGGGATTGAAGGTGGTGGCGCTGGTGCCGGTGGTGATCTTCTCGTTAAACAGGAAGTCCACGGAATCGGCGTACAGGTAGTTGCTCACATCATAGAACCGCTCGGAAACATAGGCGTGAGAAACGGTGATGGTAAAGGTGCCGGTAACGGTCTTGCCCTTGGAGTTGACGGCCTTGTAGCCGAAGGTCACGGTGTTGCTGCTCTTGTTGGTGCTATAGCCGGGAACGAAGGTGACATTCCGCAGCAGGGGCTTGGTGCCGCTGGCGGTGAGGTAATACTCGGTGTTCACGGTGACATCGGTCTGGCCGGAAGCGCCCCAGTTATAGACCAGCTTGCCGGTGCGGGGCAGGGAGGTGAAGGTCAGAGACTGCATATCGCTCTGGATGCCGAGCAGGGTGTTGATCTCGTTGGAGAACGCCATCACCTGGCTGGCCTTCATGGAGGCATTCAGATCCTTGGTGGTGCTGCCGGCGTTGCCGGTGACAAAGTCCACGGTGCCCTCCACCAGCTTGGTGGTGCTCTTGGTGCTGGCGGTCTTCTTGCCGTAGATGGCGAAGGTGGCGCGGGTGGCACCGTCCTTGCTGCCGCCCATGTAGGTCAGATCGTCAAAGTCGTAATCGCCCTTATAATCGCTGTCAAGCGTAAATTCCTTGCCATTGGGGCTGGTGAGCTTCTTGGAGCCGGCATACAGATAACCGGCGGAGGAGCTGTGGGGCGCGTCCTCAAAGACGATGTGGGTGATGATATAATCCTTCTTGCTGCTGGAGACATTGGCGTCAAAGAAGTCCTGGAACTGGTC
This sequence comes from uncultured Oscillospiraceae bacterium, assembly GCA_964646225.1. Classification (GTDB taxonomy): domain Bacteria; phylum Bacillota; class Clostridia; order Oscillospirales; family Butyricicoccaceae; genus UBA4644. Next base: position 74,762 of record CAZYAD010000002.1, read on the forward strand.
GAAGTCCACCGTAACAGAGGCGTTCTTGGCGGTGCTGATGGTGACATCGGCTTTCTTCACGACGGTGATCTGGATGACGCCGGTCTCGGTGACGGACTTGCCGTTATCCTTTTCGCCGCGCATGCTGAACTGGATGGAGTGGACGCCGCCATTGGTGCCGGGGACGAAGGTCAGATCGTCGATGGGCAGCTCAGAGCTCTTGGAGGGCTCCACATAATACTTTTTGCTGGTAGAGACCTTGGTATCGCCGTCGTAGTAGAGGTAGCCCGCGGTCTTGGTGTTGGGGATACCGCCGGTGAAGGTGATATACTCCAGAGTCTCGTAGTCGTCGTCCAGATCCAGGAAGGCAGACTCGAACTCCTCGGCAAAGAAGGGCAGGGTGTCATCCGTGGTGATCTGATAGGACAGACGCACATACTTGTCAGAGGTCAGGAAGAGGTAGCCGGACAGCCGGTTGGCGCTGGTGCTGGCGCTGGTGCGGGCGGTGAACTCGATGACCGTGGTCTCGCCGCTGCCATCGGGAACATAATACATCTGAGAGAATGCGGAAGCGGTGTAGGTCTCATCGATGTCCACGGAGGCAGTGCAGGTGCTGTCGGTGAACAGCTCGCCGCCGTACAGATTGATGTCCTCGATCTCCACATAGGCCAGGCTGCCGCCGCAGTAGGCCTTCAGGCGCTCGTTCAGAGCGTCAGCGGCCTTGGCCAGCGTGCCGGATGCCTTGCCGAAGTCGATGGTGACATTTTCGGAGTACAGCGCCAGCTTGATATTGCCACTGTAAGTGACGCCACCGTAAACGGCGGTGTAGGGGACGGTATCAGACAGGGTACCGGCGTCTTCCAGATCATCGATCTTATTATCCTTGACATAGAAGGAGGAACCGGAGACCTCAACATAGGCACCGGCGCCCCAGTTGAACGTGATGCTGCTGCTATTGATCGTCAGGCCGGTGGCGTTTTCAATTGCCTTGCGGATATCTTCGACGAAATTGCCCACAGCGTCCCGGTAGCTGTCGACGAAAGCGGTATGGCTGATGTCGCCAAGCGTATATTTGTCCACAACCTGAACAGCAACAGAAGCATTCTTACCATTCAGATCGTAGCCGGTTGCCTCGGACTTCAGAGCCACGCTGGTGTTGACGGAACCGATGGAAGCGGTGGAGACCTCGGGCCAGTCGGTCAGAATATCACCGTTGATCGTCCACTCGGTCTTACCGGTCTCCAGCTGGACAGAAGCCTTGAGGGGCAGCTGCTTTTTCACGGTAGACCAGGTGGCACCCATCGGAACCTTTACGGAGCTGGGTGTGAAGGAAATGGACTGCACCTTGTTTTTGGCGACGGTGACGGTGACGGTGGGCTGGTCCACGCCGGTGGAGAGATTGGACAGGTTGGCGGTGTAGCCGCAGGACGAACCAACGGCGGTGCCCAGAGAAGTGCCGCTCGTGGCAGTCCAGTTCTCGGTGGTAATGGTAGCGTCCTTGCCGCTTTCGTAGGTGACATTGATGGAGACAGCCTTCAGGGCGGCCTTCAGATCAGCAGAGGTGTAGCCATAAGGAACGGTGATGCCGCCGGACACGGAGGCGGACTTGATGGTGTCAGCCGTGACGGTAATGGTATGCACACCCTTGTAATAGGTGGTGACAGCAGATTCGCCTTCACCGGTGGTCGAGCTGCAAGTGACGGTAATGGTGGCAGAACCGGCGGCAACACCGGTCACGGTGCCGTTGGAAACAGTCGCAACAGTGTTGTTGCTGCTGGCCCAGGCAAGGGTGGCACCTTCCGGTGCACCGGCAACGGACAATTTTGCCGTTTGACCAACGAAGACAGAGTCCGCGCCCGTAACGGTCAGGTTTTCGCCTTCTGCCCAGGCGGAGACGGTGCACAGGGACAGGGCTACCGTCAGCATCAGGAGCAGGGCAAGGGTCTTTTTCCCAAACTTCAGTTTCACAATAAAACCTCCTTCATTTTTTCACGGAAAGAATTTGCATTCTATGGAATCATCTTACCACAGCAGCGTCGAAAATGCTATCCTTTTTTCGGATTTTATTTATGAAAAATTTCTTAAGGGGCGGCGGTGTCGTAACGGGTCTGCACCCGCTCCAGCCAGCGGGATTTATGATAATACCACAAGAAGCAGGCCGTGCTCACCGCCCAGGTCATGGGATAGGCGGCATAGACCAGACTGATATTGCGGAACAGGCTGGTGATGACGGTGATATAGGTCACGCGAAGCACGCACCATGCGCCCAGCATGATGTACATGGGCACCTTGGAATAGCCCGCGCCGCGGCAGACGGCGGCGATGCCATGGGAGCAGGCCAGCAGCAGGTAAAAGGGCGTGCAGATCCGGGCGCGGAGCACACCGGAGGCGACGGCCTCCGGCGATTTGCCGAACAGGCCGATGAGGGGCTCTGCAAAAATGAAAAAGATCACGCCGATGACCGCCGCGCAGCCGCAGGAGAATATCACAGAGAATTTTGCCCCCTGCTTGACCCGGTCAAACTGCTGCGCGCCGATGTTCTGGCTGATAAAGGTGGTGCAGGCAGAGCCGAAGGCGTTGACGGGGATGAAGGCGAAGCCCTCCAGCTTGACGAAGGCGCCGTTGCCGGCCATGGCCGCCGCGCCGAAGACATTGACGCTGGACTGCACCATCACATTGGCAAAGGCGATCACCGAGTTCTGCACGCCGGAGGGGACGCCGATGCGGAGCATTTCCCGCAGAAGGGGACGATCCAGACACAGGCCCCGGAGGGTGACCCGGTAGTCGCCCTCGGCCCGGGAGAGCCGCCGGAAGGCCAGCGCGGCGCTGAGGGACTGGGCCAGGACGGTGGCCAGGGCTGCGCCTTTGACGCCCATGTTCAGCGGGCCGACGAACAGAAGATCCAGCACCACATTGGTGATGGAGGAGACGATCAGGTAGTACAGGGGGCGCTTGCTGTCACCAATGGCCTGAAAGATGCCCACGGCGCTGTTATACAGCACCACCGACAGGATGCCCAGAAAATAGATGCCCAGGTAATCCACCGCGTCGCCCATGACCTCGGCGGGGGTATCCATGAGCCGGAGCAGCAGGGGCGAGCCGAAGCAGCCCAGCAGGGTCAGGAACGCGCCGGAGAGCAGGGTGCCCAGTACGGCGGTGCCCACGGCACGGCGCACCTGGGGGCCGTCGCCTGCGCCGTAGCAGCGGGCGATGACCACGCCCACGCCGCCGTAAACGCCGCCGAAAAAGCCCACGATCAGGAAGATCAGAGAGCCGGTGGAGGTGACGGCGGCCAGAGCGTTTTCGCCGCAAAGGTTGCCCACCACCAGGGCATCCACCATGTTGTACAGCTGCTGGAAGACCTGCCCAAGAAAGAGGGGCAGAGCGAACCGGAGCAGGCCGGTCCTGATGTCGCCCTCCAGCAGGCTGACGGGTCGTTTGGACATAAGGAAGACCTCCGAATGCAAGAGTTGCGGGGATGGGAGCTTGGCGCTGCCGGAAGCATGGCCGATCTCCGCGAGAACGGCGGCGCCCATTCGCCTTTTCTACCCTGCGGGGCGGCACTTTTGACCGGCCCAAAGGGCCCAAAAGCCGCCGGGGGCCGCCGAGATCAGGGCGGAAAGCCCCTGGTCTGCCGTCTGAGTGGCTGCGAAGCATAGAGAACGGCAAAGCTTGCTCGTGCGTGTCAGTGCTTGCCGGAATCGCCGGGCAGCAGGCCCCGCAGGGAAAAGACAGGAAAGGAGATCAGCGGTTCAGCAGGCCGTTGAGCAGATCGTCCAGGAAGGGAGCGTGGACGGTCTCGATGCGGCCGGCGTCCACGGCGGCGGTGATGGCGGGATCCACCGGGATCCTGGCCATAAAGGGGATGCCGTATTTCTGGGCGGTCTCCTGCACGCGGCTGGGGCCATAGATCTGGTGCTGCGCGCCGCAGTCAGGACACTGGAAGTAGCTCATGTTCTCCACGATGCCCAGCACGGGGACATTCATCATCCGGGCCATTTTGACGGCCTTTTCCACGATCATGCCCACCAGCTCCTGGGGCGTGGTGACGATGATGATGCCCTCGATGGGCAGGGACTGGAAGACCGTCAGGGGTACATCGCCGGTGCCGGGAGGCATATCCACATACATGAAGTCCACATCCTCCCACAAAACCTCGCTCCAGAACTGCTTGACCGCGCCGGCGATCACCGGGCCGCGCCACACCACCGGGTCGGATTCGTTTTCCAGCAGCAGGTTAACGCTCATCATTTGCAGGCCGGATTTGGCCACGGCGGGCAGGATGCCGCCCTCGCAGCCCTGGGCGTGACCATGGACGCCGAAGGACTGGGGGATGGAGGGGCCGGTGACATCGGCGTCCAGCACGGCGGCCTGATGGCCGCGCAGCTGGGTCTGGGCCGCCAGCAGGGAGGTCACCAGCGATTTGCCGACGCCGCCCTTGCCGCTGACGACGGCATAAACATGCTTGACGGCTGCGCCCTGGGCCAGCGGGGCCAGGAGATCCTGGGGTTCCTGGCGGCTGGCGCAGCTTTCACCGCAGGTAGAACAGTCATGGGTACAATTTTCAGTGCTCATTCTTCATCGCTCCTTTGATGCGTTCAAAATCCATACGAAGTCAGTATAGCATACTTTTCTGCAAAATGATAGCCCAACTTTGCGCTTTTCGGGGCGGGGAGC
>CAZYAD010000003.1:0-74059 GCA_964646225.1 uncultured Oscillospiraceae bacterium
ACAGATGCTCATTTCATAATTTTAGTCTAAAACTGTTTTATGAACACCTGCCTAACGGAGAAGGGGTTCCTTTGCTGCGATCCCGCTGCGCGCACTGACTTTCTGCGCCCTGCACCCAACGGCCCGGCGGGTCAGTCTCCCGGCTTCAGCAGCCCGCCCCGCAGGGCGGTGTGCAGCGCGATGCGCTTCTGCTGCCCGTCGTCAAAGCGGATGAGGACGATGTCCCCCTCCCGGGAGCAGATCAGCCCCGGGCCAAACCGGCTGTGCCGCACCAGCGTGCCAACGGAAAACCGGTCGGTGTCGGGCGGCGGCGCCTTTCGGGATGGCTTTGGCACCGCGTGGGTCCGGGACGCAGGCTCCTCCGGAAACAACTTGTCTGCAAAGCTGCTCTCCATGCTGCGGCAGGACAGCAGCTCCAGACTGTGCTTCGCCCGGGTCATTGCCACATAAAACAGCCGCCGCTCCTCCTCCAGCTGAAGGTCACCGGCGTCGGTGACAGGGGAGGGGGTCTGGGGCAGAATGCCATCGGCCACATCCATCAGGATCACCCGGTCATATTCCAGCCCCTTGCTGCTGTGAATGGTGGAGAGCACCACGCCGCCCTCGTCGGCCTTTCCGTTGCGGGCCAGGGCCTCCAGCTCCTCCAGCCGCCGGAGAAAGGCGTCCTGCTCGGGATTGCTGCGGGCCAGCGCCATCAGGATGTCCAGCTTGCCCTCGTCGGCGCTTTTTGTCCGGAGATACTCCCGGTAGCCCAGATCCACAAAGATGCGCTCCAGCGCCTGCGGAGCGGGATCATCGGGCAGCAGACACAGCTGGGAATAGACGCTTTCCAGCCGCTGGAGCTGCCACTCCTCCTCCAGCATCACAGCGGCCAGGACAAACAGCGGCTTGCCCGGCTGCCTGTGCCCCGCCTGAACGGCCCGCTGGGCCAGCTCCCGGTTGATGCCGCAGCGGAACTTGTAGTACAGCCGCAGAAACAGCTCCCCGTCGTTCTGCCGCCGGGCAAAATACAGGATATCCACCACATCCCGCACTGTGGGATGTGTGAAAAAGCCCGCCTTCTGGCCCCGGCAGGTGTAGGGGATGCCCTGCTTTTCCAGCAGGTCGATCAGAGGCAGGGCGCACTCGTGGTTGCGGTACAGCACCGCCAGCGGCCCGCCCGCCGCCTGCTCGGCCAGATAGGGGTACTGGCTCCACCGGCGGGAGACCCATCTGCGGCTCACCGGCACGCCGGAGGCGTTGGGGGTGGTCATTCGCTTTGGCCGACGGTGGGGATTTTGCCGGATGAAGCCGTCGGCTGCCGCCACGATGGCCCCGGTGGAGCGGTAATTGGTCTCCAGATACAGCACGGCTGCCCCCGGCCAGTCCTTTTCAAAGTCGGTGAGAGCCTGGGGACAGGCGGCCCGGAAGCTATAAATGCTCTGATCCTCGTCTCCCACCAGAAACAGATTGCGGCAGCGCCCGGCCAGCAGCCGCAAAATCGCGTGCTGAATGCGGGAGGTATCCTGGGCCTCGTCCACATGAAAATACCGGTACCGGCGCTGCCAGGCCTCCAGGATCCCCGGCTGGGAGCGGAGGATCTTCAGCCCATAGACCATCTGGTCGTCATAATCCATCAGCCGCCGATCCAGCAGCAGCTGGCGGTAGGCGCGAAACAGGGCCAGCAGCCCTTCGCCCTCCTCCTGCTGCCGGATGTCCTCGTCAGACAGCATGGCGTTTTTGCAATAGGCGATGCGGGTGCGGGCATCCTCCAGCTCGGCGTCGGAGGGGAAACCCCGGCCGCAGGCCCGCCAGGCCTCCCGGAGCAGTCGGGCGCTCTCTCCCTCGTCGTTCACCAGACGAAAGGCCTGCCGCCCGCAGCTCTGCTCGTACTGCCGGATGATCCGGGCGCACATCCCGTTGATGGTGCGGAACTCCAGCCGCCCAGCGTGCTCCGCGCCAAAGGTCTGGGCAAAGCGGCGGCGCAGATCGGCGGTGGCCGCCACGGTATAGGTGACGGTGAGGATGCTCTCCGGCGGCACCTCCCGGCCATAGAGCAGATAGCCTACCCGCGCCAGCAGGGCAGTGGTCTTTCCGCTGCCCGGCACCGCCAGCAGCAGCACCGGCCCCTCTGTCTGCCGGACGGCAGCCTCCTGCTGCCGATCCAGCCGCAGGGAGAAACGGCTTCGAAACGCCTCAAACTCCATCATTCGTGGCAGTACAGCCGCTTGTTGTCCAGGGCGAACACCCGCTCAGAGAACTGCCCGGGCTCCAGCTTTTCCAGCGTCTCCCGATAGATCTCCATACGGCTGTCGATCAGGTCGATGTAGCACAAAAGCTCGGCCTCGGCGCACTGAGGCAGCACCGCCGCGCCGAACTCCGGCTGGCCGTGGTGAGAGAGCAGCATATGCTGCAGCAGCATGGAGCGCTCCCCAGTGACGCCGCAGGCGTCGCAGACCTCCCGGACCTCCTGCGCCCCCATCACCAGATGCCCCAGCAGCTGCCCCTCGGTGGTGTAATCCGAGACCAGACCGGCCGGGGAGACCCGGAACTCCCGGATCTTGGCGAAGTCATGGAGAAAGGTTCCGGCCAGCAGCAGATCTCTGTTCAGAAAATCGCCGTACTGCGCCGCCAGAAAGACGGCAGTCTTCATCATGTTCAGGGTGTGCATCAGCAGCCCGTGGACAAACCCGTGGTGGACGCTTTTGGCGGCGGGAATGGTGATAAAGGCCTCACGGTGCAGCAGGAGCATCCGGCGGCATACCGCCTGATAGCCCTCGTCCTGCATGCTGTCCAGCAGCCTCTCCAGCTCATCCAGCGCCTGCTGCAATTCCAGAGGGGCGGTGGGCACCAGCAGACTCAGCTCATAGCGATCCTCCGGCAGGGCGGGCCGGATGCGCTCTGCCGTCACCTGAAGGGTTCCCTTGAACTCCGAAACCCGGCCCTGGACGCAGACCACCGCCCCCTCGTCCTGGTGGGAGAGCGGGCCGCTGTAATCCCAGACCTTCAGTTCTACTGCGGCGGTACGGTCACACAGAATGCCGGACAGATAGGGCTTCCCGGCGGCGGTGGTACGCAGAGAGGCCTGTTTCAATAAATAAAAGCCCGCCAGGCTCATCCCCGGGCGAATATCGCAAAGCTTCATAGTAAATCTCCTTTTCACAGTCAGGTGGCGGAACGGATCAAAACAGATATCAGCATTATAACAGCTGACCGAACGGTTTTCAACCGTCTGCAAAGGGAAAAACCGCCTCTGGGGGAGGCAAACTCTCCGTGCAGAATCCGGATACAAAGAGCGCTTCGCCGTGAAAAAGGAGTTGCCAAAACGATGGAAGTGTGCTAAAATAACTTCTAAAAGTACATATGAACTGAATGGCTCTGCCCGTGAGGGTAGGTGGAATGGGGTGCGAGTCCCCGCGAGTCGGTCACTGTGAAGCCGCAAGTGCGGATAAGTCAGATACACCGGGCTGTTCAGGGCACCTGCCAACACCGGGATCGCCAGCAGAGAGACCCTCCGCGCAGCGCTTCCGGCTGCGCGGTTTTTTTGTGTGAAACGCGATCATCTGCGCCTGTAACCATGACCTCCGGCGCTGAAAGCGCCATCGACCATCATCGGCTTTCAGAAAACATCGGAGTCTGCTCCGAAAAAAGGAGAAAATCACATGAAACAGAGAACAGTAGCCATCCTGTTTGCCCTGCTGCTGCTGGTAAATGTTCTTCCGGCGGCCTCGGCAGCGGAGGGCGCCGCACTGACGCTGGATTCCGGCCCGGTAGCGGAGGACGGCACGGTCACGCTGACCATTTCCCTGCAGGACAACCCCGGCATGGCGGCATTCATGCTTTATATTTACTATGACACCTCGGTGTTTTCAGCCGACCCCGCCGGCGACCTTTCCGCTGCGGGCGTTTTCCGAAAGGAGGGCGGACTGCTCGGCAACACCATCGCCACCGCCCGGGCCAATGGCCGCTATAACGGCGACAGCCGGAAGGACGGTCTGCTGGCCCTGTGGTACAACGGCTCCGGCATCGATACCACCGGCAGCGGCACGGTGATGACCGTCACCCTCCATGCAGACCCCAACGCCGCCAGCGGCGATTATACGGTGGAACTGGGCTATTCCCTGACGGATACCTGTAACCGGAACGGCGAGAAGGTTGCTCTTCGGACAGCTTCCGCCGTGGTCACCCTTTCCGGCAGCGGCGAGGGGCCGCAGCCCGGCCCGAGCGGCAGTAAAGCCGAAACGCCCGCTCTGCCAGAGACACCGGAGCAGCCTGAGGCCCCCGCCTTTCTGGATGTTTCCGGCCACTGGGCAGAGGAGCACATCCTGCGGGCGGCGCAGCAGAGCCTGATTTTGGGCTACAACGGCTACTGCCGTCCCAATGACACCATGACCCGCGCGGAGTGCGTCACCATTCTCCACCGGGCCAGCGGCTCGCCCAAGCCGGCCGCCGCCCCCACCTTTACCGACCTGGATCCCCAGCAGCAATGGTACTGGGAGGCAGTGGCCTGGGCAGAGGAGACCGGCGTGGTCAAGGGCATCGGCGGCGGGAAGTTCGCCCCCGGCGGTACGGTTACCCGCGAGCAGCTGGCAACCATCCTACACCGGCTTTCCGGCCAGGGTGCCGGGATGGAGGGCCTGCTGACCCCGGTCTATGATCAGACCTACCGCGACAGCGCCCAGATCAGCGACTGGGCAAAGGCGGATCTTTACTGGTCTCTGTACAATGGCATTTATTGCGGCACCGACTCCCTCCCGGTGGGCGAGACCCTTGCCCCCACGGCGGCAGCCAGCCGCGCCCAAATCGCGGTGATGATCGTCCGCTGGCTGGAACAATAAAAAGAGAGGATGGATACTGTGAAAAAGCTTACCCGTTTGACAACGCTTCTGCTGGCCCTGACCCTGGCCCTCAGCTTTACGGCTCTGGCGGAGGACGCAAAGACCGAAAATGACAAGGCCACCATCAAGAATGTGCTCACCGGCGCTACCGTGACCTTTGATGAGACCGTTGATGAGAAAATCCTGGTGACCTACACCAGCGAGGATCTTGTCCCCGACAGCTTCTATCTGGTGATGATGGTGTCCAGCGATGCCCAGGGCAACTACGATGCCATCACCAAAGGCAACCTCACCTATATCGATCAGGTGACTGCGGATGAAAGCAAGTCCATCAGCTTTACGGTGTATCCCTCCAAGCTGACCACCAGCGTCATCCTGATCACCAGTGCGGAGGGCACGCTGAAAGCTGCCATCGTAGAGGCCAAGTACATCCTGGGGGATGTGGACGGCAGCGGAGCCGTGAACTCTGGCGATGTTACATATCTGTTGCAGTATCTTGCAGGATATGATGTGTCCAGCAAGTTTGTTGCGGCAGCTGCTGATATTGATAAAAGCGGAGCCGTGAACTCTGGCGATGTGACCAAGCTGTTGCAGGTGCTTGCCGGATTTGCAGCATTGTAAAAGAAATAGAGGTGCAGACATGAAACAGATTTGGAAAAAGAGCCTGTCGCTGGCCCTGACGCTGGCCCTGACGCTGGCGCTCTGTTCTCCCGCCTTTGCGGACGAGCCGGAAAGCGGCAAGCCGGCGATTACGGTAGGCAGCGTGGAGGTCAGTGTATCGGATAGAACGGTGACCGTTCCTGTCGAAATCAGCAACAATCCGGGCATTGCCTCCTGTAGGTTGGATTTTGACATTCCCACTGATTGGGAAATGACAGAAATCGAAACCAGACAGACAACTGTTTACGGCATTTTCTACGGTTTGAACAAATACAATGAGATGATGCAGATTGGTAGCTTTACCAATAATCCAGAAATCGGAAGATTGGTTTGGGCACACGAGGCGGATAACCACAATAACGGCACTATTTGCTGGCTTACCTATCAACTGCCGGACGACATTGTCAGCGGCGAATATACAATCGGCATCGGCATTAAGACGGGCAGCGAAGTTGTGCCTTATCTCAGTAATGCCAACGATACTGGCGAGAATCTCGCCTCCCAGTTTACCTTCACCTCCGGCACGGTCACGGTGATGGATGAAGCTTCGGTGGCGCCCGCGATCACCACGCAGCCTGCAAGCGGCACCTACACCTATTCTACCACTCCCCCCACGGTGGAGCCCCTGAAGGTGGAAGTCACGGTCGAGCAGGTGGGCGGCGAGCTTACCTATCAGTGGTACAAGGGTAACGCGGCCATCGCGAATGCCACGGCCAACACCTACATTCCGACTCTGCCCGCAGTCGGCAGCAGCGAAAGCTATCACTGCGTGATCACCAACACCTATCAGGGCAGAGCATACACGGTCACCTCTGAGACGGCCACCGTCACCTATAACAAGGCCGATCAGGCGCCCCTCACCGTCGCCGGCCGGGACACCGTCACCTACGGTGAAACCGCCACATACACCGCCAACGGCGGCAGCGGCAACGGCAATGTGACCTGGAGCGTCGAGGGGGATGTTGCCACCATCGACCAGAACGGCGTTCTGACTCCCAACGGCACCGGCACGGTCAATGTCAAGGCCGAAAAGGCGGCTGACGACAATTACAACGCCACATCCGCCAACAGATATGTCACCATCAACGCCGCCGACCTGACGCTGGACGGCAGCGAAAGCTACGATGTGACGGTCTACACCAGCAGAAAGCCCGTCACCCTCACCGTTCCCACCGCCACGGCGAAAAACGGACAGACGGTCAACCCCACATGGAGCACCAGCGGCAATGTCACGCTGGATAATGGCACCGTCACCGCTGCGGAGAACGCCAAAGACGGCGACACCGCCACCGTCACCCTGACCTACAGCGCGAACCACCACAACAGCAAGACTGTCACCTACCACATCACCGTCAAGGATAAGAACGATGTGTCTGACAAGCTGAGCTTCACCTCCAAGGACATGAAGGCGGACTATGACGGCGAGGCCAAGACGGCGGACACCTTCGTCCACGCTGCCACCATGCCCGAGGGCTACACCGGCACCATCACCTATACCCTCAATGGTCAGAGCAGCACCGACCTGAGCCAGCTTTCCGTCACGGATGCCGGAAACTATACCATCACCGCCACCTACTCCGACGATGAGAACGAGGGCAGCCGGAGTCTGTCCTTCACTATCGACCGGGCCAAGGTGGAAAAGCCCACCGCTGTGACCGGTCTGGAGTACGACGGCACCAAGCAAACCGGCGTGACCTGTGTGGAAAATGCCGGTTACACCATGAGCGGCACCCTGGCCGCCACCAACGCGGGCGACTACACCGCCACCGCTACGCTGGACGATAACCACCAGTGGACCGACGAAACCAGAGACCCCCTGACCATTTCCTGGTCCATCGCGCAGAAGAAGATCGATGTCAGCGGCTACGAGTGGGATTACACCGAGGACTTCACCTATGACGGCGCGGAGCATTCCGTCAAGGTCATCGTGCCCGAAGCTGACCAGGCCTTCGTGGATATCGCCTACTACGCTACTTGCAAAGCCACCGATGTCAACCGCTATACTGCCTCTGCAACCGCGAATGTGAAACAAGCCTTCGCGCAGAACTACAAGATCGAGGGCGAGATCGCCAATCGCTCATGGAGCATTAACCCCGCGCCCATCGATGTTTCCGGCGTGAAATTTGAGCAGGACGATATCACCTATGACGGCAAGGAGCATACCGTCTCTGTCACTGACCTGCCGCAGTTCGTGACGGTGACCTACAAAGGCACTCGCACTGCCATCAATGCGGACGATTACACGGTTCAGGCCATGCTCAAACCGGACAACAACCACAGTCTCGTTCCCGGCGAGGGCCAGACTCCATGCGGCGACGGCAGCGTTGGCATCAACCTCACCTGGAAGATCCTCCGCGCCGAAATTCCCGCGACGCAGGAGCCCACTGCTGTGACCGGTCTGGTCTATAACGGCACCGAGCAAACCGGCGTGAACTATGTGGAAAATGCCGGTTACACCATGAGCGGCAACCTGACCGCCACCAACGCAAGTGACAACTACACCGCCACCGCCACGCCGGACGGCAACCACAAGTGGGCCGACGGAACCACCGAACCCAAGACCTTCGACTGGCGCATCGGTAAGAAGTCCGTCACGCTGCCCAACCACACCATTTCCCTGCGCTACTCCAACACCGACGGGCAGACCTTCACCGTCGAGCAGCTGAAGACCCTGCTGGGCGACACCAATCAGGGGACCACGGTCAGCATCGACAGCGTGGAGAGGACAGAGAATGGCATCATTGCAGCAGGTGCGACTAATACCTCTGCGAGCGTGAGCTTTACCCTGAACAGCGGTCTGACCGCCCAGGATGCAGGCAAGTACGATACCCTCACGGTCGAATATTCGAGCAATAACTATACCGATGGCCGCGTCACGCTGGTCATCACCGTGATGAACAAGGAGAATGTTTCCGAAAGCATCACCTTCGAAGACGGCTCCTCCACCTATGACGGCGCCGACAAGACCTATGCAGAAGCCACAGTCAGCGGCATCACCGCCGGTGGCGATCCTCAGTGGACTTACACCTACAAGCAGGGTGACACTGAGCTGGATGCCATGAAGGATGCCGGCAGTTACACCGTCATCGCTACCTATGAGGATGCTGACAACTACGGCACGGCAGAGGCGGTCTATACCATCTCTCCCGCCACGCTGACCATCAGCAGCGCCGTCGTCGATGAGAAGGTTTATGACGGCACAACGGAAGCCACAGTCACCGACGTGATCTTCGACGGTCTGGTGGGGGATGAGAGCGTCGATTATGAAGTGACCAGCGCGGCCTTTGAAAATGCCAATGTAGGCGTGAACAAGACCGTCAACTTCACCGTTGCGCTGAATAGCAGCGTGACCAACTACGCCATCCCGCAAGACAGCGCCCGGGCCACGGCCAAAGGCACCATCACGGCCAAAGGTGTGATTGTGTTCTTTGCAACTCCTGAAGCGCAACACTATACCGGCAGAGACATCACGCCTGAGCCTTTTGTCGATGTCGACGGCACGGTGAACAGTTATCAGCTGGAAAAGGACAGGGATTACACCCTGGTCTACAGCAATAACCGCAATGTGGGCACTGCCACGATCACTGTCGTCCCTGCTTCCGGCAGCAACTACACCTTTACAAATACCTCCGATACCTTTGATATCCTTGCCGCAGAGCTCAGCGGCCTGACCGCCGAAAATCTGGTGGTTACCTATACCGGTCTGCAGCTGGATGCCAGCCGCATCCGCGGCACGGCCTACTTCAACGGTGCGCAGGTGCCCGGCACCTGGAGCTGGGTCACCGAGCCCGCGGGTGTGGACGCCAGCGAGACGCCCTACCCCGCCCGGGTGCGCTTCACGCCGGAGAGCAGCAACCTGCTCAAGGCCGAGACCGACATTACTGTCACCATTCGCAAGGTCACGCCCACCGGCGAGCCTTCCTATACCGTCCTCACCGGCACCGGCAAGACTCTTGCTGATGCTCAACTGGGCATCGGCACCATCACCCCGGCGGGCGGCACCATCCGCTGGGTGGATGAAAGCGGCGTCGAGCTGCCTCTGACCACTGTGGTCAATCCTCAGGAGGCCTATACCTGGCAGTACATCCCGGCGGATCCTGTCAACTACAATGTCCTCACCGGCACCATCACTCCCTGCAAGTACCAGAACATCCCCGTGGTGGGCCCCTCCAACCAGACCAAGGTGGAGCAGCCCGACAACGGCGAGATCGCTGTCAAGCCCGCCCATGCTGCGGCCGGCAGCACCGTCACCGTGACGGTCACGCCGGATGACGGCTATGTGCTGGAGGAGCTGCGTGTGCTGGATAAGCACGGCAACGAGCTGGAACTGAAGGATCTGGGCAATGGCTGCTATTCCTTCACCATGCCCTCCGGCGGCGTGGAGGTGGATGCCACCTTCGCTTCCGAGGAGCAGCCTGCCCCGGTGGTGTTCAGCGATGTGCCCGCAGACGCCTGGTATGCCAATGCTGTTTACAGCGCGGTGGAGCAGGGCCTGTTCAGCGGCACCGGCGAGACCACCTTTGCTCCTGAAATGCCCATGAGCCGCTCCATGCTGGTGACGGTGCTGTGGCGCATGAGCGGTGAGCCCGCCGCCACGGCGGCCAGCGGCTTTGCCGATGTGCAGCAGGACTCCTGGTATCAGAAAGCGGTTGACTGGGCCAGCGCTACCGGCCTGGTCAAAGGACTGGGCGACAACCTCTTCGGTTCCGAAACCAACCTCTCCCGCGAGCAGCTGGCAACCATCCTGTTCCGCTATGCCCAGCAGCTGGGTCTGGATACCTCTGCCCGCGCCGATCTCAGCGCCTTTGACGATTTCAGCCAGGTCAGCCCCTACGCGCAGGACGCCATGTCCTGGGCGGTGGCTGTGGGCCTGATCTCCGGCACCGGTGACGGCAGCCTGGCTTCCATGGGTGACGCGACCCGCGCCCAGGTAGCAACGATCCTGCTGCGCTTCCAAGACAAGTTCGGCCTGTAAGCCGGAAGAACGCCCGATCACAGACAAGCAAAAGCATCCACAGGCAGCCGCCTGTGGATGCTTTTTGCTGTTTTCCGGCGCCCTTGCGGCAGCGTCGGCTTTTTCCCCGTACCCTCTTGCCAAATGCGTCGGCTTGCGGTATAATAAGAACAGCCACTTTCGTTTCTGACACCGAAATAGGCATTGAGGTGAAAGATACAGTTGAGCGTTTTTTGGTGTACCCGGAACGGTAACTGCATCTTTCGGATGTGGTTATTTTTTTACAACAAAGGAGTACCCAAAATGAAACTGAACAAGCTGCTCTCTCTGCTGCTGGCCGCCCTGCTGGCATTTTCCCTGTGCGCCTGCGGCTCAGAGCCCGCAAACGACCCCGAAACCCCCGACACGCCCGAGGTGTCCGATCCCGCGCAGCCCGAAGCACCCGCAGAGCCTGAAACGCCGACCGAGCCGGAGGTGGACGCGGAGCTGCCGGTGAATATCATGGTGCTCAACGGCACCACCGGCTTCGGCATGGCCAAGCTGATCTCCGATAACGCCAACGGTCAGACCGCTCTGAATTACAGCATTGCGGTGGAGACCGATGCCAGCAACATCACCGCCGCTCTCATCAACGGCAGCGTGGATATCGCCGCCCTGCCCACCAACGCCGCCAGCGTGGTGTACAACAAGACCGAGGGCGCTGTCCAGGCGCTGGCCCTGAATACCCTGGGCGTACTGTATCTGGTGGCCGACAACGGCGAGAACATCACAGCCCTGTCTGATCTGGAGGGCAAGACCGTCTTTGTTCCTGCTCAGAATCCCACCTTCATCTTCCAGGCTATCTGCTCTGCCGCCGGTGTCAATGTGACGGTGGACAACACCTATGCTCAGCCTGCCGATCTGCGTACCGCCGTGGCCGCCGGCGAGGTCAAGCTGGCCGTCCTGCCCGAGCCCATGGTGACCATCGCCTGCGCCGGAAACGAGAACCTGACCGTTGCGCTGGATCTCACTGCGCAGTGGGATACCGTTTATCCCGCCGGAAGTCTGGTGCAGGGCTGCGTGGTGGTGCGCCGTGCCTTTGCGGAGGAGCATCCCGCCGAAGTGGCAAAGTTCCTGGAGGAGTATGAGGCTTCCATCGCCTATCTGTCCGAGGATACCGCTTCCGCCGCGCAGATGATCGTGGATGCCGGGATCTTTGCCCAGGCCCCCGTGGCCCAGAAGGCCATTCCCAAGTGCAACCTGTGCTTCATCGCCGGTGCCGATATGCAAACCGCGCTGGGTGGCTTCCTGGAGACCATGTTCGGCGTGGCCCCCGCCTCTGTGGGCGGTGCCGTCCCCGGTGACGATTTCTACTATATTGGCTGATTGCCGCTGAAAGCAGGGAGCATCAGGCCAGGGGCCTTTTGCTCCCTGCTTTTCCTATTTTTGACAAATTACTGACCAAAAGGAGATGATTTGGTGAAGCATTCCAAGCTGCTGCGCGGCATCGGCGTGGCCGCCTTCTGGCTGCTGGTGTGGCAGGGCCTGTCCATGGCGGTGGATCAGGCGCTGCTGCTGCCCGGCCCCTGGCCGGTGCTCCGGCGTCTGCTGGAGCTGGCCCGCACCGGCCGGTTCTGGCTGATCTCCTGCACCAGCCTGCTGCGCATCCTGGCAGGCATCGCTCTGGCCGTGCTGCTGGGAGTGCTGCTGGCGGCCCTTTGCTGCCGCTGGCCCGCACTGAACGCCCTGTGCGCGCCGCTGCTCACCATGATCAAGTCCACCCCCGTGGCCTCCTTCATCCTGCTGCTCATTCTGTGGGTGGGGCGGGATGTGCTCCCGGCGGTGGTGGTCATCCTGATGGCCCTGCCGGTGATTTGGGGCAATGTGTCCGCCGGTATCCGCAATGTGGACCCTATGCTGCTGCGCACAGCCCGGGTCTTTTGCTTTTCGCCCCTGCGCACCCTGCGCCGGGTGTGGATACCGGCTGTGGCGCCCTATTTCCTTTCGGCCTGCCGCACGGCCATGGGCCTTGCGTGGAAGGCCGGCGTGGCCGCGGAGGTGCTCACCGTCCCCGCCGTATCCATCGGGCGGCAGCTCTCAGAGTCCAAGCAGTATATGGAGACCTGTGACCTGTTCGCATGGACGGTGGTGGTGGTGCTTTGCAGCCTGCTCATCGAAAGGGTGCTGATGACCGCGATGGGGCGGCTGGGCCGTGCCTTTCACCGGGAAGGCGGTGGCCTATGATTCGAGCCGAAAGCCTGTGCGTTGCCTATGGCGGGCAGCGGGTACTGCGGGACTGCACGCTGGAGCTGGAGGCAGGGGAGCGGGTCGCCCTGATGGGCCCCTCCGGCTGCGGAAAGACCACCCTGCTTCAGGTGCTGGCCGGGCTGCTGCCTCCCGACAGCGGCCGGTTTGCCGTAAAGGGCAGGGTCAGCTATGTGTTCCAGGAGCCGGCCCTCTTTCCCTGGCTCACCGCCGCTCAGAACATCAATGTGGTGCTATCCGACCGGCCGGAGACCCTTTCCCGGGCGCTGTCCCTGCTGGACGCACTGGAGCTGGCCGACTGCCGGGACAAATATCCCGCCCAGCTTTCCGGCGGGCAAAAGCAGCGGGTGTCCATCGCCCGGGCGCTGGCCTTTGGTGGCGATGTGCTGCTGCTGGACGAGCCTCTGAAGGGGCTGGATCCGGCCGTCCGGGAAAAGGCCGCCGCCCTCATCCTGCAGGAGTGGGCAGGGAAGACCCTGCTACTGGTGACCCATGATCCTGCCGAGGCGGCGCTGCTGTGTACCCGCACCCTCCGGTTTTCCGGCGGCAGCTTTGTCTGAAACACAGTCCGATACAAAAACTGAGCGGCGCGTTCCGAAAGGAACGCGCCGCTTCGGCTTGTCTAATTGTTTCATGCTGGCGGGAAGTCCGGGTCGTTATGCCATCTGATCCACCAGCGCACCCAGCTGGTCGCACAGCTCCTGCGCCCGGACGCAGTCCTCGGTCAGCAGACATTGAGTAATGCGGCGCTCCAGCTCCTGCTTTTGCTGCTCCAGCAGCAAAAGCTCCCGGTCAAAATGCCGCCGGTAGATCCGCTTGCGAAAGGCCCGCGAGCTCATGGGGCGCACCGTGCCCCCCTCTGCCAGCAGCACCCGCTGGGCGCAGCGGGCCACGGTGTAATAGTCGTGGGACACCATCAGCACCGCCCCCGGCCAGTTGGCCAGCGCCTCCTCCAGCGCCCGCTGGGCAAAGGTATCCAGATGGCTGGAGGGCTCATCCAGCAGCAGCAGGTCGGCCTCGCCCAGCGCCAGCAGTGCCAGCTGCAAAAGATTGCGCTCGCCGCCGGAAAGCTGCTCGGCCTGCTGCCCCAGCAGCTCCGGCGCAAAGCCGTAACCCGCCAGATATTGCGAGATCTCCTCCCGGGTGGAAAGTCCGGCACGGAAGAAGGTGTCCCAGACGGTGTCCTCCCGGTGAAACACCTCCTGATGCAGCTGGGAGAACTGCTTCATCCGGACGCCCGGCGCCAGCAGAATCTCCGGGCCGCCCTGCCGGATGGCCCGCAGCAGGGTGGACTTGCCCGAGCCGTTGGGCCCCACCAGTGCCACCTTTTCTCCGGGCAGCAGGGAAAAGGTGACATCTTTCAGCAGCGTCCCGCCGTCAAAGATCAGCGAAAGCCCCTCCACTGTCAGCAGCGGCTGCTCCCCCTGCACCAGCTCGGCCCGGGGCAGCGCGATCTCCGGCTGCCGGGCCTCCACATACGGAGCCTGGCTCTGCCGCGCCAGCAGCCGGTTCAGTTGGCTCACCTTACCCTTCAATACCCGCCCCTTCTGGGGAGAGATCACCTGGGTAGCATCGTCCCGCAGCCGCTCCACCAGCGCTTCCAGCCGCCGCACCTCCCGGGCGTCCTCCCGGGAGGTCAGCTGCCGGTTCAGCTTGGCCTGGAGCCGATAGTGGTCATAGGCGGGGAAGCTGCCGTCGTACTCGGCCAGCTCACCGTTTTCCAGATGCCAGATCTTATCAAAGCAGTGGTTCAGCAGCCAGCGGCTGTGGGTTACCACCAGCAGTGTATCCGGGTAGTGGTCTATGAGCTCTGCCAACGCAGACAGGTTGTCAAAATCCAGAAACACATCAGGCTCGTCCATCACCAGCAGCGCCGGACGGCGCAGCATCTGCCGGATGATCTGCACCAGCTTATACTCGCCGCCGGAAAGCTGCTCCAGCCGCAGCGCGGCCTTGTCACTGAGCCCCGCCTGAAACAGCTGCCGGGCGATGCTGCTTTCACAGCTGTCGGCATCCACCGCCTGACTCTCGTCCAGCAGCTGCTGATACCGCTCCAGCAGCGGCTCCGGATCGGCAGCCTCTGCCAGCTGCTGACAGACCTCCTCGATTTCCAGCCGCAGGCGGTCAAAGTCGGCCATCAGGTACTGCTGCACGGTGCAGCCGACCTCGGCCTCCTCCCGGGGGAGAAATTGCCGTACCACCCCCACCCGACCGGCGGTCTCCAGCCGCAGCGTCCCTTCATAGGTAAAGCGCTGGGGCTCCAGCAGCAGCCGGGTCAGGGAGGTCTTGCCGGAGCCATTGCTGCCGATCAGGGCGCAGTGCCGCCCGGTCTCCAGCGTAAAGCTCAAATGCTGAAACAGCTCCCGCTGTGGAAAGCCAAAGGACAGGTCGTTGGCCTGGATCATCAGGGCATCCTCGATCATTGCGTTCTTCTTCCTTTTCCTGTATTGGGGTCGTGGCCGCCCCGGCGGGGCACGGCCGTTCATCTTTTCAATTATAGCACATCGGCGGCCGGATGAAAAGCAGAATGGCACATTTTGCGGCAAAACCGGGCATTTTCCGGCAAACAGGCTCGTCAATATGCAGAAAAGCGTGCCGCAGAGCAAGACTCTCCGCGGCACGCCGACTTTTGTCTGTTTGTTATGCCTGTGCGGCCTCCACGACGATCCGGCCCTCCCGGACAAGGGCGTGCAGCCCGGTGACCGGATGCTGCCAGGAGTCCAGCAGCAGCCCGGCGGCAGGATCCTCCACCTGCTTTTCGATGAGCCGCCGCAGGTTGCGGGCGCCGTATTTCACCGAGTAACTTTCCTCTGCCAGCCGGACGGGCACCGCCTCGTCCCAGGTCAGCGTCACGCCGGTGCGGGCGACCCCGGCCTTCAGCTCCTCCAGCAGCAGCACGGCGATGGCGGCGAAATCCTCCCGGGTCAGCTGATTGAAGGAGATCACCTCGTCCACCCGGTTGAGGAACTCCGGACGCATCAGCTCCGAAAGGGCCTTCATGGCCTTTTCACGACCCTGCTGGGTCAGCGTATTGCCAAAGCCCACCGCACCGTCCCGCCGGTCGGAGCCGGCGTTGGAGGTCATGATGATGACGGTGTTTTCAAAGTTGACCCGGCGGCCCTGGGCATCGGTAACATGGCCGTCATCCAGAATTTGCAGCAGGGTGTTCAGCACATCGGGATGGGCCTTTTCGATCTCGTCGAACAGCACCACGCTGTAGGGACGGCGGCGCACCTTTTCGGTGAGCTGCCCGGCCTCGTCATACCCCACATAGCCGGGAGGGGCGCCGATGAGCCGGGAAACGCTGTGCTTCTCCATATATTCGCTCATGTCCAGCCGGATGAGAGCATCCTCCGTATCGAACAGGTCGGCGGCCAGCCGCTTTACCAGCTCGGTCTTGCCCACGCCGGTGGGGCCTACAAAGATGAAGGAGATGGGCTTGCGCTTTTCGCTGATGCCCGCCCTCCGGCGGCGAATGGCGGCGGAGACGGCGTCTACCGCCTCGTCCTGTCCGATGACCCGACTTTTCAGCCGGTCGGCCAGCGCTTGTAGCCGGAGGAAATCCTGCTCCTGCACCTTGCTGGCGGGGATCTTTGTCCACAGCTCGATGACCCGGGCCAGATCGTCCAGCCCTACCTGGGGGACAGGCAGACGACGCAGCTCATCGGCCTCGGCCTGCAATTGCAGCAGACGGGAGCGGTTTTGGGCGATCTGCTCAAAATCCTGCTCCTGAGCGCTTTCCAGCTCGCTCTGTCGCTGGGTGAGACCGTCCATCTCTTTTTGCAGCACAGGCAGACGGCTCAGGGCAGGGGAGCGGAGGTTGACATCGGAGCAGGCTTCGTCCAGCAGATCGATGGCCTTGTCGGGCATGAACCGGTCGTTGATGTACCGGTTGGCCAGATACACTGCCTGCACCAGCACCTGATCGGGGATCTGTACCCCATGAAAGGCCTCGTAATACCCCTTGACGCCCCGGAGGATATCCTCGGTCTCGGCAGTGGTGGGCTCGCTGATGGTCACCGGCTGGAACCGCCGCTCCAGGGCGGCGTCCTTTTCAATATACTTCCGGTATTCCTTGAAGGTGGTGGCGCCGATCACCTGGATCTCGCCCCGGGACAGGGCGGGCTTGAGGATGTTGGCGGCGTTCATGCTGCCCTCCGCGTCTCCGGCCCCCACCAGATTGTGTACCTCGTCAATGACAAGGATGATGTTGCCCAGAGCCTTGACCTCCTGGATCAGGCCCTTCATGCGGCTTTCGAACTGGCCGCGGAACTGCGTTCCGGCCACCATGGCGGTCATATCCAGCAGCCAGACCTCTTTGTCCAGCAGCTTGGCGGGCACCTGTCCGGCGGCAATCTTCTGGGCCAGACCTTCGGCCACGGCGGTTTTACCCACGCCGGGCTCACCGATAAGGCAGGGGTTGTTCTTCTGGCGGCGGTTGAGGATCTGGATCACCCGCAGGGTCTCGCTCTCACGGCCCACCACCCGGTCCAGCTTGCCATCCCGGGCCCGCGCGGTGAGATCCATGGCGTAATTGGAGAGGAACTTCTTCTTGTTCTTGCCCTTTTCATGGGGCTTTCCGGCGGGAGCGCCCTGCGACGCGCCGTTTTCCCGGTCGGCATTATTCTGGGGCTGCCCGGGGCGGAACACCCGGAACAGCGGCAGCACCGACATCCGGGAAAAGGGCTCCGCCGGGTCGCCGCTGCCTTCGCCCTCCTCACTGTCGGACGCATCGTCGCTCCGGTCGCCGTCGTCCTCCTCCGGGGATTTCTCCTCTGCGGCGGAAAGCTGCTTCACCAGATTGGATAGATCATCGGTCAGCGACTCCAGCGCAGGGCCGGAGAGCAGCTCCAGGCCGTTTTTCCGGGCCAGCTCCTCTGCCTGTCGGCCCAGCTCGGCCAGCGCCTCCGGAGAGGGGCCTTCGCCGTCGCCAGAGCGGAACAGCTCCTCCAGAAATTGCCTGGAAAGCTGGGGCAGCAGTCCCAACTCCCCGGCGCATTCGGCACACAGCCCTGTCCGGGTGGATGTGCCATTTTCGGTTTTATGGATAAAAAAACAGGCAGGCCGCTTTTTACAGCGGGAGCAAAGGGTGGTTTCCTGATGATCCATGGGTTATTCCTCCGTTTCGGTTTGGTGGCTCCGGTTCAGCCGCAGGCCGTTCAACACATAGCTGACAAAGGCGGCCACGATGGTCAGATAGGAAGCGGCCAGCAGCGCGGCTTTGACGGCGGGCGACGGCGTAAACAGCGTCAGCGCCACGATGGTGACATAAAAAAGGAAGGTGCCGGCCTTACCCAACAGGTTGGAGGCAGGCATATCCCGGATGCGGCGCATCAGCAAAAAGCCGCATACGCCCTGGGCCAGCTCCTTGCCCAGATAGAGCAGCATCAGCCACAGGGGCAGCACGCTGGCTCTGGTCAGACAGATCAGCGCGGAAAAGACCATCAGCTTGTCAGCCAGGGGATCCAGAATGCGTCCCCACACGGTGACCTGCCCGCAGTGCCGGGCGATATAGCCGTCCACCACATCAGTGGCTCCGGCGGACAAAAAGACCAGAATGGCCCAGACGCGATGTCCGCGGAACTCCGCAAAGAAGCACCACACAAAAAGCGGCACCAGCGCGATGCGCACCAGAGACAGCAGATTGGGAACGGTCCAGAAGCGTTTTTCGGACTTCTGCATGATCGACACTCCTTGTATTATCTAATTCTATAGCATGGGGGAAAGCAGACGGGCCGCCAGCCCGCCCAGCAGGCTTTCCCGCAGAAATGGCCGGCTCAGCAGACCCACCGGCTCCTCCGGCGCAAACCGCAGCACGGCCCAGCACAGTGCCAGCACCAAGATACATCCGGCCAGCGCCCCCAGCAGTCCGCCGGCCAGCCGGTTCAGGTCGCTGAACAGGGGAATATCCAGATCCAGCAAAAGGCACAGCAGCTTGATGACCAGCTTGGTGGCCAGAAACAGCAGCAAAAATGCCAGAATGGGTGCCAGCGACCGGGTGAGGGCCTGGGCCAGCGCGTCCAGCGCGGTCTGATACAGCTGGCTCATTTTGTCGGTGACGGCCTCGGCCTGCCGGGCCAGCTCGGCCAGCGCAGAGTCCCCGGAAAGGCCGGTAAAGGCCGAAGCCCCGGCCTTTTCGGCCAGCACCCGAAGAGGCGGCTCCAGCAGCGGCTCCAGCAGAGGCGCCAGAGCGTCCTGAAACCGGCTGCCCACCAGCAGCCCCAGCAGCGTCCCCAGAATGCCGGAAACCGCCCGGAAGGCTCCCCGCTTTGCCGCCGCCCGGATACAGACGATCAGCAGCAGGACAAACAGCACATCCCACCAATAAGGTTGGTCAAAAACAGTCAGGTTCATGCGTCCTCCTTTTCATCGGCAAGCTTTTCCGCCCGATCGGAATAGATCAGGATGGGCTCGCCTTCGGGGCTGACCGTCACCGAGCGCGGGCCGGAAACTGCCGCAGCTTCGGTGGTGACCGTGCCGTCCTCCCGCAGACGGACGGTGGTCAGCCGGTCATAGGTCAACAGACAGGCCGTACCGGCGCGACAGCTCACCGCCCGCAGCGTCCCCTGCTCAGAACCGCTCCAGAGGGGCTCCAGTCCGTCGCCCAGCAGCAGAAGCTCCGCACCCCGGCTGCCCTGCTCCCCGGCGTCAAAGGCCAGCAGCAGCGCCTCCTCCTCCCGGGCGGAAAACATCCGCAGCTCCCGGGAAAAGTCCCGAGACGCGGTGACGCTGCCTGCCGCGCAGCGCAAAACGCCGTCGGCACATAGTATGACCAGCCCGCCGGTTTTATCATGGAACAGCGCCAGCACCTGACGCTCCTCCAGCAAAAGGCTCCAGGCGGGCTGCTCCTGCCCGATCTCAAAATAGAGCACCTGGGTGGTCAGTGAAAGACCATCCTGCCCCAGGCACAGAGCGGCAAAGCTCTCGCCGTCGGGGCTGACCGAGGTCATCATCACATAATACTGGGTGGTGAGCCAACGGCACAGCAGTTGCTGCCGGTCGTCATAGACGGTCACCGCCGAGCGGCAGCCCGTCTGGTCGGTCACCAGGGCAAAATCGCCCCGAGCGTTCATGGTGGCCGTCAAAATCGGGCTGTCGGTGTTGTCCCGGAGATATTCAGCATAGTGATTGGCAATGCAAAAGCCTGTGCCGCCCCGATCATACAGCAGCACATAGCGATCCCCGGTGCAGATGGCCGGGTCGCCGTACCGCAGCTGGATGGAATAGCGGCTGTTGCCCAGCCCGCTGACGAAGGAGTAGGTATCGCCGGAGGTCACCGCCAGCCCGGAGCCGAAGGGCTGACAGACGGTGTCCAGCCCGGACTCGAATTCATAGCGGGTGAAGGGGTCGGTCACTGCGCCCGCCGCCTTGAGATAGGCGCCGAGGCGGGAGAGATTTTCCGGCCGGAGATTTTCGTGATACCGGAAAATGCCGAATACCACACAGGCCAGCATCCCCAGCAGGGCCAGAGAATGGAGCACACCGGTGACCGCCAGGCGCTTGTCCTGCCGGAACCGGGTGATATTGCCCGCCAGCCTGCCCGGCTTCCGGCGATCAGTCCGATCTTCCATCCAATTCCTCCATTTGATAGTTCAGTGCGGTCATATACAGCCCCATGGGGGGCGCGGTGGGGCCGGCGGCCAGCCGATCCCGGCTTTCCAGCAGGGCGGGGATGCCGTCCGGCGGGATCTTCCCGATGCCCACATAAACCAGTGTGCCGGTGATGGCCCGCACCATGTTGTACAAAAAGCCGTCGGCGCATACCCGGATGGCGATGATATCGCCGGGGCGCTGCTCGACCTCACAATAATAAATGGTGCGCACCGTGCTTTTCACCGGCGTGCCTTCATTTTTGACGGCGGCAAAGTCCTGCCGTCCCACAAAATCCCTTGCGGCCCGCTGCATGGCGGCCACATCCAGCTTCTGGGGATAGGCCCAGGCCCGGCTCACCAGAAAGGGATCCCGTACCCGGCTGTTGTGGATGAGATAGGTATATTCCTTGCTGACACAGGAGAACCGGGCATCAAACTCGTCAGGCACCAGCACGGCTCTGCGCACCACCACTGCCTCCGGCAGCCGGGCGTTGAGGGCCATGGGCAGCCGCTGGGTGGGAATGGAGGACACATGATCCAGCGAACACACATAATACCGGGCGTGAACCCCGGCGTCGGTGCGCCCGCAGCCCGAGACATAGACGCGCCTTCCGCAGGTCTTTTCCCACGCCTCCTCCACCAGCTGCTGGATGGTCATGGCGTTATTCTGCCGCTGCCAGCCGTGATAGTCGGTGCCCAGATAGGACAGTACCAAAGCAGTTTTCATGTGTCGTTTCCTTTCTGCCTGCGGCAGCCGTTACAGCAGGATATTCAGCGCAATGGCCGCGCCGCAGGCCAGCACTGCCAGGCCGCCACCCAGGGCATCCACCCGGCTGTAGGCCAGACTGTGCAACCGGGTGCGCTTACCGCCGCTGTACAGCCGGCATTCCATGGCACAGGCCAGCTCATCTGCCCGGCGAAAGGCCGAAACGAACAGCGGCACCAGCACCGGCACCAGAGCCTTTGCACGCTGGAGCAGATTTCCGCTCTCAAAATCCGCCCCCCGGGCCTTCTGTGCCGACATGATCTTGTCGGTCTCCTCGATGAGGGTGGGGATGAACCGGAGAGCGATGGACATCATCATGGCGAACTCATGCACCGGGATATGCAGCCGCTTCAGCGGCGAAAGCAGCCGCTCCAGCCCGTCGGTCAGCGCCATGGGGGAGGTGGTATAGGTCAGCAGGGCCGTGGAGGACACCAGCAGCAGGATCCGGGCGATCATGACGGCCGCGGTAGCCAGCCCCTCCCATGTGACCGAAAAGATCCACAGACGGAAGATCTCCCGTCCGGGGGTGTAAAACAGGTTCAGCAGTCCGGTAAAGATCACCAGGATGACAATAGGCTTGAGGGATTTTGCGATCATCTTCGGCGGGATGCCCGACAGACGGATGACCGCCAGCAGCCCCAGCCCGCACAGAACAAAGGCCGCCGCGCCGTCGCACACAAAAATGGTGACGATGAACAAAACCAGACTCAGCAGCTTGGAGCGGGGGTCCATCCGGTGCAGGGGAGAGCTGCCGGGGAAAAACTGCCCCAGGGTGATATCCTTCAGCACAGGGCCTCACCGCCCTTCAGCGCCCGCAGCCGCCGGACGGCTTCCTCCACGGTGTATACATCGGTGCCCACCGGCACGCCCCGCTTTTTCAGCTCCAGAAATACCCGGGTGATCTGGGGGACATCCAGCCCCGCCTGCTCCAGCTCCTCCGCCCGGGCAAAGACCTCCTGCGGCGTGCCGTCCATAAGAATATGCCCGTGATCCATCACCAGGATGCGCCGGGCCATCTGGGCGGCATATTCCATGCTGTGGGTGACAAACAGAATGGTGGTGCCGTGCTTTTCGTGATAGGCCCGGATGAACCGGAACACATCGGCGCACCCGGCAGGATCCAGCCCGGCCATGGGCTCGTCCAGCACCAGC
Organism: uncultured Oscillospiraceae bacterium; assembly: GCA_964646225.1. Classification (GTDB taxonomy): domain Bacteria; phylum Bacillota; class Clostridia; order Oscillospirales; family Butyricicoccaceae; genus UBA4644. Next base: position 22,186 of record CAZYAD010000003.1, read on the forward strand.
ACCTCGGGCTCCATGGCAAAGATGCCCGCCAGCGCCACACGGCGCTTCTGTCCGCCCGAAAGCTCAAAGGGCGATTTGTCCAGAGCTTCCTCACGCAGTCCCACGATGCGGCAGTTTTCCCGTACCCGTCGGTCGATCTCCGCCTTGTCCAGTCCCATATTTTTGGGGCCGAAGGCGATGTCGGCATAGACGGTCTCCTCAAACAACTGATATTCCGGATACTGAAACACCAGCCCCACGGCAAACCGCGCCGCCCGGGTCAGCTCTTTGGATTGAAAAATATCCTCTCCGTTGATGAGCACCCGGCCCTGCGTGGGCCGCAAAAGACCGTTGAAATGCTGGATCAGGGTGGATTTTCCGCTGCCGGTGTGGCCGATCAGGCCGATAAACTCCCCCCGCCGCGCCGAAAAGGACACATCATCCACCGCCTTTTTTTCAAAGGGCGTCCCGGCGCTGTAGATATGTGAAAGATGCTCGATGCGCAAAACTTCGTTCATGTGTTCGCTCCCAGATACTTGAGGATTTGGTCGGCGCATTCCTCCACCGACAGCGCGCCCCGATCCAGCCCGGAGTCCAGCTCACGCAGCAGCAGGACGGTCTGGGGCGCTGTGAGAGAAAGCTCCTCCAGCCGCTCCACCTGTGAAAAGACTTCCCGGGGGGTGCCGTCCATGGCCACCTGCCCGTTCTTCATCACCACCACCCGGTCGGCCAGCGCCGCTTCGTCCATATGGTGGGTGATGAGGATGACTGTCATGCCGTTTTCCCGGTTGAGCCGCCGCACGGCAGAGATGACCTCCTCCCGTCCGGCGGGATCCAGCATGGCGGTGGGCTCGTCCATGATGATACACCGGGGCCGCATGGCCAGCACCCCGGCAATGGCTACCCGCTGCTTCTGTCCGCCGGACAGAAGATGGGGCGCGTGGCGGGCGTATTCGCTCATGCCCACCGCCGCAAGGCTCTCATCCACCCGGCGGCGGATCTCCTCCGGCGGCAGCGCCATGTTTTCGCAGGCAAAGGCAACATCCTCCTCCACCACCGTGGCCACAATCTGATTGTCCGGGTTCTGAAAGACCATGCCCGCCGTGCGGCGGATGTCAAACAGCCGCGCCTCCTCCCGGGTATCCAGCCCGGCCACATAGACCGCCCCACCGGAGGGCAGCAGAATGGCGTTCATCTGCTTGGCAAGGGTGGATTTTCCGCTGCCGTTGTGCCCCAGAATGGTGGTAAACGACCCCTCTTCCACCGAAAGGGTCACCCCGTCCAGCGCCGGTGCGCCATCGTCGTCATAGCGGAAGGACAGGTTTTCGGTACGGATGATGGCCATTTATCTGCCTCCCATCCAGCGGCTGGTGTGGCCGCAGGGCAGCATCAGCCCGGTGCTGCGGCATTTCAGCCCCAGCTCCGAGGCCTCCACCCGCCCGCCGAACCGCTTGCACACGGCGGTGCCCAGAATATAGGCCGGGACAGAGGGGGAGATGCCGGCGGTATAGGAATTGATGATGATGAACAAAGGGTCGTCAGACAGCACCTGGGCGCACAACTCCACGAACTCGCCGATGGACTCCTCAAACCGCCATACCTCGCCGTTGGGCCCCCGGCCATAGGAGGGCGGATCCATGATGATGGCATCATACTTCCGTCCACGGGTGATCTCCCGCTTGATGAACTTTTTGCAGTCGTCCACGATATAGCGGATGGGGGCGTTTTCCAGCCCGGAGGACCGGGCGTTTTCCTTTGCCCAGGTGACCATGCCCCGGGCGGCGTCCACATGACAGACCGAAGCACCTGCGGAAGCGGCAGCCAGGGTGGCCCCGCCGGTATAGGCGAAAAGATTGAGGACATTCACCGGCCGCCCGGCCCCACGGATGCGCTCCCTGATAAAATCCCAGTTGGCGGCCTGCTCTGGAAACACGCCGGTGTGCTTAAAGCTCATGGGCTTGATGTTGAACACCAGTTCCTCATAGCTGATGGTCCACTGCTGAGGCAGCTGACGCACCTCCCAGTGGCCGCCGCCGGTCTTGCTGCGGTGGTAGGTGGCGTCAGCCTTTTTCCACAGCGGGCTCCCGGCAGGCTGCCAGATGGCCTGGGGGTCAGGCCGCACCAGCACCTGCTGGCCCCAGCGCTCCAGCCGTTGTCCGCCGCCGCAGTCCAGCAGCTCATAATCCTTCCAGTGTTCCGATGTCCACATAAGCTCTCGTATCCCCTTTAAGGACGGAAAAAACCGCCCGCATTCTCATAATATATCAGCTTATTTTATCATTCAAAGCCCCCACCGTCAAGGCTGACGATTGACAAACCGATCTTTTTCCTTTAATATTAAGGATAAATTCACAAAACAAGAGGAGCGTTTCGCTATGTCTATTGCATCCTTTATCGACCATACCCTGCTGAAGCAGGATGCCGCCGGCCAGCAGATTGACCGTCTGTGCGCCGAGGCCGCCCAGTATCATTTCGCCTCAGTGTGCGTCAATCCCTATTATGTGGCCCGCTGCGTCAAAAACCTCAAGGGCACCGGCGTGAAGGTGTGTACCGTGGTGGGCTTCCCTCTGGGGGCCACCACCACCGAGACCAAGGCCTTTGAGACCCTCCAGGCCATCGCCTCCGGCGCGGAGGAGATCGACATGGTGCTCAATGTCTGCGCCCTGAAATCCGGCCATATCAAGGGCGTGGAGCAGGATATCCAGGCCATGGCCGCCGCCTGCGAGGGCAAGGCCCTGCTGAAGGTCATCATCGAGACCTGCCTGCTCACCGACGAGGAAAAGGTGCTGGCCTGCCAGATCGCCAAGCGCTGCGGTGCGGACTTTGTCAAGACCTCCACCGGCTTTTCCACCGGCGGCGCCACCGTGGAGGATATCGCCCTGATGCGTCAGACTGTTGGCCCCGAGATGGGTGTCAAGGCTTCCGGCGGCATCCGGGATTATGCCACTGCAAAGGCCATGCTGGAGGCCGGTGCCACCCGGATCGGTGCTTCTGCCGGCATCGCCATTGTGGAGGCCGAGCAGGCAGCCGGAAACTGAAGGGGCAATCCCATCCGCTGCCCTCGCCTGGTGGCCGAATGCGCGAAGCAGCCGCCCCGCCACCGGCCTGTTGTCTCCAACCACACGCCTTCCTTCGGGAAGGCGTTTTTTTCGTTCCAATGGCTGTATACAAAAATACAAACATACCGAGCGCCAAAAAGCGTGTATTTTTCGTCAAAATGCCGAAAAACGCGAGAATTTTTCTTGCCTTTCCCCCGGCGGCCATGTATAATTAAAATAGCAAGAGAAAAGGCCGCTCCAGGGCGGCCGCAACAATCAAAACAGGGAGCGTGAGCTTATGGAACTGATCAAGACCGGGACTGCCGGAACCGTGGAATCGGGCGACATCCTGGTGGAAGTGGAAAAAGCCCCCTCCGGGCTGGAAATCCGCCTGGACAGCACCGTGATGGGCCTTTATGGCCGCCGCATCCGGGAGGTCATCGAGGAAACCGTGGCAGAATGCGGCGTGGACGGCCTCGTCATCACCGCCAGCGACAAGGGCGCTCTGGACTGCACCATCCGCGCCCGGGTAAAGACCGCCGTTCTGCGGGCCTGCGACAGTCAGGCTTACGGCTGGACCGTGGAATAAGAGGAGGGAATTGCCATGCGTGAAAAGCAGAGACTGCGCCGCACCATGATGTTCATCCCGGGCAACAATCCCGGCATGATGCGCGACGCCCATATTTACGGCTCCGACTCGCTGATGTTCGACCTGGAGGATTCGGTCTCCATGGCCGAAAAGGACGCGGCCCGGATGCTGGTCTATAACGCCCTGAAAACCATAGATTACGGCAGCACCGAGCTGGTGGTGCGCATCAACCCGCTGGACACCCCCTATGGCCGCGCCGATATCGAGGCCATGGTATGCGCCGGAGCCCATGTGCTGCGGATGCCCAAGACCGAGACTGCACAGGACATCATCGAGTGCGAAAAGGTCATCGAAGAAATGGAGATCAAACACGGCATCCCTGTTGGCACCACCCTGATGATGGCCGCCATCGAGGGGGCGCTGGGGGTCATCAACGCCTATCAGATCGCCACCGCCTCCGACCGGCTCATCGGCATCGCTCTGGGCGCGGAGGATTTCTGCGCCAATATGAAGTGTCAGCGCACCACTCACGGCGGCGAGCTTCAGCTGGCGCGGCAGACCATCGTGCTGGCCGCCCGCGCCGCCGGGATCGATGCGCTGGATACCGTCTATTCCGATGTGAACAACGAGGAGCAGCTGCTCTTTGAAGCCCGCCTCATCAAGGATCTGGGCTTCGACGGCAAGTCTGTGATCAATCCCCGGCAGATCGCCCCCGTCCATTCGGTGTTCAACCCCACACAAAAGGACATCGACAAGGCGAAAAAGATCGTCGCCGCCATCAGGGAGGCCGAGGCCCGCGGCAGCGGCGTCATCAGCCTCAACGGCAAGATGGTGGATAAGCCCGTGGTCATCCGGGCACAGAGAGTCATCGAGCTGGCCCTGGTGGCCGGCATCATCACCAAGGAGGAGGTGGAGGCGCTGTGAAAAACGCCATCGGACACGAGCTCTGTCCCCAGCTGTTTGAGAGCCTGGGCATCGAACTGAAAACGGAAGACACCCAAAAGGATACCGCGACCCTCCATGAGCGTCTGGAGAAAAACGGAAAGCTGATGGATTCCCTGGAGGCCGCCATCCGCGCCTCCGGTCTGAAGGACGGCATGACCATCTCCTTCCACCACCATTTCCGCGACGGCGACTTCGTTCTGAACGATGTGGTGAAAAAGCTTTCGGAAATGGGTTATAAGGATCTGACCGTGGCCTCCTCGTCCCTGAGCAATGCCCACGGCCCTCTGGTGCAGTATATTCAGGACGGCACCGTCACCGCACTACAGTCCTCCGGCTGCCGGGGCAAGCTGGCCGACACCATCTCCAGATGCGAGGTGGAGCTCAAGCAGCCGGTGATCTTCCGCAGCCACGGCGGCCGCGCCGCCGCCATCGCCAACGGCACCCTGCATATCGATGTGGCCTTTTTGGGCGTGGCCTCCTGCGACGCACTGGGCAATGCCTCCGGCACCAACGAGGGCGGGGAGAGCATGTGCGGCTCCCTGGGCTATGCCCGGGTGGACGCCCGCTACGCCGACAAGGTGATCCTGCTTACCGAAAAGCTGGCCCCCTATCCCAATCTGCCGGCCTCCATCCCCGCTTCCGATGTGGATTATGTGGTGCAGGTGGAAGCCATCGGCGACAGCTCCAAAATCTCATCCGGAGCCACCCGCTACACCAAAAATCCCCGTGATCTGCTCATCGCCCAGTCGGCAGCCCGGGCCATCATGGCCTCCGGCTATTTCCGGGACGGCTTCTCCATTCAGACCGGCTCCGGCGGCGCGGCACTGGCCGTCACCCGCTTTATCGAAAACGAAATGGCCCAGCAGGGCATCACCGCCGACTTCGCTCTGGGCGGCATCACCTCCCAGATCGTCAAGCTCCACGAGCAGGGCCTGGTGAAAAAGGTGCTGGATGTGCAGAGTTTTGACGGCGAGGCCGCCCGCTCCGTCCGGGACAACCCCAACCATGTGGAGATCGACGGCAACCAGTACGCCAGCCCCTTTAACGAGGGCAGCGCCATCCATCAGCTGGATGTAGTGATCCTTTCTGCGCTGGAGATCGACACTCAGTTCAATGTCAATGTGCTCACCGGCTCCGACGGTATCATCCGCGGCGCCATCGGCGGACACCCCGACGCGGCCTCCTGTGCCGCCCTGACGGTCATCGTCAGCCCTCTGATCCGCGGCCGCATCCCCTGCGTGGTGGACAATGTGGGCTGTCTGGTCACCGAGGGTGCGGTGTGCGATGTGCTGGTCACCGATGTGGGCATCGCCGTCAACCCCCGCCGTCCCGAGGTGGCAGAGCGCCTGCAAAAGGCCGGCCTGCAGCTGAAGACTATTGAACAGCTTCGTGACGAGGCCTATGCCGTGGTGGGTAAGCCCGACCAGCTGGCCTTTGGCGACAAGGTGGTGGCCGTGGTCACCGATCCCTGCGGTCGGGCGCTGGATGTCATCCGGAATGTAAAGGTGTAAATGGAAGAAATTGAGATCACCCTGGAGCAGCTGCTGGAAAGCCGGGACCAGCGTGCTGCCTTTCAAACCATCCTGCTCTGCGGCTATGAGACACCGCTGGTTTCCTTTACGGTGAATATCCCGGGCAAGGTGAAAAAGAGCCGCCGCTCGCAGGCGGTGTTTCAGGCCGGTGTCACCGCCATACGGGAGGCGCTGGCCGGGAACATCCTGTACTGCAAGCTGCTGGACAAGGTCACCGGCCCGGAGGGCTATTTCTCCGTGGAGCAGGACGCACAGACACTTAAGGATGCCATGTGCCGCATCGAGGAGACCCATCCTCTGGGCCGTCTGATGGACATTGATGTGCTGTCCGCCCCCGGCGTACATGTCAGCCGCACGGAGCTGGGCAAGCCGCCCCGCCGGTGCCTGGTCTGCGGCAATATGGCCGCTGCCTGCACCCGCAGCCGGGCCCATCCGGCAGAGGAACTGCTGGCTGCCATCGACCGAATGCTGGAGGAGGCGCAATGACCCCACAGCGGATCGCCGCGCTGGCCCGCGGCGCACTGGAACGGGAGGTGCTGCTGACCCCCAAGCCGGGGTTGGTGGACGCCGCTAATCCAGGCGCCCATCAGGATATGGATGTGGATACCTTCCTCCGTTCGGCAGCCGCTCTGGAGCCGTGGTTCCAAAGCATGGCGGAGCGGGGCAGCGTCCTGCCCGGGGAGGCCCCTGCCGACCTGCTGGCCGCACTCCGGCCGGTGGGGCAGGAGGCCGAACGGGCCATGTATGCCGCCACCGGCGGCGTCAATACCCACAAGGGCGCTCTGTTCTCATTGGGCCTGCTGTGCGCTGCCTGCGGACGCCTCACTGCCCAAAACCGTCCCCTGACGGTAGAGAGTCTGTGCGGCTTTGCCGCCCGGATGACCGACGGCATCACCGCCCGGGAGCTTTCGTCCACCGGCACCCACGGCCTGGCGGCCCATGCCGCCTATGGAGCAAAGGGCGTCCGGGGCGAGGCCGAATCGGGCTTCCGCAGCGTTCGGGAGCTGGCCCTGCCGGAGCTTGAAGGGCCGGAAGGCCCCTATCGGGCGCTGCTGCGCCTGATCTCCCGCGTGCGGGATACGAATGTGCTCCACCGGGCAGGGGAGGAGGGCCTTTGCTGGCTCCAGACCCGGGCAGAGACCCTGCTGGCGGACTTTTCTCTCCCAGCCCTGACTGCGCTGGACAGGGATTGCATCGACCGGAACATCAGCCCCGGCGGCAGTGCAGACCTGCTGGCCATTGCCTTCTTTTTGCAGGCTGTGACCCGCTGACGCAGCCCACGATATCATCGTCGCTTTCCTTCAGTCAATATAAGAAAACATCAGAGGAGGAACTCCCATGGTAGAAGTCATCAAAAAAGGCGCTTATCTGGTAGACGACAGCATCGTCTATGCCGATCAGGCGCAAAATGTCCTGTCCCCCGATCAGGCACGGGAAAAGACCATCGCCTACTCCATCCTGCGCGCCCACAACAAGGGCAAGGACCCCAAAAAACTCCAGATCAAGTTTGACGCGCTGATCTCTCACGATATCACCTTCGTGGGCATCATCCAGACCGCAAAGGCCTCCGGCCTCAAGGAGTTCCCCATTCCCTATGCCATGACCAACTGCCACAACTCCCTGTGCGCCGTAGGCGGCACCATCAACGAGGATGACCACGCCTTCGGCCTGTCTGCGGCCAAGAAATACGGCGGCATCTATGTCCCCGCCAACCAGGCCGTCATCCACCAGTATGCCCGCGAGCGGCTGGCCGGCTGCGGCAAGATGATCCTGGGCTCCGACTCCCACACCCGCTACGGCGCTTATGGCTGCATGGGCGTTGGCGAGGGCGGCGGCGAGCTGGTGAAGCAGCTGCTGGAAAACACCTATGATGTGGCCGCACCCGAGGTGGTCATGGTCTATCTGGACGGCAAGCCCCGCAAGGGCGTCGGCCCGCAGGATGTGGCCATTGCGCTGGTGGCCGCCACCTTCCCCAAGGGCGATGTGAAAAACAAGGTGCTGGAGTTCGTAGGCCCCGGCGTCCGGGAGCTTTCCTGCGACTTCCGCATCGGCGTGGATGTGATGACCACCGAGACCTCCTGCCTGACCTCTGTCTGGGTCACCGACGAAAAGGTGAAGGCCTATTACGAAAACATCGGCCGTCCCGAGGATTTCCGGGAGCTCCGACCCGAAAACGGCGCTTATTACGACAGCGTGGTGCATATCGACCTGTCTCAGGTGGAGTGCATGATCGCCCTGCCCTTCCATCCCTCCATCGCTTATACCATCCATGAGCTGCAGGCCGACCCCGAGGGCATCTTCAAAAAGGTGGAGGAAGCCTGCAACAAGCAGCTGGGCGGCAAGGTACAGATGGATCTGTGCCGCAACATCGTGGACGGCAAGGTCACCTGTGACCAGGGCGTCATCGTGGGCTGCTCCGGCGGTATGTACGAAAATATCGTGGAGGCCGCTGCCATCCTCAAGAATCAGTCCATCGGCAACGGCTACTTCGATATGAGCGTCTATGCATCCTCCACCCCCATCAACCTGGCCATCACCAAAAACGGCACTGCCGCCACCCTGATGGAAGCCGGCACCGTCATGAAGCCCGCCTTCTGCGGCCCCTGCTTCGGTGCCGGTGACACCCCCGCCAACAACGCACTGTCCATCCGCCACGCCACCCGGAACTTCGCCAACCGCGAGGGCTCCAAGCCCGGCAACGGCCAGATCTCCGCCGTGGCCCTGATGGATGCCCGCTCCATCGCTGCCACCGCAGCCAACGGCGGCGTGCTCACGGCTGCCACCGATTTCGAGTATGAATCTCCCACCGCCGAGGAGCTGAAGTATACCTACGACGGCTCGGTCTACGCCAAGCGCTGCTACGAGGGCTTCGGCAAGGCCGACCCAACCGCAGAGCTGCGTTACGGCCCCAACATCAAGGACTGGCCCGCCATGCCCGCGCTGGAGGAAGACCTGCTGGTGAAGCTGTGCGCCGTCATCCATGACCCCGTCACCACCACCGACGAGCTGATCCCTTCCGGCGAAACCTCCTCCTATCGCTCCAATCCCATCGGCCTGTCTGAGTTCGCCCTGAGCCGCCGTGTGCCCGAGTATGTGGCCCGTTCCAAGACCGTCCGTGCGCTGGAGGAGGCCCGTGAGCAGGGAAATACCCCCGCCGAGGTGCTGGATGTGCTGGCAAAGGTGGGCGGCGACGCAGCCCGTACCACCGTGGGCTCCTGCGTCTTCGCCAACAAGCCCGGCGATGGCTCTGCCCGTGAGCAGGCTGCCTCCTGCCAGAAGGTGCTGGGCGGCTTCGCCAACATCTGCTATGAATACGCCACCAAGCGCTATCGCTCCAACTGCATCAACTGGGGCATCGTGCCCTTCACCATGGACAGCGCCCAGACCTTTGATTACGAGGATGGCGACTGGGTTTATATCCCCGGCGTCAAGGCCGCCATTCTGGCCGGACAGGAGGAGTTTTCCGCCAAGGTCATCACCAAAGATGGCCGTCTGGCCGATCTGACCCTCCAGTGCAAGGGCCTCACCGAGGATGAAAAGCTCATCCTGAAGGAAGGCTGCCTGATGAACTACTACGCCGCCGGTTACGGCAAAGCCTGAGCCCGGTTGTCCCTCGCGGATCCCTCCGGAACACCCGCTTCCACAAACAACAATGAAAAAGGAGTCACCTCTTATGGCTAAAATTCAGATGAAAACCCCTCTCGTCGAGATGGATGGCGACGAGATGACCCGCATCCTCTGGCAGCTCATCAAGGAAAAGCTCATCCTGCCCTATGTGGATCTCAAAACCGAGTACTATGATCTGGGCCTGCTGAACCGCAACGCCACCAGGGATCAGGTCACCATTGATGCGGCCAACGCCAATAAGAAGTACGGCGTGGGCGTCAAGTGCGCCACCATCACCCCCAATAAGCAGCGTATGGAGGAATATCCCCAGCTCATCGAAATGTGGAAGAGCCCCAACGGCACCATCCGCTCCATTCTGGACGGCACGGTCTTCCGCACCCCCATCTGCATCCCCGCCATCAAGCCGGTGGTGAAGAACTGGGAAAAGCCCATCACCATCGCCCGTCATGCCTATGGCGATGTGTACAAATCCGTGGATCTGTACACCACCGAGCCCGGTACCTGCACCATGACCTTCAAGGGCGAGCAGACCGGCGAGGAAAAGACTCTGGTAGTGCAGAAGGTCAACGGCCCCGCCGTCTGGCAGGGGGCACATAACAAGGAAAGCTCCATCCGCTCCTTCGCCCGCTCCTGCTTCCAGTACGCCATCGATACCCGCCAGGATCTGTGGTTCTCCACCAAGGACACCATCGCCAAGGTCTATGACGGCGAGTTCAAAAAAGTTTTTGAGGAAGAGTTTGAAAAGGGCGGCTACAAGGAGCAGTTCGAAAAGCTGGGCATCACCTATTTCTACACTCTGATCGACGACGCCGTGGCCCGCGTCATCCGCTCCAAGGGCGGCTATATCTGGGCCTGCAAAAACTATGACGGCGATGTCATGAGCGACATGGTGTCCACTGCCTTTGGTTCTCTGGCCATGATGACCTCCGTGCTGGTGTCTCCCGATGGCAATTACGAGTTCGAGGCTGCCCATGGCACGGTCACCAAGCATTACTACAAGCACCTGAAGGGCGAAAAGACCTCCACCAACTCCATGGCCACCATTTTTGCCTGGTCCGGCGCCTTCAAGAAGCGCGGCGAGCTGGATGAGCTGCCCGAGCTGGTAGCCTTTGGCGAAAAGCTGGAGGAGGCCTGCTTCGAGACCCTCAACGCCGGTGTCATGACCAAGGATCTGGTGGGGCTGGTGGAGCCCGGCTTCGAGGCCCACGCCGTTACCTCCGAGGAATTCCTGGACGCCATCGCCCAACGCCTGGCCGCCAAGCTGGCCTGATTTTCCCCTTGCAGATTCTTTCCCCTCTTGGCCCTCCGTCTTCGGACGGAGGGCCTTTTTAGCGTGTCGGCCAGAGAAAAAGGACGAAATTTACAGAATTGTTACACCCGCCGCGGAAAAATCTCAGGATTTCTTCAGCAGCGGGTGCTATGTTGTTCTCAAAGGCCCGGGCCACGGCCCGCCGGCTGCAAAAATGCAGAAAGGATGTGCTCATATGGAGCAGCAATACAATCCGAGAGAACAGGAGGGCGTCTATGATCTCGGTTGAACACCTGACCAAGGATTATGGCGGCCATCTGGCCGTGGACGATCTCTCCTTTGAGATCACAGAGGGCCATGTTTACGGCTTTCTGGGCCCTAACGGCGCTGGAAAATCCACTACCATGAATATCCTCGCCGGCTGACTGTCGGCCACCGCCGGAAGGGTACGCATCGACGGCCACGATGTTTTCGAGGAGCCCGACAAGGCAAAGCGCCTCATTGGCTACCTGCCGGAGCATCCGCCTCTTTACCTGAACGAATCGCCGCTGGAATATCTGCGCTTTGTGGGCGAGGCAAAGGGCCTGCGGGGCGGCGAGCTGCGGGCGCAGGTGCAGCAGGCCATGGAACGCACCGACATCACTGGGGTGAGCAGCCGCCGCATCGGCGCACTGTCCAAGGGCTATCGCCAGCGGGTGGGCATCGCGCAGGCGCTGCTGGGCGCGCCGCGGGTCATCATTCTGGACGAGCCCACTGTGGGGCTGGATCCCATCCAGATCCTGGAGATCACCAGCAACACCAAGGTGGTGGTGAACAGCCTCCAAAAGGATGTGACCATCTACTGGGTGGTACAGGCAGACCAGGAGGATACCATTCTGGAAAACCTGCTGAGCAAGTATGAGAGCCTTTCCGCACATCTTACGGTGGTAAAGAAGAACCCCGATGTGTATCCCACTTTTACTGAACAGTATACCGGCAAGACCGTCCCCAACAATTCGCTGATCGTGGAGTGCGGAGACCGGTATCGCTATGTCAGCTACAACGACCTTTACGAGACAGAGTTTGATTATTATTCCTACACCTACACCACCTCCGGCTTTGACGGCGAGGGCGCCATCACCTCGGCCATCGATTATGTGGTCACCGAGGAGCTGCCCCTGCTGTGTGTACTGGAGGGCCACGGTGAGGCATCGCTGTCCGAAAGCTTCTCGCAGGCGGTGGAGAAGGATAATATTCAGACCGCCCAGCTGTCGCTGCTGACGGTGGAGCAGGTGCCGGAGGACACCGACGCGGTGCTGATCCACGCTCCTGCCACCGATATCTCCGAGACCGAGGCGGCGCTGCTATCCGATTATGTGCAGAGCGGCGGCAAGCTGCTGGTACTCTCCGGCCCGGCAGAGGAGGAGCCGCTGTCCAACCTCAACAGCCTGCTGGAGGAATACAGCGTCACGGTGAACGAGGGCATCGTCATTGAGGGCGACCGCAGCCGGTATATGTCCGGCTATCCCTATGTGCTGGTGCCTGAGCTGCAAAGCGCCGCTGTCACCGATCCGCTGCTGGAGGCGGGCTACAGTGCAGTCCTGCCGCTGGCCCAGGGCCTGACCGTGGGCTATACGGGCAAGGCAGAGGTCACCAGCCTGATGGACACCACCGAAAGCGCGTTCAGCAAGGTGGCGGGCTACGGCCTGAGCACCTACACCTATGAGGAGGGGGATATCGATGGTCCCTTCTCGCTGGGCGTCTCAGTGGAGGCAGAGGGCGGCGGTCAGATGATCTGGCTGGCTGTATGACGGGGACGAGGACTTTCCCGTCAGCCAGCAGCGGATGGAAGAGCTGCTGGAGCCCTTCGAGGCCTTTGGCGTGGCCTTTGTGATCGAAAATCCCGAGGATCTGGGCCAGTATGGGCTGGAGGAGCCTGCCGCCGTCATCACCCTGGCCACGGCGGAGGCCCAGTATGATATTCGGCTGGGGGATTTCAGCAAAATGGATGAGCAGCGTTATGTGGATATCGGCGACGGCAATGTGTATCTGGTGTCGGAGGATCCTATGGAGCTGGTGGATCAGGAGCTTTCCGACATGATCCAAAACGACAAGATCGGCAGCTTTGACAAGGTGCAGACCCTGACCTTTGACGGCGTGGAGGCTTACACCATCTGCAAGGATGAGGCGTCCTCCGGCAGCTATTCGGCGGAGGATGTGTACTTTGCCCAGCTGGAGGGCGATTCGCTGCCGCTGGATACCGACAGGGTCACCGCCTATCTGAACAAGCTGGTCTCCCTGTCGCTGGATGATTACGCCACCTATCATGCCACCGGGGAGGAACTGGCGGCCTTTGGCCTGACAGAGCCCTGGCTCACCGTTACGGTGGATTACACCGACCAGGGAGAGGGCACCAGCGAGGAGCGACAGTGCGTGGTACATATCGGACGCAACGCCGAGGAGCAGGCCGCCTATGAGCAGGCACAGACGGACGGAGACACCAGCCTTCCCAGTGTCACCAAATATGTGCGGGTAGGGGAGTCCCAGATTGTTTATGTGCTGTCCCACAACAACGATACCTCTTTGCTGGGGGCTGGCTACGATGATCTGCGGCACACCGAGGTCTTTTGGGGAGACTTCGACAGCGTAACCCAGGTGGAGATCGCCCTGGAAGCGCAGATCCACACCCTGACTGCCGTCCCGGACGAGGAGGATGAGGATGCCCGCGTCTGGCTGTACGGAGAGGAGGAGGTCAGCATCGCCGCCTTCCGCAATGCCTTGGAGGCTGTGGAGGCGCAGTCCTTCACCAATGAGCAGCCCGGTGACCGGGAGGAGCTGCACCTGACCCTGCATCTGGAGGATCCGCAGTTCCCGCAGGTGGAAATCGCGCTGTACCGCTATGACGGCAGCCAGTGCCTGGCGGTGGTGGACGGCCAGCCGGTATCTCTGGTGAGCCGCAGCCAGGTGGTGGATCTGGTGGAGGCCGTCCAGGCCATCGTACTCAACGGCAACTGATCGGCGTCTCGCGCCACCGACAAGCAAAATAATTATCGGAAAAACCGATGATAGAACCGAAACCATCCGTTTCGCAAATGATGCTTGACAACGCTCGTCCAAATTGGATATTATGAAATCACAAATTTCTATAAGAAATGTTCATAGAGAGAACCAATAGATAAAACGAGAACCATCCCACCGGCACGGCCGGAAAATGGAGCGAAAGCGAGGTCGCGGGGCTTATGAACATCAGCCTGAAGCAGTTGGAGATTTTTGTCACCATTGTGGAGTGCGGCAATTTTACCGAGGCAGGCCGCCGTCTGTATCTGGCGCAGTCCACCGTCAGCAGCCACATCAGTGCGCTGGAGGACGCCTTGCGGGTGTCGCTGTTCCGCCGGGAGTCCAAGCGCTCCATCGAGCTGACGCCTGACGGCCGGCGGGTCTATGAATACGCCAAGGATGTGTTGAACAAGTGCGTCGCGCTGGAATCCACCACCATCGGCGAGGCCAAGCGGGATCTGGTGATCGGCGCTTCCTCCGCACCGGCAAAGGGGCTGCTGCCCCGGCAGGTGCTGCGGTTCACCCGGGAGCATCCGTCCTGCTGCTGTGTGGTGCGGGGCGGCGACAGCGAGCAAGTGCAGAAGCAGGTGCTGGAGGGAAATGTCCAGCTGGGCTTTGTGGGTAGCACGGACAATCGGCAGTCGCTGGTTTACGAGCGGGTGGCAGAGGATCGTCTGGTGCTGATCGCCCCCGCTGCGCCCAGGTTTGTCAAGATGCAGGAGCAGGGCGTTCTGGGCAAATCGCTGCTGCGGGAGCCCATGGTCTTCCGGGATCAGGGCAGCGGCACGCAGAAGATGATCGACAATTACCTCAGCGCACAGGAGATCGACAGCCGTGCCCTTCAGGTGCGGCATTATGTGTCCGACCCGGAACTGCTGCAGGAGCTGGTGGTGCTGGGGGCGGGTGTTTCCATCGTTTCTGCGCTGGCAGCCTGCGAGCGGGTGAGTGCCGGCAAGCTGGTGGCCTTTGAGCTGGAGGAGCAGCCAGTCTATCGACATATTTATATGGTCTATCGTAAAAAAGGTGCCCTTTCGGAGTTGGCCAAGGCCTTTGCCGAGCAGGTGCGTAAGTCCACCCTGTAGATCCGGCCCAAACAGGTCGGCGCAAAAACGGAATCTCCAAGCAATAAAAGGGATGCTACCGCAAGGCAGCATCCCTTTTCGCAACAGATAAAACGGAAAACGGCGTGACTTTCGTCACGCCGTCTCTTGAAAACCAAGGGTTTCCCAATCATTTTTTTGTGTTACAGGCTCCCGTTTTTTGCTCTGCGCTGCGGCTCACCACATCAGCTGGGGCAGCCCCATGGAGAACAGCAGCTGGTCAGCCTCCAGCACATCAAACCGCTCCTCGGAGATGCAATACTCCACCAGCAGATCCTGATCCTCGGTGGCATCCAGGAACAACCGGGCAGAGGCCAGCAGCTGGCGGGTGTAATCCATGTTCAGATGCAGCGCCAGGGCCAGCGCCAGGGCCTGGCTCTTGGTGGGCATCTGATCTCTCAAAAAGGAGTTGATGCGATGCAGACCCATGTTGGCGCGCCAGCGCAGCTCCTCCAGACTGATGTTGCGGTCGGCCATCAGCTTCACCAGCGTTCTGGCGAAATCCGACCCCTGCACCAGCTCCTGCTGCAGCAGCTCACGGTCGTCGGGGGGCATCTCCAGCCCGGGCATATGGCCGTAGCCGGCGCGGTGAACCATCCGGTAGGTGTGGCGATAGGTGGTGTCCTCAAAGGCCTTTTCCAGCCCGCGGGACTTCATAAAGCTGTGCGCAGGGGCGGTCACGCTGTCCTCCAGCACGAAGGCATCCTTCGGCAGGAAGGTCAGAATCACAGGCATATCGCCCTCGCGCAGGGCCTCGTGAATGGCCTGAACGGCCACCTTCAGTGCCTCTGCCGGGGGATAGCCGAAGTTGCCGGCAGAGATCAGGGGGAAGGCCAGACTGTCGCAGCCGGCCTCACGGGCAAGCTGGATGGACTCGCGGTAGCAGGAGGCCAGCAGCTCGGCCTCGCCCTGCCCGCCGCCCTGCCAGACGGGGCCGACGGTGTGAATGATGTACTTTGCGGGGAGCGCGAAGCCGGGGGTGATGACGGCCTGTCCCACGGGGCAGGCACCGATCCGGCTGCAGGAAAGCTCAAGACGGCTGCCGGCCGCCTGGAAGATCGCGCCGCAGACGCCGGAACCGGGCTGCAGCTTTTCGTTGGCCGCATTGACGATGGCATCGGTGGCCAGCGTCGCGATATCTCCGAACTGAAAACGCAGTGGCATAGGGGAGTGCCTCCTTTATCAAATCATGCTTTCATTATAAAGCACACAGGTCTTTTCGTCAATAAAAAAAGAAAAGACAGGAGATTTTTTGTGTTTCCTGCACAGTGGGAGACTGATGGTGAACGGCCAGGCCGCCATCGGTCCCTTTCCCCGGCCCCTCAGGGCTTCTCCACCACCCACAGGTTGCGGATCTGTCCTGCGATCTGTTCATAATCCCAGCGGGTCTCTGACCGGGCGATGCTGTTGGGATCGTTGACACACAATAGCCCGTCCTCCAGCCCGGTGAGGACGATAAAATGTCCGGTGGAGGTAAAATCCCCCGGCCCCATGGCGCAGATGATGGGGGAGCCGGCCTCCAGATAGCCCCGGATCATGCCCTCCACCAGCGGCAGCTCGGTGGCCCGCAGCCCCAGCTTGCCTGCTCCCTCTGAGATCAGGGTCCAGGAGGAGCCGTTGCCACGGCGGCAGTAGCCCTCGTCCAGCGCAAAGCGGATCAGATTGTCCGGGGACATGGCGGGATCCCGCGTCAGGGAAAAGGCCACCATGGAGAGACACACCGGCCCGCATCCGGTGAGCCCGGCCACATCGTCGCCATATTGCAGATACCCCCAGCGCTTGTCCCATTGGAGGAACAGGGGGACGCCCGGGCAGTCCAGATATTCCGAAAGCTCCACTGCGTGGGGCTGGGCGTGCTCCTCCGGATAGGACAGCACGAAATCCTCGGTCTCCGGGTTGCGCTCCAGCAGGGCGATGAGGCTTTCGGGCCACAGCCGGTAGGGAGTGCCGGAGGCTTGGGAAAAGGCCATGACGGCCTCCTCCGCCGGAGTGCAGTGCGTCGGGTCAAAGCGCCATTCCCGCCAGTAGCCCCGCGCGGTGGGATACAGGCATACGGCCAGCGCAGCCGTCAGCACCAGCACCACAAGGGCGCGCCAAAGCTTCTTCATAAGAAAAACTACCTCCATCCGGTCTGATGAAGGTAGTTTATCACGAAAAGCTTAAGAATAAACGGGAAAAATCCTCAAGATTTTGTTAATGTTCCGCAGGGGGAATGCCGGGGCGGAGCCCCAGCGGAGGGCAGCCGCGAACCCTGGGCCGTGCGCCCGTCGGCTGCGCCGGCAGTCCTCAATACCCCTGCTTCAGATCCACCTGATGCTCCAGCGCCTCGCCGCGGCTCCAGTGCTCCAGATTGCGCAGAAAGATCCCGATCACCAGCTCACAGGTCTTTGCCAGAGACATATTGCCCGAAACATGGGGGGTCAGCAGCAGATTGGGGGCATCCCACAGGAAATGGTCGGGGGGCAGCGGCTCCGGGTCGGCCACATCCAGCGCCGCCCCGGCCAGCTTTCCGGCGCACAGCGCGTCATACAACGCCTGCTGATCCACCGCCGTGCCACGGCCCACATTGATCACATAGGCATCCTGCGCCATAGCGTCCAGCACCGAAGCGCTGAGCACATTCCGGGTAGACTGGGTGCCGGGCAGACACAGGGCCACCACATCGGCCCCACGGACGGCCTCCTCCAGCCGGTCGATGGTGTAGACCTCGTCGCACCAGTCGGGCTTCTCCCGCAGCGTGCGCCGCACTCCGCGGACGGTGGCCCCCATCGCCTTGAGCCTCCGGCCAAAGCTGGAGCCGATATCGCCCATGCCCACCACAGTGACGGTGCTGCCGTAAATGGAGCGGATGTCCCCTAGAATGCCCCAGCCCCGCCGGGCTACCAGCGCCTGATATTCCGGCATCCGCCGCATCATCATCAGCAGGACGCAGAGCATATGCTCCGCGATGGTGATGCCATACGCGCCGGAGGCGTTGGTCAGCAGCACCTGCTCCGAGGCAAAGGTGCCCGGCCGGGTGTAGCGATCCACACCGGCAAAGGAGCATTGCAGCCAGCGAAGCCGGGGGCACCGGGCCAGCAGCTCAGGGGGAAACATCCCGAACAGAAGCTCACAGTCGTCGATGTCCTCCAGCCGCACCTCCTCCCCGTGGAGGAACCGGGGCTCATAGCCCAGGGCGCGGACGCCCTCTGAGATCATCTGTTCCCAGCGGTCGTTGTAAAAGGAAATATGGATGGCGATGGTGTTGCTCATAGGAATTTCCCCTTTTCTGCATAATCAGCCAGAATATGATTGAGCTCTCCGCCAAGGATGACCACCACGCCGGTGATGTAAAACCACAGCATCAGGATCATCACGGCGGCCAGAGAGCCGTACAGCACGGAGTAACGGGACATATGCCCCACGTAATAGGAAAAGACGGTGGTGGAGAGATACCACAGCACCACGGCAAAACCCGCCCCCGGCAGCGCCTGGGCAAAGCGATAACGGCCAAAGCCCACCACCGCATACAGCACCGACAGCACCAGAAGGAGATACAGCGGGGCCACCAGTGTCCGCAGCAGGCTCCACAGCCGGATGAACAGGTCGGGGATGGTGAGATACTGCCCCACCCAGAGCAGCAGATTTTCACTGACCACCGCCAGCACCAGCAGCACCAGCAGAGAGACCAGCAGCAGCACGGCGCAGCTCACCGAGGCCACCGCGCCGAACAGGCCCCGCCGCTCCAGCCCATAGGCCCGGGTCAGGGAGCCCAGCAGGGAGGAGATGCTGCGGGAAACGGCATATACCGCCAGCACCAGACAGGCATAGAGCAGAAAGTGGGTGTCCAGCCCCTGAATGTAGGTCAGGTAGGTATCCAGAATGCCTGTGAGCTGGGGCGGCAGCACCAGCGCGTCGGACAGCATATCGGTGGAAAGATGCAGGGTGCTCACCGCCATGTTGACAAAGATCACCATGGGGAACAGGGAGAACAGCAGGTAATAGGCCAGCTCTGCGGCATCGCGCCCCACCTGATCCCGAAAATAGCGCCGTACCAGCTCGCGGCTGATCCGCAGTAAAAACGGCGCGGAGCGCTCCTTCATGCTGCGCCCCCTTTCTCTTGCAGAATGGGTATAGTGTATCATATTCGCCGCAAAAAAGAAAGGGGGAAAGAGGAGAACGGGGGGGATCGATCGCGGGCATTTCCGCAGAAATGCCGGGAGTCCCGCGCCTCTGTCCTACGCCCCCTCACCGGTCAGGGAAAAGGTGAACCTGCGGTTTTCCTCCGCGCAGCGGGAAAGCACCCGCAAAAATCGCCGGGCATATTCCCCCAGCGCGACCTCCAGCGCCGGGGCGTGCTCCAGCACCAGACACACCGGCCCCTCCAGCTCCGACAGACAGTCGGCCAGCCCGTCCAGATTGCAGCCGCAATAGTCCGGCAGGGAAAGCAGCTCCTTCAGCTGCCGGTGCAGCCCCTCCCGGCTGTCCACGGCGGCACAGTCCAAAACCCGCAGGGTCATTGCGCCTCACCTCCGTAAAGCAACGTAAAGCTCTCGTAGTGATCCCCGGTATAGTAGATCAGCCCATCGTTGGAATAGACGATGCGCTTGGTGCCCCGGGAGGTCTGTCCCACGGTGTCGATGTCGCATTCCAGCCATTCCCGGCCGGGCGCATCGGGCAAAAGTCCCTCGTAATTGCCAAAGCTGCTGCCGCCGATGGCTCTGCCGGGAGCCTGGGCGTCCAGCGGGCCGCCCTCCCAGCCGTACTGACTGCGGGCGTCGGCCTTGGTCACGAAATTATCCGGCAGACGGCCGTACAGATGCAGATACAGTGCCACGCTGTCCCGGTCATCGTACCAGCCGTCTGCGGGCAGAGTCTCCTCCGCCGGGGGCGCCTGACTGTCGGGAAGGGCCTCCTCCGGCGTGGAGGGAGAGGCATCAACGGTGTCCTCCGGCAGGGCGGAGGACACTGCGCCCAGCACATCCAGCGCCAGCTCCGCATCTGCCTGAGAGCAGGCCGCCAGTGAAAGCAGCAGCAGCGCCGCCAGCAAAAGGGAAAGCCATCGTTTCATATTCAGCACCTCATTTTCCGTTGTGTACCCTTATTATAGGAAACTCCCCGGAGAAAAGCAAGTGCCGGCAGGGGGAAGGCGTGATTGGAAGCTTGTGGGCTTTCCGCCGGCCTTCCCTTCCCGTACGGGCAAGGAAGGCAACTGCGGAACGCAAAAAAGGCCGCCCGAAGGCGGCCCTTGCAGGGGCTTTTCCGCTTACAGCGTAGCGGCCATGACGGCCTTGATGGTGTGCATCCGGTTTTCGGCCTGCTGAAAGACAATGGACTGTGGACCCTCGAACACCTCGTCGGTTACCTCCAGACAATCCAGCCCGAATTTCTCGCAGACCTCCCGGCCCACCACCGTCTTTTTGTCGTGATAGGCGGGCAAACAGTGCATAAAGACCGCCTTCGGCCCGGCAATATCCATCAGCTCCTGGGTGATGCGATAGGGCAGCAGATCGTGGATGCGCTGGGCCCAGATCTCATCGGCCTCGCCCATGGAGACCCACACATCGGTGTACAGCACCTGCGCCCCACGGGCAGCATCCCGGGGATCCTCCACAAACTCCAGCACCGCGCCGGTCTGGGCAGCGATGCTCCGGCAGGTCTCCACCAGCTTGGGATCGGGGAAGTATTCTTTAGGGGAGCACACAACAAAGTGCATCCCCATCTTGGCGCAGCCCACCATCAGGGAATTGCCCATGTTGTAGCGGGCATCGCCGTAGTACACATATTTGACCCCCTGCAGGGTGCCGAACCGCTCCTTCACCGTGAGGAAATCCGCCAGGATCTGGGTGGGATGGGCCTCGTCCGTCAGGCCATTCCACACCGGGACGGTGGCGTATTTCGCCAGCTCCTCCACCGTCTCCTGCCCGTAGCCCCGGTACTCAATGCCATCGAACATAGAGGAGAGCACCCGCGCGGTGTCGGGGATGGACTCCTTTTTGCCCAGCTGGGAGCCGGAATCCAGGTAGGTGACATGGATGCCCAGGTCATGCCCGGCCACCTCGAAGCTGCATCGGGTTCGGGTGGAGGTCTTCTCGAAGATCAGGGCGATGTTTTTGCCCTCAAAATAGCGGTGGGGGATCCCGGCCCGCTTGAGGGCCTTGAAGCCGGCGGCGGTGTCCACCAGCTCGGCGATCTCCTGCGGGGAGACATCCAGCAGCTTGAGGAAATCCTTCCCCTGCATGGTCTTTTTCAGGTTCAGCATAGCATTCGGTTCCTTTCTGTCGGGGGATCGAGTAAAAAGGGAAAGGGCTTTACAGCCCTTCCACAGCTTTGGCTAAAAAGGCGAACTGGGCGTCCAGCGACGGGGCGCTGACGCTGCCGGGGGAGGTGCGCTGGGCCACACAGGTCTCCAGCGAGATGGCCTCGAACAGATCGTCGGTAAACAGGGGGGAGTGAGCCTGATAATCGGCCAGCGGCAGGGTCTCCAGTACCAGATTTTTCGCGGTGCATTCCGCCACGAGCTGCCCCACCAGCTTATAGGCGGCCCGGAAGGGCAGCCCCTTGCGCACCAGATAGTCGGCAAGGTCGGTGGCGTTGATAAAGCCCTTTGCCGCCGCCTGGCGCATATTCTCCCGGTGGATAGTCATGGTGGCGATCATGGGGGCCATCACCTGCAGGCACTGCTTCGCGGTGTCCACGCTGTCAAACAGCCCCTCCTTGTCCTCCTGCATATCCTTGTTATAGGCCAGCGGCAGGCCCTTGAGCATGGTCAGAAGGCCCATCAGGTTGCCATAGACCCGGCCGGTCTTGCCCCGGATCAGCTCTGCCATGTCGGCGTTCTTCTTCTGGGGCATGATGGAGGAGCCGGTGGTGTAGGCGTCGTCCAGCTCCACATAGCGGAACTCCCAGGAGCACCACAGGATCAGCTCCTCCGACAGGCGGGAAAGGTGCATCATCAAAATGGCGATGGCCGAGCAGGCCTCCACTGCGAAATCCCGGTCGGAAACGCCGTCGATGCTGTTGAGGGTGTAGCCCTCCATGCCCAGCGTCCGGGCGGTCAGCTCCCGGTCGATGGGATAGGTGGTGCCGGCCAGTGCGCCGGAGCCCAGTGGCGATACATTGGCCCGCTTTGCGCAGTCGGCCAGACGGCCCAGATCCCGCTCCAGCATCATGCCATAAGCCAGCAGCTGGTGGGCGAACACGATGGGCTGGGCCCGCTGCAGGTGGGTGTAGCCGGGGACGATGGCGTCCCGGCAGTCCTGGGCCTTGGCGCAGATGGCCCGGATCAGCTCTGCGGTGAGCCCGCGGAGGGCTGCCAGCTCCTTCCGCAGCCAGAGGCGCAGATCCAGCGCCACCTGATCGTTGCGGCTGCGGGCGGTGTGCAGGCGCTTGCCCGCCTCGCCGATGCGCCGGGTCAGCTCGGCCTCGTGGAACATATGGATATCCTCGGCGGTGGGGTCGATCTCCAGCTTTCCGCTTTTCAGATCCTGCAGGATGCTTTCCAGCCCCGCGAGGATGGCCTCGGTGTCGGCGGGAGAGTTGATGCCCTGCGCCCCCAGCATGGCCGCGTGGGCCATGCTGCCGGTCAGATCCTCCTCAAACAGCCGCTGGTCAAAGCGGATGGAGGAATTGAAGTCATCCGCGAGCTGATCCAGCTGTTTGGCGGCGCGGCCCGCCCAGAGCTTTTCCATAAAATGACCTCGCAATCGTTTAGTTCTGCTCCCATTTCTTCGCCAAGTGGGCCTGGACGGAGATGGGCAGACCGAACAGGTTGATGAACCCGGCAGATTCGGCCTGATCGTACACACCGCCGTCCTCACCGAAGGAGGCGATCTCGGCATCGTACAGGGAATAAGGGGAGGTGACGCCGGCGTTGATCATATTGCCCTTGTACAGCTTGAGCTTCACCTGGCCGGTGACATGCTCCTGGGTGCTGTCCACAAAGGCAGAGAGCGCCTTGCGCAGGGGGGTGAACCACTGACCGAAATACACCAGCTCTGCGAACTTCTGGGCCACCAGCGTCTTGTAGTGCTGGGTGTCCCGGTCCAGGGTGATGGTCTCCAGCACCTCGTGGGCCTTATAGAGGATGGCGCCGCCGGGCGTTTCGTAAACGCCGCGGGACTTCATGCCCACCAGCCGGTTTTCCACGATATCCAGCAGGCCGATGCCGTTGGCCCCGCCGATCTCGTTGAGCTTGAGGACGATGTCCACGGGAGAGAGCTTTTCGCCGTTGACCGCCACGGGATTGCCTTTTTCAAAGTCGATGGTGACATAGGTGGGCTTGTCGGGGGCCTGCTCGGGAGAAACGCTCATCTCCAGGAAGCCGGGCTTGTTGTACTGGGGTTCGTTGGCGGGATCCTCCAGATCCAGACCCTCGTGGGAAAGGTGCCACAGGTTCTTGTCCTTGGAATAGTTGGTTTCCCGGGTGATCTTCAGGGGGACATGGTGGGCCTCGGCATAGTCGATCTCCTCGTCACGGGATTTGATCTCCCACTCCCGCCAGGGGGCGATGATGGGCATATCGGGGGCGATGGACTTGATGGCCAGCTCAAAGCGCACCTGGTCGTTACCCTTACCGGTGCAGCCGTGACAGATGGCGTCCGCGCCCTCCTTCAGAGCGATCTTGGCCAGCTCCACGCCGATGAGGGGCCGGGCAAAGGCCGTGCCCATCAGGTAATCCTCGTACTTGGCCCCGGCCTTGACGGTAGGAAAGATGAAGTCCTCCACGAACTCTTTGGACAGATCCAGCACATACAGCTTGGAGGCGCCGGATTTCAGCGCCTTTTCCTCCAGCCCCTCCAGCTCGTCAGCCTGACCCACATTGCCGGAGACGGCGATGATCTCGGGATCGTTGTAGTTCTCCTTCAGCCAGGGGATGATGACAGAGGTATCCAGACCGCCGGAATAGGCCAGGACGATCTTTTTGATGGATTCTTTATTCTTGATCATAGCAGGTTCCTCCCAAATTATATCCGAAGTGTTTTGTTGTTCAAACGATGGGATAATTATACACTCACGCTGCATAAATAGTCAATGTGCGCCCTGCACAAAATTTCGCCGCCGCGACAGGAAAAACACCGGGTGGCTTTGGGCATATCTCACAGAACAGCGGCCGCATCCATGCAAAGACCCCCGCCGCGGATATCCGCGGCGGGGGAAGGACGCTGCCGTATACTGAATATAAAAACAGGCTCAGCGGTCGGTGAACAGGACGGTGGACAGCACCTCCAGCGCCTGCCCGGACCATTCAGGGAACTGGTCGTTCAGGGCTGCCCAGCCGTTGCCAAAGCTGACAAAGCACCAGCAGCCGCCGCCGTCATAAAAGCCCACCCGGGCGGTGCCGCCGCTTTGCAGCAAAAGCTCGGTCTCTGTCAGCCCGGTGCCGCAGACCCCAAAGCCGCCGCTGTAATCCCGTAACAGCACCCGCCGGGTGTCCTCTGCCGGACCAAAGGCCAGCGTCCAGCCCTGCGTGTCCTCGGCCCGCTCCTCATAAACCCAGCCCTCCGGCAGGGCGAGGGAGACCCGTCCTGCCGTGACCTGCGCCGGCAGCGGCGCAGCTTCCTCCGGGGGCGTTGCCGCAGGGGGATCGCCTGGCGCATCGGAAGCCGGGGCGGCGGAAGGGGCCGCAGGAGCCTCCGGCGTCGCGGCGGGTGCGGGAGACGCTGTGCCGCAGGCGGAAAGCAGCAGCGTCAGCGTCAGCAGAGCGAGCAGGAATGATTGGATTTGTTTCATAATAAGGTGCCTCCTGAAAGTTTTTCTTACCTTTCAGACCGCAGAAGGGTGAAAAAAGTTCCGCTTTTTGCCGCCGCAACGCTCCGTTGACAGGAGGAAACGGCGGGTCGGTTGCGAAAAAGCCCCGCCTGTGCTACCATAGGCCCAGAAACGAAAGGAGGCGATGCCCTGTGACCTTAGGCCGGCGCATCCAGCAATATCGAAAAGAGAAGGGCCTTTCCCAGGAGGCGCTGGGGGAGGCACTGGGAGTCTCGCGTCAGGCGGTATCCAAATGGGAGGGGGACAACGGCATCCCCGAGCTGGACACCCTCATCGCAATGAGCAGCCTGTTCGGCGTCACGCTGGGGACGCTGCTGGGGGTGGAGGAGCCCCGAACCGCCCCTCAGACAGCGCCTCAGGCAGGGCAGTCTGCACCGGACTCTGCGCCCCGGGACGGTGACCGTGAGGGAGAGACGCGCACCCGCCGGGTGCTGGAGGAATATGTGCGGCAGAGCCGCGCCGGGCAGGAAAAGCAGCGCAGGCGGCTGGCCCTTCCGGCGGGCCTTCTGGCGGGGATGCTGCTGCTGAGCCTGTTCCGCATCGGCTCGCTGGAAAGCGACCTCCGGCAGCTGCGCAGCCAGCTTTCGCTGCTGGAGGTGCGGGTGGACAACAGCCTCAGCGGCATTTCCAGCCAGATACAGAGCAGTATCAACGCCGCGCTGGAGGAAAACCAGCGGTTCACCAGCTCCTTTTCCTGGGATGTGGCCGCCTTTGATGTCGAACGGCAGACTGTGACCCTGGAGCTCCACGCCACCATGAAGGAATATCCGGCGGGCGGCGCGGCCCAGTTCCTGGCCTCCTGGGAGGACGGGCGGCAGGAGGCCGACTGGTGCGGCGGCCCGGACTTCACCGCCCGGCTGACCCTGCCCATGAGCAGCGCCCTTCAGATCAGCCTCCGTCTGCGGGACGGCGAGGGCAACATCCGGGAGCAGACGCTGGACACCATCCATGACCTGCATCCCGATTATTTCCGGCTCCATGCCGACAGCCTGCGGGCGGTGTTTGCCTTTTCGGTGAATCTCAGCTGGGGCAGCACCAGCACGGCGCTGTCGGAGGAGCCCCGGGTGTGCATCACCTCCTTCTGGCCGGAGCAGCTGTGGCCTACGGCGGCGGACATCGCGCTGACGGTGGGCGGAAAGCAGGTCTATTCCGGGGCCATGACCCTCAGCGGGCAGGCTGATGAGCACGGGGACTTTTTCGCCACCCTCCCGGAAAAATATGTGCAGCAGCTGCTGGCAGAGGGGCAGGCGGTGGAGATCACCCTGACCGTCACCGACAATCTGGGCCGAACCGATGTGTTTTCTCAGTGCGGCACTGTGCGGGAGGGGGAGCTGGAGCTGGAGAGCGAGAGCGCCCCTGTGGCCTGGCAGCGATGAAGGCGCGGCCTTCCGGCCGCCCTTTCCGCCGGCGGCCCCCGCCCACCATCCCCATTTTCCACAGGTTTTGCGGATTTTTCGCGAAAAGCCCTTGACAAAAGCCCTCCGGCTGTTATATAATGCAAAGGCTGATTTACGAAAGTCTGACAATCGCAGGTGTAGTTCAATGGTAGAATGTCAGCCTTCCAAGCTGAACACGTGGGTTCGATTCCCATCACCTGCTCCAGTTCTTCATCAGCCTATCTTCCTGATTGAAATGCGCCTGTAGCTCAGCAGGATAGAGCAACTGCCTTCTAAGCAGTAGGTTGGGGGTTCGAGTCCCTCCAGGCGCGCCAGTTTATATGGTGGATGTGGCGCAGTTGGTTAGCGCGTCAGATTGTGGCTCTGAAGGCCGGGGGTTCGAATCCCCTCATCCACCCCACTTTTTTGATGTGCCCGCTCCTCGAAAGAGGGGCGTGTACATTATTTCGCCGGAGGGCGGCCATACTGGGCTGTCGCCAAGCGGTAAGGCACCAGACTTTGACTCTGGCATTCGCAGGTTCAAATCCCGCCAGCCCAGCCAAAACCTGATTCAGTAGCTCAGTCGGCAGAGCACCTGCCTTTTAAGCAGGGTGTCCGGGGTTCGAATCCCCGCTGAGTCACCAAAAACCCTTGAAAACGATGGTTTTCAAGGGTTTTTTCCTGTTTGTGGCGGGTTTTTACGGCTGTATGCCGCTTCCCGCGCAGCCCAGCTCCCAAAAGGCCACGGCACTGGCCGCCGCTACATTGAGGGAATCTACCCCGTGCGCCATGGGGATGCGCAGGGTGTAGTCACAGGCCGCGATGGTCGCCGGTGCCAGCCCATCTCCCTCGGTGCCCAGCACGACGGCCAGCCGCTCCACCGCCGCCAGCCGGGGCTCACGGATGGAAAGCGCTTCCGGCGTCAGTGCCATGGCAGCGGTTGTAAAGCCAAGCCGCTTTACTTCATCGACGGAATCCACCCAGGCCCACGGAACCTGAAAGACCGTCCCCATGCTGACCCGGATGGCCCGCCGGTACAGCGGATCGCAGCAGCCCGGGGTCAGCAGCACGGCCTCCATCCCCAGGGCCGCCGCCGAACGGAAGATGGCGCCGATGTTGGTGGGATTCATCACATCCTCCAGCACCGCCACCCGGCGGGCATCCCGGCAGATCTTCTCCGGTGCGGCCAGCGGCGGGCGGCGCATGGCGCACAGCAGCCCGCGGGTCAGCTTGAAGCCGGTGAGCCGGGTGAGCACCTCCAGCGGCGCTGCGTACACCGGCGTTTCCGGGCAGCGAGCCAAAATGGGCGCGGCCTCCCGCGCCAGCTGCCGATCCTCCACCAGCAGGGTCACCGGCTGCATCCCGGCGTCCAGTGCCCGGAGGATCACATTGGGACTTTCGGCAATGAACAGCCCCTGGGAGAGATCCTCGCGGCACACCAGCTGGTTTTCCGAAAGCCGGGCAAACACATCCAGCGCCGGATCCTGAAAATCGGTCACAGGCAAAATGATGGACATAAACGCGCTCCTTTCAGCGGGAAAGCTCCTGACTGCCTCCATTATAGCGGCCTGCGCCGCCGCTGTCAAACCCGGCCCGCCTTCGACGGCGTTTGACGGCAGAGTTGGGCGGATGCTGCGGAAATATCGCGGTTTCATGCAGAAGTTATGGAATACTATGCGAAAGTGTCGAAATACGACTCACGATTTTTTGGTGAAATTGCGTAAAAAAGATTGTAAATCCAAGTCTCCTGTGCTATTTTATACCCACGGTACCGAAGATTTTACGGAATGAAGGCGAATGAAATGAAAGAACGCACTCGAATCCTGCTGGCGGATGACCAGAGAGAGTTTTGTGATGCGCTGGCCCGGGCGCTGGAGGACTATGCGGGCATGGAGGTCGTAGGACAGGCACGGGACGGCGAGCGGCTGCTGGAGCTCATCCGGGAGACTGCTCCGGATGTGGTGGTGACCGATGCCATGCTGCCTAAAAAGGACGGCCTTTCGGTGATCCGCGCCGCCGGAGAGCTTGCGCTGAAGACCCACCCGGCCTTTTATGTGGTGACCTCCTTTGCCAGCGAAAGCCTGCTGGCAGAGGCCATGTCGCTGAAGGTGAGCTGCTTTACCCTCAAGCCCTGCGACACCGCCGATCTGGCCAAGCGCATCGCCACCGGCGGGACGGTACGCTTTGGCGGCGGGAGCCGGCCTGCCTCGCCGGAGGTGGCGCTGGAGATGCGGGTGACCGGCATCATCCATGATATCGGCGTCCCGGCCCACATCAAGGGCTACCAGTACCTGCGGGAGGCCATCATCATGACGGTGCAGGATATGGACACCATCAATGCCATCACAAAGGTGCTCTATCCCACAGTGGCCAAGCGCTATAAAACCACCAGCTCCCGGGTGGAGCGGGCCATCCGCCATGCCATCGAGGTGGCCTGGGACCGGGGCGATGTGGAGGTGCTCAACAGCTTCTTCGGCTATACGGTGTCCAATGTCAAGGGCAAGCCAACCAATTCCGAGTTCATCTCCATGATTGCCGACCGGATCCGGCTGGAGCAGAAGATCGGGTAAGGCCGCGCCCCAAAAGACCTTGTACTTTTCGGCGAAAGCCCGTATAATAGGGGCAGAGGAGGGGTTGCCCCATGTTTGGAAAAAAGAAGAAGCGCCCGCCCTTTGTGACGGCCATCATCCCCGCGGCGGGGTCCTCCCGCCGGATGGGCGGCGAAAACAAGCTGCTGCTGGAGCTGGAGGGCGTCCCCGTCCTGGCCCACACCCTGCTGGCGCTGGAGCGCTGCCCCTGCATCCGGGAGATCGTTCTGGCGGCCCCGGAGGAGCTGATCGTCCCCTATGCAGAGCTGGCCCGCAGGGCCGGCGTCACCAAGCTGACCCGGGTGGTCAAGGGGGGCGCCACCCGGCAGGAAAGCGTTTACAGGGCGGCGCTGGAGGCCTCGCCAAAGGCGGAATATCTGGCGGTGCATGACGGTGCAAGGCCGCTGGTGACGGAGGAAATCGTGGAAAGCGTCTGCAAAGCAGCGTTCCTTTACAGCTGCGCCGCCGCAGGCGTTCCGGTACATGACACCATCCGCAGCGTGGACAGCTCGGAACGGGCGGAGGTCACCTTGACGCGGGAGAGCCTCCGGGCGATGCAGACCCCGCAGGTGGCCGACAGGGCCCTGTTGCTGGCGGCACTGAAAAAGGCGCTGGACGAGGGCGCGGCCGTCACGGACGAGTGTGCCGCGCTGGAGGCGCTGGGCGTGCGGCCGGTGATCGTCCCGGGCTCCTTTGAAAACATCAAGATCACCACCCCGGTGGATCTGGCGTTTGCCCGGGCTATTCTGGAAGGGAGGACGAAGGCATGATCCGTGTTGGCATAGGCTACGATGTCCACCGCCTGACCGAGGGGCGAAGGCTGATCCTGGGCGGGGTGGAGATCCCATTTGAAAAGGGCCTTCTGGGCCACAGCGATGCCGATGTGCTGCTCCACGCCATCACCGACGCCCTGTTCGGCGCGGCGGCCATGGGCGATATTGGCAGCCATTTTCCCGATACCGACCCCCGCTGGAAGGGGGCGGACAGCCTGCTGCTGCTGGAGGCCTGCGGCCGGGAGCTGGCAGAGGCAGGCTGGCGGGTGAGCAACATCGATGCAGTCATCGTGGCCCAAAGGCCAAAGCTGCTGCCCCATGTACCCCGGATGCGGGAAAACATCGCCCGGGCGCTGGGTATCACGCCGGAGCAGGTGTCGCTGAAGGGCAAGACCGAGGAGGGGCTGGGCTTTACCGGAACGGGAGAGGGCATGGCGGCCCACGCGGTCTGCCTGATCGAGAAGGATTGAACAAAGCCGTCAGGCGGCGCATAGGATGACACGAAAGGAAGTGTTCATCCTGTGAGCTGTCTGATGGTTTTTCGTTCTGTGACGCAGGCCCAGAGCGCCGGGGCCATCCTGCGGAAAAACGGCATCGCCTCTGTGCTGACAAAGCCGCCCGCAGGGATGGGCCGGGGCTCCTGTGCCTTTGGTCTGGCACTGCCCAGACAATATCTGCCCGGCGCGCTGGCGCTGCTGGGCAAAACCGGCCTGCGCCCGCTGGGCCTGTTTGAAAATACAGGTGCCGCCTGGCGGGAGGTGGTGCTGTGATCTATCTGGACAACGCCGCCACTACCCTGCAAAAGCCCGCCTCGGTGCGGCGTGCCGTGGCCCAGGCGCTGGAGACCTGCGGAAATCCGGGCCGGGCGGGACATCGGGCCGCCCTGCGGGCTGCCGAGATCGTTTATGACTGCCGCTGCGCTGCGGCAGAGCTGTTTGGGATGGAGCGGCCTGAAGGGGTGGTGTTCACCTTCAACGCCACCCATGCCCTGAATATCGCCATCAAATCCTGCCTGGCGGGCGGCGGACACGCTGTCATCTCCGGCTACGAGCACAATTCGGTGGTGCGGCCGCTGGAGGGGCTGGCGGGGGCCGCCTATACCGTGGCCCGCTGGCCGCTGTTTGCGCCGGAGGAGGCCGTACCGGCGGTGACCGCAGCCCTGCGGGAGGATACCCGCTGCGTGATCCTCAACCATGTGTCCAATGTCTTCGGCTTTGTGCAGCCGCTGGAGCAGGTGGACGCTCTGTGCCGGGAACGGGGCATTCCGCTGGTGGTGGATGCCTCCCAGTCAGCGGGGCTGCTGCCGCTGGCGGTGTCCCGCCTGCCGGGGACGGCCTTTCTCTGCATGCCGGGACATAAGGGCCTCTACGGTCCGCAGGGAACCGGGATCCTGCTGTGCTGTAAAGATATACCGCTTTACAGTGTTCTGGAGGGCGGAACCGGCAGCGCTTCCCTGGAACGGCGGCAGCCGGACTTCCTCCCAGACGGTCTGGAAAGCGGGACGCTCAATGTGCCGGGCATCGCCGGTCTGCGGGAGGGCCTGCGGCTGGTCGCGGAACGGGGCGGGGAGCTCCGCCTGCGAGAGCAGGCGCTGCTGGCCCGGGCGGCAGAGGGGCTGGGGAGCCTGCCCGGCGTCCGGGTGTGGTATGATGGCACCTGCCAGTGCGGCGTGCTGTCCTTCTGTCTGGCGGGGTGGGAGCCGGCCACCCTGGGGGTGGCGCTGGCCCGGGAGGGCTTCTGTCTGCGCCCGGGGCTGCACTGTGCGCCGCTGGCCCACGAAACAGCAGGCACCCTGCCAGAGGGCACCCTGCGCGCCAGCTTTTCCCTGTTCAACACAGAGGAGGAGGTGCTGCGCCTGCTCCGGCAGACTGAAAAACTGGCGAAATCCCCCGGCGAGGCAAAAAACAAGTGCTTCGGCTATTGAAAAACTGCCGTTTGTTTGTTAAAATAGGAGTAAACACAAAAACAAGAAAAGGAAGCGGCTGCCAACATGTTCGAAGGGTTGATCAACAATGTAGGAAGGGCCACGGTTTGGGATATTGTCGATATCCTGATTGTGGCCTTTTTGTTTTATAAGCTGATGCGGTTTATGCGCAAGACCAACGCGCAGAAGCTGTTTCAGGGGCTGGCCCTTCTGGTGGTGACCACCCTTCTGGCCGAGCTGATGCAGCTCAAGGCCGTCAGCTTCATCATACGCACCGTGATGGAGGTTGGCCTGCTGGCGCTGGTGATCATCTTCCAGCCGGAGCTGCGTAAGATGCTGGAGCAGTTCGGCAGCCAGCGCCTGTTCAAGCTGCTGGGCCTGGGCCGGGGACAGGAGAACAAGGGCACCGACACGGCCATCCTCCAGACGGTGGAGGCCGTCAATTCCCTTGCCTGGACAAAGACCGGCGCCCTGATTATCTTCCAGCGGGAGGATGATCTCCGCAGCATCATCAACACCGGCACCACCATCAACGCCGATGTGAATGCCGAACTGCTGAAAAACCTGTTTTACAACAAGGCTCCGCTGCATGACGGCGCGGTCATCATCGCCAACGGCCGCATCGCTGCCGCAGGGTGCATCCTGCCCCTCAGCGGCAAGCAGAATATCAGCAAGGATCTGGGCACCCGCCACCGGGCGGGCCTGGGCCAGAGCGAGAGCTTTGACTCCCTGTCGGTCATCGTTTCGGAGGAGACCGGCGGGATATCTCTGGCCGAGGGAGGCATCCTCAAGCAGCATCTGGCCCCTGAAACGCTGGAGCGGCTGCTGACGGCCAAGCTGATGCCCGAGACCGAGGAGCATGACAGGCAGACACTGATGGAGCGGGTAAAGGGGTTGATCGCGAAATGATGAAATGGATCCGGGAAAATGATATCATCCTGCGGGTGACCTCGCTGCTCATCGCCGTGCTGCTGTGGGCCTATGCCGTCAGTCAGGATCAGTCCGATGTGAAGCAGACCTTCCGCGACCTTACTATTCAGCTGGAGGGGGTCAACCTGCTGAAGGAGCAGGATCTGGTGATCCTGTCCGGCGGCAGCTCCACCGTGGATATCGAGCTCACCGGCAAGCGGGAGCAGCTGAACACCGCCCAGAACGACCCCCAGACCTCCATCCGGCGGACGGTCTCTGTGGCCAACATCACCGAGCCCGGCACCTACCATCTGGGCATCGAGGCGGCGCCGGTGGGCCTGGGCGACACCAGCGTCTCCGGCAAAAAGCCCACCACCGTCACCCTGGTGGTGGATCGCCTCAGCACGGCCTCCATCCCTGTGGAGGTGGAGCTCACCGGACAGCTGTCCGAGGGGCTGGAGCTGGCGGACTACAGCGTCTCTCCCGATGCCGTGGTTGTCCGCGGGCCGGAGACCGTCTTACGGCAGATCAAGCGGGCCAGAGCGGTCTATGAGATCTCCGGCCTCACCGCGCCGCTGCAAACCAGTGTGACCTTTACTCTGCTGGATGAAAAGGGCAACGAGGTGGTCAACAGCTACCTTTCCACCGATACCCCTGCCACCATGCTGAACATCGAGCTGCGGCAGGAGGGGGCCATCAAGACCGAGGTGGATCTCATCGATTCGCCCTATCTGAAGTCTTATATGGTCAGCGTGGATATCGATCCCGAATATGTCCGCCTCAAGGGCGACCCCGCCGAGATCGGCGAGATCAACCAGCTGCTGCTCAATGAGATCGACCTGAGCGAGGTGGTGGAAAAGCGCACCACCTCCTTCACCCGGCTGCTCCAGGTGCCGGATGGCCTCTCGCTGGCCGCCGGAGAGAAGCCCTTTGCCACCGTCACCCTGACGCTGGACGGCTACGACTGGAAGACCATGGAGCTGGATCAGAGCCTGCTGCCCGAAAGCGAGATGTTCACCTATCCGGAGCAGACCTTTTCGGTGGAGCTGTTCGGCGAGGAAAGCGCCCTGCGGCGCATCCGCAGCAGCGATGTGACGCTGGAGTTGAGCTATGATCTGGAGGAACTGGAGGCCGGGGACAACCGGGTGCCCTGCCGGGTCAGCCTGCCGGACGGGGATATCTATATCGAGCAGTCGCTGGAGGTTACCGTAACCGTGACTCAGGAGACGCTGGACGCCCTGCGTCAGCCGCTGCCCGGTGACCGGGAACCCGGCGAGCCGGAGCCCGGCACGCCGGAAGAATAACGACATGAGTATCTTGATCTCTGATGTCAGGCTTCCTTTTCCGTTTTCGGAGGAGGAAGCCTTGACTGCCGCAAGGAAGAAATTGCGGCTCAGCCCCGAAAGCGTCCTCCGCGGCTGCCTGCACAAGCGCTCGCTGGATCTGCGCCACGGCGACCTGCGGGCCATCTGCTCGGTGGAGCTTTCGCTGGCGGGGGACGAGGCCGCCTTTGTCCGGCGGCTGGCGGATCCCCATGTACGGCTGCGGGAGCGGGCGGTCATGCCCCGTCCCACCGGAACGGAGCGGCTGGAATCGCCGCCGGTGGTGGTGGGCTTTGGCCCGGCGGGTATCTTTGCAGCCCTGCTGCTGGCGAAAAACGGCTACCGCCCCATCGTGCTGGAGCGCGGCCGGCCCATGGCGCAGCGCGACCGGGATGTCCGGGCCTTCTTTTCCGGCGGCCAGCTGGACGAGGGCTCCAACATCCAGTTTGGCGAGGGCGGCGCAGGGGCTTATTCCGACGGCAAGCTCACCACCCGCATCGGGGACAACCGCTGCGAGCTGGTGCTGGAGCTGCTGGAGGCCCACGGCGCGCCCCATGAGGCCCTGCAGGCTGCCAAGCCCCACATCGGCACCGACCTGCTGAAGGACATCGTGGTGTCCATGCGGCAGGAAATCGGCCGTCTGGGCGGACAGGTGCGGTTCGGGACCCGGGCACAGGGCCTTGTGCTGCGGGAGGGCCGCCTGTTTGGCCTGCGGCTGGAAGGGGAGGAGCTGCCCTGCCGGACGGCGGTGCTGGCCATCGGCCACAGTGCCCGGGACAGCTTTTTCACACTGCGGCAGCAGGGGGTGTATTTGCAGGCCAAGCCCTTTTCGGTGGGCGTCCGGGCAGAGCACTTGCAGGAGGACATAGACCGGGCCCTTTACGGCCGGTATCTGGGCACGCCCGGCCTGCCGCCGGGGGAATATGCCCTTTCCCATCGGGAGGGCGACCGGGGTTGCTACTCCTTTTGTATGTGTCCCGGCGGAGAGGTGGTGGCCGCCGCCAGCGAAAGCGGCGGTCTGGTGGTCAACGGCATGAGCTACCATGCCCGCGCCGGAAAAAATGCCAACGCCGCGCTGGTGGTCTCTGTAGGGCCTGAGGATTTCGGCTCTGATCCCCTGGACGGTGTGGCCTTTCAGCGGGAGTTGGAGAGGCGTGCCTTTGCCCTCGCCGGCGGGGACTATGCCGCGCCGGTGCAGCTCTGGGGCGACTTTGCCCAGGGGCGGGTCTCCACCCGTCTGGGGCGCGTCACCCCCACCTATCCCCGCGGCTGGCAGTTCCGCCCGCTGGAGGAGGTTCTGCCGGAGCAGGTCTGCGGCCTGCTGCGCCGGGCTATGCCCCGCTTTGGGCAAAGGCTTCGGGGATATGACGCCGCAGACACCATCTTCACCGGGGTGGAGACCCGCACCTCGTCGCCGGTGCGCATCACCCGGGGCGACGATCTTTACAGCCTGAATGTACAGGGCCTGATCCCCTGCGGCGAGGGCGCCGGTTATGCCGGCGGCATCATGTCCGCAGCGGTGGACGGCATCCGCGCGGCAGAGGCCATCATGAGCCGTTATGCCCCGCTGGAATAGAAAAGGGAGGAAGCTATGGAACAGCAAGCGCAAGTGATCCGTATCGTCAGCGATGCCGTGGCCCGGGTGGCCGTCAAACGGAAATCGGCCTGCAGCGGCGACTGCCATACCTGTCACGGTTGTCCCCACCCGGATGAGATCGTCATGGTGGACGCCGACAATCTGGTGGGCGCGCAGAAGGGCGACAATGTGCTGGTGCGCAGCGATACCGGCCGGGTGCTCAAGCTGGCCGCCATGCTGTATCTCATGCCGGTGGTGCTGTTTTTCCTGGGGTATTTTCTCATGCCCGGGGGAGAAGGGGCGCGGCTGGCTGTGGGCGGCGGAGCCTTTGCAGCGGGCATCCTGATCTGTATGGCGGTTTCCCGCTGGATGAAGGAAAACAACAGGGAAATGCACTTTTCCATCGTGGAAGTGCTGGAATAAGAGTAGGAAGTGATGAATTTGCTGAAAAGCATGACCGGCTATGGCCGGGTAAAGGTGGAAAATGATCTCCGGGAGATCACGGTGGAGCTGCGTTCGGTGAACCACCGCTATCTGGATCTGAACATCAAGGTGCCTCGGATCTACGGCTATCTGGAGGATATGGTCTCCAAGCAGGCACAGGCCGCCATCGCCCGGGGCAAGGTGGATATCTATGTGTCCATTCGCGCAAAAGAGGGGGCCGATCTCCGGGTCACCCCCAATATGGCTGTGATCCAGGGCTATGTGGAGGCCGCCCGCCGGGTGTCCGAGACCTATGGCGTCCCCGGCGAGATGACCGCCCTGTCCCTGCTGCGTCTGCCCGACGCCATGGAGCAGAACCGGGAGGAGGCCGACGCCGATCAGCTGAAGGCTGAGGTCTCTGCCGTGCTGGCACAGGCGCTGGAGGAATACAATGCCATGCGTCAGCGGGAGGGCGCCCGTCTGGTGGAGGATGTGGCCCTGCGGGCCGGGCTCATTGCCCGGGCGGTGGACTTTGTGGAGCAGCGCTCCCCTGACTGTGTAGAGGAATACCGCGCCCGCCTTGCCGCCCGGATGACCGAGCTGCTGGACGGCACCGAGCTGGCCCAGCAGCGCATTTTGCAGGAGGCCGCTCTGTATGCCGACAAGGTCAATGTCACCGAGGAGATCGTCCGCCTGCGCTCCCACCTGTCTCAGCTGGAGACCATGCTGAAAAGTCCGGTGGCCATCGGCCGCAAGCTGGATTTTCTGGTGCAGGAGATGAACCGTGAGACCAACACCATCGGCTCCAAGGCCAATGACTTCCAGATCGCCAAGACCGTGGTAGATATGAAGGCCGAGATCGAAAAGATCCGGGAGCAGATCCAGAATCTGGAGTAAGGAGCGCCTTATGAAACTGATCAACATCGGCTTTGGCAATATGGTCTCCTCTGACCGGCTGGTGGCCATTGTCAGTCCGGAATCGGCCCCCATCCGCCGTATCATCACCAAGGCCAAGGAGAGCAATATGCTCATCGACGCCACCTATGGCCGCCGCAGCCGCAGCGTGCTGGTCACCGACTCCGACCATGTGATCCTGTCCTCCATCCAGCCGGAGACCATTGCAAACCGCTTCAGCAGCGAGTATGAGGACGACGAGGAGGAGGAAGAGGATGAATAAAGGCTCCCTGTTTATTATCACCGGTCCCAGCGGCACGGGAAAGGGCACCCTGCTCAGGCAGGTGATGCAAACCCTGGATCGGCTGTATTTCTCGGTGTCGGCTACCACCAGAGCGCCCCGCCCCGGGGAGGAAGACGGCGTGCATTATCACTTCCTCAGCCGGGAGCGGTTTGAGGAGCTGGTGGCCCGGGATCGCTTTCTGGAATATGCCCGCTATGCGGAAAATTATTACGGCACCCCCCTGGATCCCGTTCTGGAGCAGATGGAGCAGGGCCGCGATGTGATCCTGGAGATCGAACTCCAGGGTGCCCTTCAGGTGATGGCCCGGATGCCGGAGGCGGTGACGGTGTTCATCGCGCCGCCCTCCTTTGCCGAGCTGGAGAGCCGGCTGCGGGGCCGCGGCACCGAGACGGAGGAGGTCATCCGCACCCGGCTGGAGCTTGCCCGGAAGGAATGCGCCGCCATGAACGCTTTCCGCTATGTGGTGGTGAACGACCGCGTAGAGGAGGCCGCCGACCGCCTGCGGGCGGTGATCCTGTCTCAGCGCTGCCTGCGGGAAAAGCAGACGCTGGCCCTTTGACAGGGGCACGGTGTGCCCCATCGTTACCATTGTGTAAGAAATTGAAGAATAGAAAAGGAGAATCACCCTATGCTGCATCCCTCGATGAGTGAATTGCTGGAAAAAGTAGACAACCGTTATCTGCTGGTGAATGTGGCCGCAAAGCGCGCCCGTCAGATCGCAGAGGAGGCCGAGCTGAACGAGGTCAACCTGTCGGAAAAGCCGGTGAAGCTGGCGCTGGATGACATCGTGGCCGGCCGGATCGTCAATGTGTCCGAGGCGGATGACGTGCAGAGCGACGAGAGCGACGCCGAACAGAGCAGCGACGCGCCGGAGGAGGCCGGTCAGGACGAAGCCGGACAGGAAGCAGACGAAGAAGCCGCAGAGGAGTAAACCGGCATGAGCGGGCAGACTCTGGTGGCCCGGGTGGCGGTGGCTGCGGCGGTCTATTCCATCGACCGGCCCTATGATTACAGCGTTCCCGAAGCCTGGGCCGGACAGGTGCAGGCCGGAACGCGGGTCATCGTCCCCTTTGGCGCGTCCAACCGCCGGAGCGAGGGCATCGTTCTGGAGCTGGCGCAGACGGCAGAGGAACGGCCGCTGAAAAGCCTTCTTCATGTGTTCGACGACCGGGTGGTGCTGGGGTCGGAGCAGCGGGCGCTGGCGCTCTGGATGTGCCGCCGCTGCTTCTGCACCTTTTTTCAGGCCGCCAACGCCATGCTGCCGCCGGGAGTCTGGAACCGCCAGGCCGAGGTCTATCAGCCGGGGGAGGCACCGCCGGACGGCCTTTCCGGCCGCAAATTACAGCTTTTTCAGACGGTGGCAGCGGCAGAAAAGCCCCTCACCGGGCCGGAGATCGCCAAGCGCTGCCAGCTGGAGGACTGCAAAAAGGAGCTGGCCCAGCTGGTGCGTTCGGGCCATCTGAAGGTGAAGCAGCAGTTCCGGCAGTCCGTCCGGGAAAAAAAGATCACCCTGGTGCGCCTACACCTGCCCATGGAGCAGGCGCTGGCGCAGATCGGCAAGGGCGCCATGCGGGAAAAGCGGGAGGCCGTCCTGCGGGTGATCGATCAGGCGGGACAGCTGCCTGAAAAGGAGGTCTGCTACCTCACCGGCGTGGGAGCACCCCTGATCCGCCGGCTGGTGACGCTGGGGATCCTGGAGTCCGAGGCGGTACAGGTCAGCCGGATGCCCCAGACGGAAAGCGTCGGCCCGCCGCCGCAGCTGACGCTGAACGAAGAGCAGCAGGCTGCCTATGACCGGCTGTGCCGGCTGCTGGAAAGCGGTCGGCCGGAGGCCGCCTTGCTTTATGGCGTCACCGGCAGCGGAAAGACCCAGGTGTACATCCGGCTGATCCGCCGCGTGCTGGAGCAGGGCCGGAGTGCCATCCTTCTGGTGCCGGAGATCGCCCTGACGCCGCAGATGCTGGAGCGCTTTCGCCTGCATTTCCGGGAAACGGTGGCGGTGATGCACAGCGGCCTCACCGCTGCCCAGCGCTATGACGAATACTGCCGTATACAGCGGGGCGAGGCCCGGGTGGTCATCGGCACCCGCACGGCGGTGTTTGCCCCGGTGCAGGAGCTGGGCTGTATCATCCTGGACGAGGAGCAGGAGCCCACCTACAAGTCCGAGGCCGACCCCCGCTATCACGCCCGGGAGATTGCCAAATACCGGGCGGCACAGGCGGGCTGCCTGCTGCTGCTTGGCTCGGCGACCCCCTCGGTCGAAAGCTTTCACGCGGCGCAGAGCGGCGCATATCAGCTGCTGACTCTGAAAAAGCGCTATCAGGAAACGCCGCTGCCTCGCACCCTGCTGGCCGATATGCGGGGCCAGCTGCGGGAGGGCGACCCCTCCCGGATCAGCCGCCAGCTGCTGGAGGAGCTGCAAAGCAACCTGTACCGTGGGGAGCAGTCCATCCTGTTCCTCAACCGCCGGGGCAGCGCCCGCATGGTGGTCTGTGTGGACTGCGGCGAGCTGCTGATGTGCGATAACTGCTCGGTGGCCCTGACCTATCACGGCCGCAACGGGCGGCTGATGTGCCATCATTGCGGCTTTTCCCGCCCGCTGCCGGAGGTCTGTCCCAAGTGCGGCGGCAGCCATCTGCGCCTCATCGGCGCGGGGACCCAGAGCGTGGAGGATGAGCTGCGGCTGCTGCTGCCCGACGCCGTGGTGCTGCGGATGGATGCCGACACCACCGAGGGCCGTGCCACCCACGAAAAGCTGCTGGAGGATTTTGCACGGGGCAAGGCAGACATCCTTTTGGGCACCCAGATGGTGGCCAAGGGGCTGGATTTTGACAATGTGACGCTGGTGGGCGTGCTGGATGCCGATCTTTCGCTGTATTGCGGCGATTATTACGCCCAGGAGCGCACCTTTTCTCTGATGACCCAGGTGGTGGGCCGGGCAGGACGGCGGGACAAGCCGGGCCGGGCGGTGATCCAGACCTACACGCCGGAAAATCCCGTGATCCGGGCGGCGGCGGCGCAGGATTATGACAGCTTTTATCAGCAGGAGATCCTGTCGCGCCGGGCGCTGAAAGCCCCGCCCTTTGCCCATCAGTTTGTATTCCGCTTCGGCGGCGGGGAGGAGCAGACCGTCCGGCGGGCAGCAGAGGTCTTTGCAGAGGCGCTGCAGGGGCAGCTGGCAAAGCTTCCGGAGCTGGAGCCCCGGGTGCTGGGCCCCGCGCCTGCCCCCATCGCAAAGCTGAACCGGCGCTATTTTTACACCGTGGCCTTTCGGGGAAGGGTCACCCAGGCCAGCAGGGGACTGGTTTCCCAGATGCTGGCAGCCTATGACCGCTGGCCCGGCAGCCGGAGCCTGACGGTTTCGGCGGACATTGACCCGTATTATTAAATCAGGAGGGATCCGTTTATGGCGATCCGCAATATCGTCAAGGTGGGCGACGACATTCTCACCAAGAAGTGCCGCCCCGTAACCGACTTCAACGACCGTTTGTTCACCCTGCTGGAGGATATGCACGAGACCCTGACCGCCGCCCATGGCGCAGGGCTGGCCGCGCCCCAGGTGGGCATCCTGCGCCGTCTGGCGCTGGTGATGGTGGAGGATGAGAGCTTTCTGGAGATCATCAATCCCGAGATCATTGACCGCCGGGGAGAGCAGGACGGGGCCGAGGGCTGTCTGTCCGTCCCGGGGAAATACGGCATGGTCAAGCGCCCCATGGAGGTCACCGTCCGCTTTCAGGACCGGAACGGCCAGTGGCAGGAGCGCAAGGCAGAGGGCTTTACAGCCCGCGCCTTCTGCCATGAGATCGACCATCTGGACGGACATCTGTACACCGAGCTGGTGAGCGAATATCTGGATCCGTCGGAGTTTGCCGGAGACGGGGAGGACGACGAATGAGGCTGGTCTTTATGGGCACGCCGGACTTCGCCGTGGCAGCGCTGGAGGCGCTGCATCAGGCGGGGCACGACATCGCCGCCGTTTACACCCGGATGGACACGCCGAAAAACCGCGGCATGAAGCTGCTGCCCCCGCCGGTAAAGGTCAAGGCGCTGGAATACGGCATTCCGGTCTTCCAGCCCAAAAATCTGCGGGGAGAGGATACCTGGCAGCAGCTGCGGGAGCTTGCGCCGGAGGTCATCGTGGTGGCGGCCTATGGCCGTCTGCTGCCCCAGACCGTGCTGGACATTCCCAAATATGGCTGCCTGAATATCCATGCCTCGCTGCTGCCCAAATACCGGGGCGCAAGCCCCATCAATGCCTGTATCCTCCACGGCGAGGAGCGGGCCGGCGTCACCATCATGCAGATGGAGGCCGGGCTGGACACCGGCCCCATGCTGCTGCCAGCCGAAGTGGAACTGCTGCCGGAGGAGAGCTATGGCAGCCTGCACGACCGCCTTGCAAAGCTTGGCGGAGAGGCCATTGTAAAGGCGCTGGACCTGCTGGCGCAAAACCGGCTTCCCGCCGTTCCGCAGCCGGAGGAAGGGGCCTGCTATGCCCCCATGATCCGCACGGAGGACTGCCGCATCGACTTTTCCCGCACGGCCCGGGAGGTCTCCTGCGCCATCCGCGCCTATGACCCCGTGCCGGGTGCCTTTGCCACCCTGGGCGGCGGCAAGATGAAGCTGTTTGAGGCCGCGCTGGAGCAGACGGAGGGCCACTGCGGTGCGCCGGGCGCCATTGTGCGCAGTGACAAAAACGGCATCGTGGTGGCCTGTGGTCAGGGGGCGGTGCGCATCCGCGCCGTGCAGGGCGCCGGAGGCAAAAAAATGCCCGCCGACGCCTTTTTCCGGGGCCATGCCGCACTGCTTTCGGAAACTTTCTGTTAACAGCGCAACCTTTTACCGGGCCTTCCGGTCTAACCCGACGAAAGGGGTGTTTTCATGTATTTCGATCCCACTTATCTGATCCTGCTTCCGGCGCTGCTGCTGGCCTTTTGGGCGCAGGCCCGGGTGAACAGCGCCTATGGCCGCTATTCCCGGGTCGCCTCGGCCCTTTCCGGGGAGGAGGCCGCCCGGCAGGTGCTGGCCCTTAACGGCGTCACCGGTGTGGAGATCCGCCCGGTGGCCGGTAAGCTTACCGATCATTATGATCCCCAGACCAACACCATTTACCTCTCCCAGGGGGTCTATGCCGCACGGACGGTGGCGGCCGCGGGTGTTGCTGCCCACGAGGCCGGCCACGCGGTGCAGTATGCCATGGGCTATGGCCCCATCCGCCTGCGCACGGCGATCATCCCGGTGACCCGGCTGGGCTCCGGCCTGTCCTGGCCGCTGTTTCTGGTGGGGCTGGTGCTGGGCAGCGAGCCGCTGGCCATGGCCGGTGTGGTGCTGTTCTGCGCGGTGGTGGCCTTTCAGCTGGTGACCCTCCCGGTGGAGTTCAACGCCTCTAACCGGGCGCTGGCCGCGCTGGAGGACTGCGGCTGCTGCTCTGCGGAGGAGGTAGACGGCGCAGGTGTGGTGCTGCGCGCGGCCGCCATGACCTATGTGGCCGCGTTGGCCCAGTCGCTGGCCCAGCTGCTGCGGCTGCTGACCATCGCCAACCGGAGCCGGAGGGACTGATATGCTGTCTGCACGGGAAACCGCCCTGCGGGCGCTGATCTCCTTCCGCCGGGAGGGAGCCTGGCCTGATCTGTACCTGAAAAAAGCCTGTCGGGATATGAGCCGGGAGGAGAGCGCCCTGTGCGCCAATCTGACCTATGGCGTGCTGCAAAACCGCGCCTGGCTGGACTTCCTCATCGGCAGCGTTTCCGCCCGGCCTGTGGAAAAGCTGACCCCACAGGTTCTGGATGCCCTGCGGCTGGGGGCCTATCAGCTGCTGTTCCTAACCCGAATTCCTCAGAGCGCTGCCGTCCACGAGACGGTGGAGCTGGTGAAGCAGCACGGCAATCCCGCCGCCGCAGGCTATGCCAACGGCGTTCTGCGGGCCCTTCAGCGCCGGCTGGAGCAGCTGCCGGAGGTGCCGAAGGATGACCCGCTGGAGTATCTTTCCATCCGCTACAGCCACCCCCGGTGGTTCGTGGGCAAGATGTGCAAGCGGCTGGGCTTTGCGGACTGTGAGGCGCTGCTGCAGGCGGATAACGCCCCCGCCCCGGTGACCGCCCGGGTCAATACCCTGAAGCTCCGGCGGCCCGAGCTGCTGGCTTTGCTGGCAGAGCAGGGGATCGCCGCCCAGCCCCATCCGTGGCTGGAGCAGGCGCTGTGCTTCCCTGACCTGCGGGGCGTGCTGCAAAGCGACGCACTGAAGCAGGGGCTGTTTTACATCCAGGACATTGCCAGCCAGCTGTGTGT
This sequence comes from uncultured Oscillospiraceae bacterium, assembly GCA_964646225.1. GTDB lineage: Bacteria > Bacillota > Clostridia > Oscillospirales > Butyricicoccaceae > UBA4644. The sequence continues at coordinate 65,405 of CAZYAD010000003.1, forward strand.
AGAGGCGTTGGCCCCCCGCCCGGGGGAAACCGTGCTGGATCTGTGCGCCGCTCCCGGGGGAAAATCCCTGCTGGCGGCCCAGCTGATGGAGGATCGCGGCACCCTGCTGTCCATGGATCTCCACCCGCATAAAACCGATCTGATCGCCCAAAATGCCGCCCGCTACGGGGCTTCCTGTATCCAGACCTTCCCTGCGGACGCCTCTGTGATAAAGGACGCCCTGCTGGCACGGGCCGACACCATCATCTGCGATGTGCCCTGCTCGGGAATGGGGGTCATCCGCAAAAAGCCCGATGTGCGCTATAAGGACGGCGACCAGCTCAAGGCCCTGCCGCCTCTCCAGCTCTCCATTCTGGAGAATGCGGGCCGCTATCTCCGGCCCGGCGGCCGTCTGGTCTATTCTACCTGCACAGTCTTGAAGGAAGAAAACGAGGCCGTGGTGGAGCGCTTTCTGTCCACCCACCCGGAGTTCGCGCTGGAGCCCTTCACCCTCCCGGGCATCGGCCCTGTGGAGGAGGGAAGGCTGACTCTCTGGCCCCACATCCACCACACCGACGGCTTTTTTATGGCAAAAATCGTAAAGACGCGAGGCTGATATGAACGAAAAAATCTGCATCAAATCCCTGCTGCCTGCCCAGCTGGAGGCCCTTCTGACCCAACTGGGGGAACCCCGATACCGGGCGAAGCAGATCTTTAAGTGGCTGCACCAGGGGGTCACCTCCTTTGAAGAGATGAGCGATATCCCCAAGGCCCTGCGGGTCAAGCTGGATGAGGCCTGCTTCATCACCCGGCCTGAGATCCTGAGAAAGCAGGTCTCCCGGTTGGACGGCACCATCAAATATCTGTTTGGCCTTGCGGACGGCAACAGCATCGAAACGGTCCTGATGCAGTATGAGCACGGTAACAGCATCTGCGTTTCCACCCAGGCGGGGTGCAAGATGGGCTGCGTGTTCTGCGCCTCCTTTGACCCCGCCCGCAGCCGCAACCTGACCCCGGCCGAGATTCTGGACGAGATCCTTTTTGTCCAGAAGGACAGCGGACGCCGGGTGTCCAATATCGTGCTGATGGGCACCGGAGAGCCGCTGGACAATTACGACAATGTGCTGCAATTTCTGCGGCTGGTGTCCCATGAAAACGGTATCAACATCGGAATGCGGCATATCTCCCTTTCCACCTGCGGTCTGGTGCCGAAGATCGACGAGCTGGCCCAGCTGAAATTGCAGTTGACCCTGTCCATCTCGCTGCACGCGCCCAATAACGAGACCCGCTCCAAAATCATGCCGGTGAACCGCCGCTACGGGCTGGAGGAGCTGATTCCTGCCTGTCATCGGTACTTTGAGACCACCGGCCGGCGCATCTCCTTTGAGTATGCCATGATCCACGGCGTCACTGACACCCGGGAATGCGCCCGGCAGCTGATCGCGCTGCTCAGGGGCTTCAACTGTCATGTGAACCTGATCCCGCTGAATCATGTGGAGGGGTCGCCGCTGGTGCCCAGCACACGGAACGATCTGCGCTGGTTCCAGAACGAACTGATCCGAAACGGGCTGAACGCCACCGTGCGCCGAAGCCTGGGCGGAGATATCTCGGCCTCCTGTGGCCAGCTCCGTCGCCAGAGAAATATGGAGGTGGCAAAATGAAAGCATGGGGACTGACCGATGTGGGCGTCGTCCGGGAGGTCAACGAGGACGCCTTTCGGATGGAGTACGACGCTGCATCGGAGCGGGGGCTGTTTCTGGTCTGCGACGGCATGGGCGGCGCGAAGGCCGGTGAGGTAGCCTCCGGACTGGCGGCCGACGCGTTTGTCAACAGCCTTTCCAACTGCTGGAAGGGAAGTACCCCCGCCGGACAGCTGCGGCAGCGGCTGCTGGAGGCCTATGACCAGGTGAACGAGGTGGTGTTCGATGCCTCCCGCGCCAATGAGGACTACGCCGGAATGGGCACCACCATGGTGTGCGCCCTGTGCGGCGGCGGTCAGGCTCTGGTGGGCAATGTGGGCGACAGCCGGGCCTATCTGCTGGATGAAAACGGGATGCGTCAGATCACAGAGGATCATTCTCTGGTGACCGAGCTGATGAAGCGGGGTGATCTGACGCCCTATCAGGCCAGCCGGCACCCCAGTCGGAATGTGATCACCCGGGCCATGGGGGCCGATGCCACCGTAAAGTGCGACATCTTTACCGTGCCGGTAAAGGCCGGGCAGTACCTGCTTCTGTGCAGTGACGGCCTGACCCGGGAGATCACCGACCCGGAGATCTATTACGAGATTTTTCAGAGCGAGCGGCCGGAGACCGCCTGCGCCCGGCTGCTGGACATGGCCAAGCACCGGGGCGGACACGACAATATCACCATGATTCTGATTGGCTTTTAACAGGGAGGTGTCACCATGGATAAGTATATCGGAACGATGCTGGACAATCGGTATGAGCTCCAGGAGATCATCGGCGTGGGCGGCACCGCCGTGGTCTATAAGGCAAAATGTCACCGGCTGAACCGCTATGTGGCCGTCAAGATCCTGAAGGAGGAGTTTGCCTCTGACGAGGAATTCCGCCGGAAGTTCCATGACGAGGCCCAGGCCGTTGCCATGCTTTCCCATCCCAATATCGTCAATATCTACGATGTTTCCCGGTCGGGAAATGTGGACTACATCGTCATGGAGCTGATCGACGGCATTACCCTGAAGGAATACCTGAGCCGCCGGGGCCAGCTTTCCCCCAAGGAGGTGACGGTGTTTGCCACCCAGATCGCCCGCGCACTGGAGCACGCTCATGACCACAACATTATCCACCGGGATATCAAGCCCCAGAATATCATGCTGCTGCGGGACGGCACCGTTAAGGTGGCCGACTTCGGCATCGCCCACTTTGCCTCCAACGAGAGCACCTACAGCAAGGGCGAGGCCATCGGCTCGGTACACTATGTCTCGCCGGAGCAGGCCAAGGGCAGCTATGTGGACAACCGCACCGATCTGTATTCTCTGGGTGTGGTAATGTACGAAATGATCACCGGCCGCCTGCCCTTCGAGGGGGACAGCCCGGTGTCCATCGCGCTGCAGCATATCAACTCCATCGCGCTACCCCCCTCCATCTTTGCCGAGGATGTGCCGCCGCAGCTGGAGGAGATCACCATGAAGGCCATGAACCCCTCGCTTTCCCGCCGATACGCCACCGCCGGACAGATCCTTGCCGATCTGGAGGCATTCCAGAACGAGCAGCAGTTTAAGCTGTCCATCCCCCGGGAGGAGGGGACACCGGTGGAGGAGGATGAGCTGGAAGCCACCCGCAAGCTCCACAATACCGGCGAGGTTGCCGCCATTCTGGAGGCTGAGGGCCGCCATCTGCGGGAAAAGCCAGAGCAGCCCGCGGCAAAAGGGGAGGAGCCCCGGGGAACGGAGGAGGAGCCTGTGAAAAAAGCCAAAAAGGAGCGTTCGCCCCTGCCTGCGGCGCTGCTGTTCAGCCTGTTTGCCGTGCTGGTCTTCTGCGGCGGCGCAGCCTACTTCATCAAGTCGGTGATCGACCCCTACGGCGATCAGGATTCCGACAAGCTGGTCACGCCCAACCTCCTCGGCCAGTATTATTCTCAGGTGATCACCGACCCGGCCTACGCCGACTTCACCATCGTGGAGGGTGAGTATGTCTATTACGAGTCGGTGGACGCCGGCAAGATCATCCAGCAGGAGCCCGAAGGCAATCGGAAGATCGGCCGGGACGAGGTCATCACCGTGACCATCAGCCGCGGGGCAAAGACCTTCCAGCTGTCGGATTATACCGAAATGGAAGCGCGGCAGGTGAAGATCGAGCTGGAGCGGCTGGGCATCATCTGTGTGGAGGACACGCCGGAGTTTAATGACGAGGTGCCCAGCGGTCATGTGCTCCGCACCGAACCGGCGGCGGGAACACAGCTGACCGCCGGAGACACCGTCACCCTGACGGTGAGCAAGGGCCCGGAGATCGTCCTGGTGGAAATGCCCGCCCTGATGGGCTGCTCGGAGTCCGAGGCGCTGATGCTGCTGGAGGCCGCCGGGCTGAACTGGGATCCGGTGACCTATGAGGAATACGACGGCATGGCGGGTCAGGTGATCTACCAGAGCGTGGAGGCCCATACCCAGGTGGAAAAGGGCTCCACTGTGGCCTTTACTATCAGCATCGAGCCTGCCGCGCCGCCCGAGGTGACCCTCGATCTGCCCATCACGCTGGTGGATACCGGTGAGGAAACGGTGGAGGTCTGGGTCATGGTGGACGGTATGACGGTCTATAACAGTGCCCACGATCCGGCGGAAGGCTCCATCACGGTGTCGCTGACCGCCCTGCAGGGGGAGCATCTGGTGGAAATCTACCAGAACCGGGTGCCCTATTCCTCGGAGGTGGTCACCTTCTGATGGGAGAGACCGTTCAGGGCATCGTCCTTAAGGGCGTTGGCGGAAATTATCAGGTGGTCTGCGGAGAGCAGCTCCTCCGGTGTCGGGCCAGCGCCAAGCTGAAGCATACCGGCGGCATTCTGGCCGCCGGTGAGCAGGTGGAGCTGCGCCTGGAGGGGGCGGAGGGCTATATCATCCGCCGCCTGCCCCGGCGAAACGGGCTGATCCGCCCGGCCATCGCCAATATCGACCAGCTGGTGATCCTCTGCTCTCAGGCCCCGCCAGTGACCGACCCTTATCTGATCGACAAGGTGACGGTGGTGGCGCTGTATCAGGGCATTACCCCGGTGATTCTGTTGAACAAGGCCGACCTTTCCCCCAGCGAGGAGCTGTTCGAGGCCTATTCCGCCGCAGGCTTTACTGTTTTGCGGGCCAGCGCCGTTACCGGCGAGGGGGTGGAGGAGCTGCGGGCGCTGCTGAAGGGCAAGATCAGCGCCTTCACCGGCAACTCTGCCATCGGGAAGTCCAGCATCCTCAACCGCATCGACAGCCGCTTCGGCCTGCAGGTAGGGGAGCTGAGCGAAAAGATCGGCCGCGGGCGGCATACCACCCGTCATGTGGAGCTGCTGCGGCTGGACAACGGCGGGCTGGTGGCAGACACCCCCGGCTTTTCCACTTTTGACGCAGTGCGCATGGAGAAGCTGACTCGGGACAATTTGCAGCAGTATTTTCCGGAGCTGGATCGCCTGTTCGGTCAGTGCCGCTTTGCGGATTGCAGGCACATCCGGGAGCCGGGCTGCGCAGTGCGGGAGGCCGTGGAAAGCGGCCGGATTGCCCGCTCCCGATATGAGAGCTACTGTAAGCTCTACAGCGAGGTCGCAGCACAGAAGCTGTGGAAATAGCATCCATCAAATCGAAAACGACCGTCAGGCACGCTGGCCCGGCGGTCGTTTTTTATGTGCTGCAACAGAAAAGACCCGCCTTGTCGGTGGGCCTTTCCTGGAAAAGGGATATGAAAGGAGAATATGTATGTTCTTTGAAGAATGCGTTACTTTGCAGCTGCCGTCTTCTTGTTGTGCAGCATCTTGATGACGAACAGAACAACGATCATCAGAGCCAGCGCAAAGACCAGGCTGATCCAGGCGTTGCGGACAAAGCCGGCGAAGATGTAGCAGACGAAGGAGACCACAGCGCAGGTGATGGCATAGGGCAGCTGGGTCTGCACATGGTTCAGGTGGTTGGACTGAGCACCGGCAGAGGCCATGATGGTGGTATCGGAGATGGGGGAGCAGTGGTCGCCGCAGATGGCACCGGCCATACAGGCGGACACCAGGATGGTGCCGATGACCTCTTTGCCGGGGAGGAAACCGACGCCGGGCTCGGTATAGGCAGCCACGACGATGGGAATCAGCACACCGAAGGTGCCCCAGGAGGTACCGGTGGCGAAGCTCATGATGCAGCCGATGAGGAAGATCACGGCGGGCAGCATGGAGACCATGCTGTCAGAGAAGCCGGAAACGATACCGGCGATGTATTCCTTCAGACCCAGAGAGTCGGTCATGGACTTCAGGGTCCAGGCAAAGGTCAGGATCAGGATGGCGGGAACCATGGACTTGAAGCCCTCGGGGATCAGATCCATCATCTGGCGGAAGGTCAGCACGCGGCGGACCACATACCAGATCAGGGTGATGACAAAGGCAAAGAAGGAGCCATAGGTCAGACCGATGGAAGCATCGGCGTTGGAGAAGGACTCAGTAAAGCTGACGCCGCCGTCAAAGAAGCCGCCAGAGTAAACCAGACCAACCACGCACATGACGATCAGGGTCAGGATGGGGAAGACCAGATCCAGAACGGTGCCCTTGGAGCTGGGAACGGTGTTGTTGGCGTTCTCATAGGGACGGTCGGGGGTGGTGTACAGGTCGCCCTTTTCGATGGCGTTCTTCTCGTGGGTGGCCATGGGGCCAAACTCCACCTTCATGATCGCCATGGCGATCATCATAAAGATGGTCAGCAGCGCGTAATAGTTATAGGGGATCGCGCTGATGAACAGATCCAGACCGTCAACGCCATCCACAAAGCCGGTAACGGCGGCGGCCCAGGAGGAAACAGGAGCAATGATGCAGACGGGAGCGGCGGTGGCGTCGATCAGATAAGCCAGCTTGGCACGGGAGATGTTGTGCTTATCGGACAGGGGACGCATGACGGAGCCCACGGTCAGGCAGTTGAAATAGTCGTCGATAAAAATCAGGCAGCCCAGGCAGACAACGGCCAGCTGAGCGGCGGTACGGGTCTTGATATGTTCCACAGACCACTTACCAAAGGCAGCGGAGCCGCCGGCCGTGTTCATCAGCTGAACCATGACGCCCAGGATGACCAGGAAGATCAGGATGCCCACATTGTAGCTGTCGGACAGGTTGGTGATGATACCACCCTCAAACACATGAACAAAGGTGCCCATGAAGCTGAAGTTGGAGAACATCAAAGCGCCGGAAAGAATGCCCAGGAACAGGGAGGAGTAAACTTCCTTGGTGATCAGAGCCAGGACGATCGCGATTGCAGGGGGCAGTGCGGCCAGAAGGGTGTTGTAAGCGAAGCTGTCGCCTACTTCGGCAGCGAAGCAGCCAATGCTCAGCAGCATGGCGATACTCAGGCTCAGAAGCAGGACTTTCACGAGTTTGTTGCGTTTCATGTCAGACGCTCCTTTTTGTTGATTTATGACAACATTATAACAAAGCATGAAGGATTTGTAAACAATTTTCCTGTTCAAACTCAATAGCAGATTCACCAAAGTTCACCGGAGAAATTTGTGCATATCAAACAAGAACAGCGGATTTTTTAATGAAAATCCGCTGTTATCGATTGTGAAAGATGTTAAATTGCGCCTCAAACTGAAATGTTCCTGAATGCCCGTACCCGTGCCGGGACGTCCTCCGCACCGAAAACCGCCGACCCGGCCACCAGCACATCGGCCCCTGCGGAAGCGGCCTCTCCGGCGTTTTCCAGATTGATGCCGCCGTCGATCTCCAGCAGACAGGACAGCCCCTGTCGGGCGATCTCGGCCTTCAGGGCGCGCAGCTTGGGCAGGGCAGAGGGCATGAACTTCTGTCCGCCAAAGCCTGGCTCCACCGACATGACCAGCACCATGTCGCACAGGGACAAATAGGGAAACACCGCCTTGGCGGGGGTGTTGGGCTTGATGGTCAGGGCACTTTTGCAGCCCAGTGCGCGGATCTGCGCCAGCATGGCGGCCATATCGCCTTCGGCCTCCACATGGATATTCAGCAGGTCGGCCCCGGCCTTTGCAAAGGCCTCCAGATACTTTTCCGGCTGAGAGATCATCAGGTGGACATCCAGAAAACCGTCGGTGGCCCTGCGGAGCGACTTTACCACCGGGACGCCGATGGAGATATTGGGCACGAAATGTCCGTCCATCACATCGACATGGAGCCAGTCGGCACCGGCGTCCAGCACCAGCCGGACATCCCGCTGGAGGTTTGCAAAATCGGCTGAGAGGATCGAGGGAGCAAGCATGGTCATAGGGAGAACTTCCTTTCCTGTTTCACGGGCTTCCTGCGGCGGCGCGTCCGCGCGGGCTGCCTGTGTACTTCTGCGGGGGAGGTGCATAGAATGGGTCAGTGGCCGCTGTTCGCGAAAGCGGCCCTGCGGCCGGCAGCTGCCGCCTTATGATACGGGGAGCCGCCCCTTTGCGGCTCCCCGCTCTGCTACATTGTACCTGAGAACCATGGTTTTGTAAATAGCAAAAGCCGACCCGATTCGGGTCGGCTTTTGAAAATGCGCAGACTTACTTGTTGAGAGCGTTGTACTTCTCCAGAGCGATGCCCAGCAGCTCCATGGCGCGGGCCAGCTTGTGCTGCTCCAGGACATAGGCCATACGAACCTCGTTGATGCCCTTGCCGGGAGTGGCGTACATGGACTGTGCGGGAGAGAACTGGACGGTCTCGCCGTTGTCCTCGAACTCCTCCAGCAGCCAGGTCTGGAACTTGTCGGCGTCATCGATGGGCAGCTTGGCCATGATGTAGAAGGCGCCCTTGGGGCACTCGCAGACAACGCCGGGGATCTTCTTCAGACCGGCCATGCAGGTGTCGCGGCGGGCCTTGTACTCGTCACGGACAGCTGCAAAGTACTCGGGGCCGACCTCGTACAGCGCGGCAGAGGCGATCTGATCCAGGGTAGCCACGCACAGACGGGCCTGGCACAGCTTCATGCAGTTGGCCATCAGCTCCTTGTTGCGGGAGATGATGCAGCCGACGCGGGCGCCGCAGGCAGAGAAGCGCTTG
>CAZYAD010000004.1:0-20309 GCA_964646225.1 uncultured Oscillospiraceae bacterium
CGGAAGCAGGGGGCGATCTGGAAATAGCGGTCAAAGCCGGAGGTCATCAGCAGCTGCTTGAACTGCTGGGGTGCCTGGGGCAGGGCATAGAACTTGCCGGGATGCTTGCGGGCCGGCACCAGATAGTCCCGTGCGCCCTCGGGAGAGGAGGCCGTCAGGATGGGGGTGGTGATCTCCAGGAAGTCATGCTCCATCATGGCCTTGCGGATGGCGGCCACCACATTGCACCGCAGAATGATGTTGTTTTTGACGGCAGGGTTGCGGAGATCCAGGTAGCGATATTTCAGGCGGGCAGTCTCGTCGGCCTCACGGCTGCGGTTGATCTCAAAGGGCAGCTCGTTGTGGCGGCAGCGGCCCAGCACCTTGACCTGGGTGGGCACCACCTCGATATCACCGGTGGCCTGCTTGGGATTCTTGCTGGAGCGTTCCCGCACCGTGCCGGTGACCTGGAGGGTGGTCTCCTTGTTCAGCTCCCGGATGACCGAAAGAATCTCGGGGGTTTCGGCCACCAGCTGGGTGGTGCCATAGAAGTCCCGCAGGACGATGAAGGCCAGGCCCGCGCCCACCTCCCGGACATTTTCCATAAAGCCGGCCAGCGTCACCGTCTGGCCCACATGCTCCAACCGAAGCTCCCCACAGGTGTGGGTTCTGGATTGCATCATAATGATTTCTCCTTTATATTTTATCCGATTATTCGATTATTTGTTGGCATTTCCAATGAGTTCTATTTGTCGTGTGCCGCCTGCGTGAATGGAAAAAGGGCAGGCTTTCGACAACAAACCCCCGTGCTTCCCCGAAATCAGTTCTTCTCCGCAATCACGGTGCCACGGCCGCGTGCTGCCAGTCCCTCCCGCAGCTGCTCCACGGCAGCCGCCACCGTCAGGGTCTGCTGCTGGCCGGAGGCCAGATCCTTCAGGGCGATGACACCGCCGGCGATCTCGTCCTCCCCCAGAAATACCACATAGGGGATACCCAGCTTGTCAGCATAGCCGATCTTGGCCTTGAACTTCTTCTTTTCGGTGTACAGCTGGGTGCGGATGCCCGCATCCCGCAGGGCTGTGGCCACCTCCACCGCCTTGAAAAAGTCCTCGGTCATGGGGATCACCAGCACATCCGCCGGTGCCGTAGGCAGTGCATCGTTCAGCAGGCCCTGCTCCTCCAGCACATAGAACAGCCGGGTAGCGCCAATGGAAATGCCCACGCCGGGAAGCTTTTTGTCGGTATAATATTCCGCAAGGTTATCATATCGACCGCCCGAGCAGATGGAGCCCACCTCGGGATGATCCAGCATGGTGGTCTCGTACACCGTACCGGTGTAATAGTCCAGTCCACGGGCAATGGTCAGATCCACGGCGAAGTTTTCCTCCGGCACGCCAAAGGCCGCCAGACAGGACACCACCGTCTTCAGTTCCTCATAGCCCAGATCAAACAGCTCGTGTCGCCCCTGATAGGCCGCCAGCCGCTCCAGGATCTGCGCGTTGGAGCCCCGGATGGAGATGAAATCCAGGATCTCCCCAGCCTGGCCCTCGTCCAGCCCCACCTCGGGATCGGTGAGCAGCGTGCGAACCTTGTCCGGGCCGATCTTGTCCAGCTTGTCCACCGTGCGCATGATGTCTCCGGCCTTATGGGACAGGCCCAGCATAGCGTAAAAGCCGTTGAGAATCTTGCGGTTGTTCACCCGGATCTGGAAGCGCAGCAGACCCAGCGCCGAGAAGGTGCGATAGATTACCGCCGGGATCTCGGCCTCGTTGAGGATATCCAGCTGGCCGTCGCCGATGATGTCGATGTCGGCCTGATAGAATTCCCGGAAGCGGCCCCGCTGGGCCCGCTCTCCCCGATACACCTTGCCGATCTGGAACCGGCGGAAGGGGAAGGTCAGCTGACCGTAGTTCATGGCCACATACTTCGCCAGCGGCACCGTCAGGTCAAAGCGCAGCGCCAGGTCGCTGTCGCCCTTTTCAAAGCGGTAGATCTGCTTTTCGGTCTCGCCGCCGCCCTTGGCCAGCAGCACCTCTGCCGATTCGATCACCGGCGTATCCAGCGGTGTAAAGCCGTAGAGGCTGTAGGTCTCCCGCAGCACGCCCAGGAACCGCTCCATCTGCTGCTGCCGTGCGGGCAGCAGCTCCATAAAGCCGGAAAGGGTGCGAGGCTTGATTTTCTCCATAATATCCATTCCTTTCAGTATAACTTCGGTATAATATTACAAAACATTCAGGCTTTCTCCAAAAAAAGAACGCTCCCGTCCCGCCAATGGGACGAAAGCGCTGCCCTGCAACACTTCGTGGTGCCACCCATGTTCGATGCACCTGCGCGCATCCTCCGTCGCCCGATTGTGGCCGGGCGGGGCCGCGATTTCGGCGGAAAGCCGCCTTATACGCCCGCTCAAAGGCTGTCTTGGGCAGAGCCTGTGCCGGACGCTTTCAGTCGTGGCGTCCTTCCCTGTGGGCACGGTGTTCGGCTTACTCCTGCCTTTTCCCCGCGGAACAAACACATTATGGCAAAAACCACGGAAAAAGTCAATGCTTTTCCCGCAAAAACCTTAAATGCTGGTGTTGGGATTGATCTCACGCCAGGCCAGGTCACCCCTGGCCAGGCCTTGGATCAGCATCTCGGCGGTCGCCACATTGGTGGCCACAGGGATGCAGTTCTGATCGCAGGAACGCAGCAGATCGTTGATCTGGGTGTCGTTCTGGTATTTTTCCATGGGATCGCGGAACAGCAGCACCAGATCGATCTCATTGTAGGAGACTCTCGCGGCAATCTGCTGCTCGCCGCCTGTGGAGCCGGGCAGCAGGCAGTCGATACGAAGGCCGGTTGCGTCCATGATCATCTTGCCGGTGGTGCCGGTGGCGCAAAGCCTGTGCTTTGCCAGCAGTCCGCAATAGGCGATGCAAAACTGTACCATAAGCTCTTTTTTCCGGTTCTGCGCGATGATAGCGATGTTCATTTTGGGCTCCTCCTTTAATGTTCCTGTTTATCGTCAAAAAATCCTGTCCGTATGAAATCAGACCCGCCATTCCCGGCCGGGCACCTGACTCAGCAGCCGTACCCGCTGCCCGCGAAGCCGCTTTGCGATGTTGAGATAGGCCTGCGCTGCCGGGCCGAAGCTGTCCAGCGCCAGGATGGTCCCCCGGTTGCCGCTGGCGATGACCTCCGGATCCTCCGGCACCACGCCCAGCAGCGAAAGGCCGGTGGTGTCCATGGCCCGGTCTACATTTGCGGCGGCTCCCGCCCGGATCATGCCGGGGCGAAGCCGGTTCACCACGATGGCGCAGTTTTCCTGCCCGATGCGGGAAAAAATACCCGCCGTGCTCTGTGCGCCCCGCAGGGCGGTATAATCCGAGGTGGAAACGATCACCGCTCGGTCGGCCGCTGCCGCAAAGGACAGCACATCGGTTCCCAGCCCGGCGGCACAATCCACCAGTGTGTAGGTAAAATGGGCCCGCACCCGCTTCAGCAGTGCGGCAATGTCCCGGGGCTCATATACCTCGCCGATGCCCGGCTCACCGGGGGCGGTGAGCACCCGCAGGTTTTTTGCCACCGGATGGGCAACGGCGGCCTCCTTCAGGCCGGCACTGCCCCGGATCACATCTCCATAGGAAAACAGCAGGCTGTCGGTCATGCCCAGCACCAGATCCAGGCTGCGCAGACCGGCATCGGCGTCGATCAGCAGCACCTTTTCTCCCAGGGCACAGAGCGAGATCGCCACATTGGCGCAAAAGGAGGTCTTGCCGGTGCCGCCCTTTCCGGAGGCCACCGCGATGACAGTTCCCATGCTCCCGCTCCCCTTCCAAGCATACTCTTGGTTTATTATACACTTTTACAACAAAATTCTCAAGGGGTAAATACAAAAAATCATGAAATTACCCCAAATCCCCCATATGCCCGATTTTCGCCGGTCATTCCTGCCCCTGGGACAGCCCCAGACCAAAATACTGGTCATAGGCAGCAATGGCCACCGGAGCCAGAGAACCGCCGGAGGAGGCATATTCTCCCACCACGCAAACGGCCAGCTCCGGCTCGTCATAGGGGGCGAAGGAGACAAACACACCGGTGGCGCTATGGCCCACCATCTGGGCCGAGCCGGTCTTGCCGCCCACCTGAATGGGGAAGCCGGCAAAATAAGAGCTGGCGGTGCCGTCCTCGGTGACGACGCCCTTCATGCCCTCCTTGATGGCATTCACCGTGCTCCGGGCGATCTCCACCGTATTCAGCGGTGTGGGCGCGACCTCCTCGTACACCTGGGTGTTGGTGTGATCCATCACGGTTTTCAGCAGGTGGGGCTGATAGCGGGTGCCGCCGTTCACCAGTGTGGCCACATAATTGGCCAGCTGCAGAGGGGTGAACAGATGGTCCGACTGACCGATGGCCGCCATCAGGGTGTCCGCGCCGTACCACTTTTCGCCGCCGTTGGCCTGTCGGGATTCCGGCCCGGCCAGATTGCCGCTCTTTTCCCCCGAAAGCTCCACGCCGGTCTTCTGTCCCAGCCCCAGCTGGATAGCGTATTTGTTCAGCCGCTCAGGCTGGAGCTGATAGCCCATCTCGTAAAAGAAATAGTTGCAGGAGTATTTCAGAGCCTGACTTACATTGATGTTGCCGTGGTTCCGGCCATACTGCCGGTAGATCCAGCACCGGGGGCTGTAGCCCACATCGGCGTAGCGGGTATAGATGCCCTCGTCATAAATGCGGGTCTCCGGCGTGATAATGCCCTCCTCCAGTGCCGCCAGCGCGGTACACATCTTAAAGGTAGAACCGGGGGAATAGGTGGACATGATGGTCCGGTTCAGAAAGGGCGAAAGAGGATCGGTGCTGTTCTGGGCATAATCGGCACTGAAACTCTCCAGCCGGTAGGTGGGATAGCTGGCCATCGCCAGGATCTCGCCAGTGTTCACATCGATGACCACCGCCGCACCGCCCTCGGCATCGGCCCCCTCCCCGTCCCGGGATTGGGCCCCCTTTTCCCTGATGGCCGCCAGCGTCTCTGCCAGCGCCTGCTCCACCCGCTCCTGCAGCGCCAGGTCAATGGTCAGATAGCAGTTCCGTCCGGGCTGGGTATCCTCCAGCATATATTCGGCCACCATCTGCCCGGTTTGCCGATTGACCTCCACGGCCCGCAGACCGTCTGTGCCCCGCAGCAGACTCTCCAGCGCCTGCTCCATGCCGTCTTTGCCGATGGTATCGGTAAGGCCATAGCCCTGCTCCTTCTTCTCCTCGTATTCCTCCTTGGAGATGCTGCCCACCCGTCCCAACAGATGGGCCGCCGCCGTGGTGTGATATTCCCGGCTGTTGGTCACCTGGATGTTCACCCCGGGCAGACGGCTGCCCTGTTCGGAAATGCGGGCCACCGTTCCGATGTCCAGCTCCTCTACCACCGTCACCGGGGTGTTGTAGTTGGAAAACTGATAATCCTCCAGATAATACCGCAGCCCCACCACGGCCCGCCGCTCCTGCAGCGTCAGGCTGCTGTCCACATCATATTTGCTGCACAGCAGGCCAAACAGCCGGTTGGGCGTCAGTTCTGCCACCGAGCCCCAGCTCTGGGCCTGGACAAATTTCTCCAGCTTGCGCCCCTCGCCGCTTTCCAGGGAGGTATAGGTATAGGCCAGCGGCTTTTCCCAGTTCAGCGGCAGGATGTCCAGGCTTTCCACCCCGTTTTCCTGCAAAATGCTCCACAGCTCCAGCAGCACCCGATTCTGCTGCTTTTTGTCCCATTCATAATAGTCCAGCTGAACGGAATAGCCCAGCGCGTTGCCCACCATGGTCACACCGTTACGATCCAGCAGCTCCCCGCGGGAGGCGATCTCGTCATACTCCCGGATCACGGTGGAGGCCTCCACCGCAGTGGCGTTGGGTCCCTGGATCAGCTGCAGCTGGATCAGACGGTACACCAGTCCGCCGAAGATCAGCCCCATGCACACGCACAGTGCCGTCACCTGGATCCAACGCTGCCTCATGACCGTTCCTCCGTAAAGTGCCGGTGTACCAGCAGCAGTGCGCCGTAGGCCAGCGCGCCAAAGGGCAGGGAAAGGGCCATCCGCAGGGCAAAGCCCGCCGCCGCCTGTCCCAGCCCCATGCCATAAAACAGCAGATCCCGGAACACATAGCGCAAAACGGCCTCCACTGTCATGCACAAAGCCCCTCCCGCCAGGGCGGACAGCACCATCCGCCGCAGATACCCCGCGCCGAACAGCCCGAACAGCACCCCGAACAGGGTGAGATACAGCGACTGAAAGCCCTCGACCCCGGCGGAGTTGACGGTGAGCAGCACTCCGGCAGCAAAGCCAAAGGCACCCCCGGCATAGGGGCCATCCAGCAGCGCCGCCGACGCCACAAAAAAGGGCAGCGCATTCACCGAGCTCCCCCACAGCCAGAGCGCCGTTCCCCGGGCCGATTGCAGCAGAAAAAAGCCCAGCAGCAGCAGTGCGTAGCTTCCATATTTCAACCAGTTGTATTTGTCAGATCGGATCATGTCTCATCCCGCTTTTTCAGCTTTCTACACTGAAGCTTTTCACTACAAACACCGTGCTCAGACTGCCGAAGTCCACCGCAGGCTCCACGGCGGCATAGCTGCTCAGGCCGTGGCTCTCCTGCTGCACCCCGGTCACCCGTCCCAGAATCAGGTCGGGCGGATAAGCGCCGCCGTTGGTCAGGATCACATCTCCCGCCCGCAGGTCGGCGTCATTTTCCAGATAGGGCACCTTCAGCAGGCCCTTGGCCGCCAGCTCAAAGTCGCCGCCGGCCACCACCACCTCCCGTGTGCGGGAGACCGCCGCCGAGGCGCTGAAATCCACATGGATCACCGTCTTCACCACGCAGCTGGTAAGGGTCACCTGATCCACATACCCCACCATTCCGTCGCCGGTGATGACGCAGTCCCCCTCCTCAATGCCCGAAAGGCTGCCACGGCTCAGGGTCAGACTGCTCTGGAAGCCGTTTCCCGTCACCGACACCACCGAGCACAGCTCCAGTTCAAAGTCGGCCCGCCGGGCCTTGATGCCTGCGGCCTCCCGCAGGGCGGCGTTCTGGTTAACGGCGGCGTGATACTCCACCTCCAGCTTCTCATAGGCCTGCAATTGTTCCCGCAGCTGGGCATTTTCCCGTTCCAGCGCATCGTAGCGGTAGAAATAGCCGAACACATCGCTGAACCAGTCGGCAGCAGCCGATACCCCGTTTTGCAGTGGTGTCACCACGGCCCCCGCCACATTCCGCAAAAAGGTAGGCTTCCCCGTGACGGCGGAGGACAGCAGCAGCGTCAGGCTCACCGCTGCCAGCAGCATGGTGAACCAGAACAGGCGGGAGCGCATCAGCTTCATGCCTGTGCCCCCTCTCCCAGCGGCACGCCCAGCTCCAGCAGTAACCGGAACAGCCGACTCACCGGCAGGCCCACCACATTGGCATAATCCCCCCGGATCTCCCGCACCAGCAGGCTTCCCTGCCCCTGGATGCCATAGGCCCCGGCCTTGTCCATAGGCTCGCCGGTAGACACATACCAGTCGATGAGCTGTCGGGACAGGGGGTAAAAGGTGACCTCGGTCTCCTCGGCAAAAGAGCGCGTCTCTCCCCGAAAGGCCACCGCCACACCGGTACAGACCCGGTGGGTGCGGCCCGAAAGCCGCTGCAGCATGGCCCGGGCCTCCGCCTCGTCCGACGGCTTTTCCAGCAGGCTGCCGTCCAGAAACACCACCGTGTCGGCGGCGATGACGGCATCCTCCGGCGCGGCCTGCTCCAGCGCCGCAGCGCATTTGCGCAGCGCCAGCAGCCGGGCATGCTCCACCGGGTCGGCACAGCACAGCGTCTCGTCACAGCCGGTGGGCCGGACGCGAAATTCCGGGGTGATGAGCTCCAGCAGCGACTGCCGCCGGGGGGATTGGGATGCAAGAATCAGCATAAAAAACCGGGCCTTTCTTTTGGGTGTGAAGCAAAATCAGAGAAAGCGAACAAGAGCCGGGGGCAGATCAGATTGTCACGGCACTTCGTGCCTTGCAATCACAGAGGTGGGAGAATTGGCCTTCCGGTGTGCAGTATCTGGGCTGTGGCGTTACCGCCGTGACCCCGGTCGCAGTTTCCGGATACAGACAGCCCACGGACTTGGCCTCGGAACACACCATCTGATCGGGCAGCAGCCGCATCAGCAGAAAAACCGCAGAGCAGATGATGACCACATAGATCAGCGCTTTGAGGATCCGCCTGAACATTTGCCTTGCCATAGAGATGCTCCTCTCTGTATGCCGGCAGCTTCCTGCCGATCGTTTCGATGCGAATGCGAAAGACGGCCTTACACGCCGGTAGAACCGAAGCCTCCGGTGCCCCGGGCGGTATCGTCCAGAGAGTCGGTCAAAAGCAGCTCCACCTCCGGAACGCCCAGCAGCAGCAGCTGGGCGATGCGGTCTCCGTCATGCACCACAAAGGGCTGGCTGCCGTGGTTGATCAGGTTGACCTGCACCTCGCCCCGGTAGTCGGCGTCGATCAGCCCCACGCAGTTGGTCAGGGTGACGCCATATTTGGCCGCCAGCCCCGACCGGCCCAGCAGCAATCCGGCGTAACGCCGGGGGATGGCCAGACACAGTCCGGTGGGAATCAGCCGCCACTGGCCGGGCAGCAGGGTGACCTGCTCCTCCTCCGGCAGAAAGGCGGCCAGATCCAGCCCGGCAGCGTCTCCAGTAGCATAGCGGGGCATGGGCGGCCGTCTGCCGCCCCGTTCCAGCGGCTTGATCCGCAGTTGGGGCCGTTCGAAGGGATATCCGTTAGTCATTGTACACCTCGATAATACAGTCCGCGGGTGGTGCGGGACGGCACCGCCCGCTCCTCCTCCCGATAGGCCCGGAGAACCTCTTCGATCTCCTCTGCCGTCTCGGTGGTAAAGTTCAGCCGCAGCCAGCGCAGGCTCAGCCCCCGCAGCTCCTCCTGCTTGTCGGCCAGCCAGAGGGTCTCGGCATTGTACAGGGTGGAGCGGCAGTGCTCCTCCCGCAGCACGGGAAAGGCGCGGCCGGTCTTGTCCACGATGGCATTGTTTTTGCCGCAGCCGGTACCGTCGTGAGGACAGCCGTCACCATGGCGGCGGGTGATGCAGTTTTCGGTGATCATCAGCGGCAGGCGGCCATAGGCGATGATCTGGCTGTCCAGCGGAAGGTTCATATCCCGGATCTGGGCCAGATTCATTTCAAAGGACAGGGTGCAGGAGGCCAGTCCCATCCGGCGCAGCTCCTTGACGCTCTGGCTGTTCATGATGTTCAGGCCAAAGTCCCCGTGAAGGGTGAAGTCCAGCCCTTCCAGCAGCGGCAGCTGGCCCAGATTGGTCACTGCCACATCCCGGATGCCGGCGGCCCGCACCTCCCGCAGAAGCTCCAGCGTTTGGGGCCACTGGCTGTCAAAGGTGACCCGATCCAGCACGGCGGCAAAGCGCAGGCCCTTTTCCATCAGCGCCCGCAGCATGGGCAGATGGGCGGCTGTCTCAGCCAGCGGCAGCCAGATCATCTCCGGCCGGGAGGACAGAATTGGCCCGGACAACTGCTCCACCGAGCGGAAGGAATAGAGATACCCCGGCTTGCCTGTATAGGCCGGACGGCGCAGCCCGGGCTGCCAGTCGCCCTCCGCCCGCTTCGGGGGCTGTCGGCGCACCAGCGCCAGCCCTTCCAGGCACTGGCGGCGCATGGCATTCAGCGCCGAGGCCGAAGCCCGCAGCCCCGCCTCCAGCTCGATATGCAGCTTTTCCGGACGGAACACCGTGCCGCCGGTCTTTTGCAGGGCGGCGGCTACCTCCTGCTCGGTGGTGGCCCGGCTGATGGCCGGTTCGGCGGGCTGACCTGCGGTCTCGTACCGGTTGCCGTCCCGGTCGGTGACGGCCAGCGTCATATCCTGCCCTGCCCGGGCGGAAAAATACAGCTCCACCGGGATGGTAGGGTGCTCCGGCTGGGTCTGATACAGGGCCTGGGCCCGCTTGTACAGCGCCCGGGCCTCCCGTCCTGCCTCCTCCTGCCGGGTGCCGAACATCTGCCCGCCGCGGCGGCCCATCAGATAGCCGTCGGTAAAGCCATCCCGGGAAAAGACCTGCCGCAGCTGTTCCAGCTCCTCCGACGTGGGCTCCCGCCGCTCCACCAGCGCCCGCTTGTAGATGTTGGTCACCAGTGCGGTATATTCCGGCCGCTTCATGCGGCCCTCGATCTTCAGGGTGTGGACGCCGGCTTCCTCCAGCTGCTTCAGGTGCTGGGCCATGCTGGAATCCTTCAGGCTGAGGGGATGCTCCGGCTTGCCGCCGACAAAGCTGTACTGCATCCGGCAGGGCTGGGCACACAGGCCCCGGTTGCCCGACCGGCCGCCGATGGCTGCCGACAGATAGCACTGCCCCGAATAGCACATACACAGCGCCCCGTGGACGAACACCTCGATCTCCACCGGGCTGCGCTTGCAAATGAACTCGATCTCCCGCAGCGGCAGCTCCCGGGACAGCACCACCCGGGTGAAGCCCAGCTTTTCGGCCTCCAACACGCCGCCCAGATTGTGCAGCGTCATCTGGGTGGAGGCATGGATGGGCAGCTCCGGCGCCACTGAACGGATCAGCCGTGCCATGCCCAGATCCTGCACGATGAGGGCGTCGGCTCCCAGCTCGTTGAGCCGCAGGATCATTTCCTTTGCCCGCACCAGCTCCCGGTCGGTGACCAGGGTGTTGACGGTGACATAAGTCTTGACGCCCCGCAGGCGGCAGAAGCGAAAGGCCTCGGCCAGCTCCTCCCCCTCCAGATTTTTGGCGTTGCGGCGGGCGTTATAATCCCCGGTGCCGAAGTACACCGCGTCGGCCCCGCCCCGGACGGCGGCCACGATGCCCTCCATGGAGCCCGCCGGGCTCATCAGTTCCATTGGCATATTGTCCGTTCTCCCGTCCCTCGTTATTGCTTTTTGGCCTCTTTTTTCAGCCGGGCCACCTCTGCCCGCAGATGGGCGCACTCCTCGGCATATTCCTTGATCTGCACCCGCAGTCCGTCGGTGCCGTCCTGCGCCTTGTAGTATTTATCGGCGATATTCATGGCCGCCAGCACGACCGAGCTGACGGTGGCCAGATTGGTGGAAGCCTTGATCTCCTGAATATTCTTGTCCACCAGCGCGGCGCTTTTGCGGATATGCTCCTCATTGTCCTCGGAAACCACAGTATAATCAAATCCGTCGATGGTGACAACCACTCGATTCAGCATAGCGCGTTCCTCCCCAAAAATCTTTATAGATATTCATTATTATAGCACACCGCAGTCCCAAAGAAAAGGCAAAAGCCCGCTTTTCTTGAAAGATTTACAACTGCTCCGCCGGTGCGCGGCAGACAAAAAAGCAGGGACGACCGGCGAGCCCGCCGTCCCTGCTTCTGCGTCCGTTTCTTCGCCTCCGTCACGGCTCCATCGGCCAGCCGGTGATGAGAATCTGAGGATTTTCCCGGGGCTCCAGCCACAGCAGCACCTGCCGCATATCCTCCTCCAAAAGGCCCACGCAGCCGGAGGTGGGGTGGTCGCTGCAATGGAGAAAGATCGCGCAGCCCCGCTCCGGGACGGTATAGGGCGGCGTGTTGTACTCAATGACGCAGGCATAGCGATAGGTGGGATCAAAATCGGCCAGATGCTCCACATCCCGGAGATCCCACAGCGTAACCGCCGGGTCATCCCGCTCCTGCCAGGTGTTGAAATAGGGCGAGTCAGCGTCGCACACCCAGTCGGACTGAGGCGTGATGTCCCGCCAGGCCAGCCGAAGCCCCTCCGGCCGGTCTGCCAGCCCAAAGGCCGAGCCCAGCGCCCAAAGCCCAGCCGGTGACTGCCGGGTGTTGCGCTTCCGGTGGTGGGCGATGCCGTTGGAACCCACATACCCATCCAGCCCCCACAGCCCCGGCACAGCCTGCCAGGCGTTGTCCTCGAAGGCATAGCAGCCGATCCGCGCCGCCGCGCCGTCCTCCCGGGTGGCCACCGCCAGCACCAGCTGGGTACAGCCCCGCAGAGCCAGATCATCAAAGCTCAGGCCCTCCACCGCCAGCCACTTTTGCAGCAGCTGCACCGGCGTGCAGTCCTCATCCGGCGGAAAAGCCTCTCCCCGGCTCAGCTCCCAGCTGTCGCCGGTCTCCCCCGGCTGCGGGATGATCGGCTCCCCCTGCTGGATGTCTGACCCGTCCCATTCCGGCGGCTGAGGCGCAACGGGCACCGTTTCCGCCGCCGCGCCATCGGATTGCAGCAGCACAGGCTCCTCCTCTGGCGGCTGTACCGGTGCCTCCTCCGGTTGTCCTCCGCAGGCACAAAGCAGCAGCAGCGCCGCCGCAGCAGCAAGCATTCGACGCATAAAAGCCCCTCCCCTCTGCCCTGATTATAGCAGAAGGAAGGGGCCGGTTCAAGCAGCGGAGCCGCCGTGGGGCGGCTTTTGACTTATTTGTTCAGAGCGCGATAGAGATAGGTGACGATATCCGCGCGGGGCGACGGATTTTCGGGGGCAAAGGGCTTTGCCAGACCGTTCAGCAGCTCCAGACCGTTGGCCCAGGCCACTGCCTCGGAATACCAGGCTGCGCCATTGTTTTCGGCGGCAGGCTTGCCGACGGCACGCCACAGGAAGGTCACCACCTGACTGCTGGTGCAGGTCAGATCGGGCGAAAAGGTGGTGCCGTCGCCGGTGCCTTTGGTAATGTCCTGCTCCACCGCCCACAGCATGGCGTCCTCATAATAGGCACCCGCCGGAGCATCGACGAAGGGATTCACCGTGGTGGTGGGCGCGGGCTTGCCCATGGCGCGCCACAGGAAGGTCACCACCTGGCCCCGGGTGCAGGTCAGATCGGGAGAGAAGGTGGTGCCGTCGCCGGTGCCGGTGGTGATGTCCTTGTCCACCGCCCAGATGACAGCATCATAGCACCAGTGGCCGGGCTTCACATCGTTGAAGGCCGAAACGGCACCGGCAGCGCTGTCAGGGGTAGAAGAAGCTCCGTTCGTATCCGGCAGGGTGATGTTTTTCGGCGAGCCCACCACAATATAAACTGCCGGGCCTGCCATGACATTCAGCGCATAGAAGCCCTCGGGCAAATCCCAATAGGTGCCTGCGTTGCGGTCTTCAGACGAATTATCACAGGGGATCAGGCAGGTCGGGGTCAGGTGCCCGGTGTCTTTCATGCTGCCATCCGCTTCTATGGCAAGCTCGGACACGCCTCCATAATTGAACCTCGCCGCCCTTTGCAAAAGCGTGAGACGGGCCGGAGCGTCGCAGTAAAGAGCGACACCGAGGCTTTTTCCGCTATCACCGGCGCTGTATACCCGATTCATAAGGCAATAGCCGGTGGAACGAAGCGTGTCGATCGTGATAGCGCCCTGCCAGTAAGTCAACTGCTCAGGTTCTTCCTCCAGGTAATTCCAGCTCACCTCATTTTCCCAGCCGGGTGCCATTTCATTGTCCCAGTAGTCGGTGTGTGGAAAGGAAACGATGTTGAGATCCGCCAGCGCAGGGGTCGTTAATCCCATGCACAGGGCCAGAGCCAGGAACAGGCCTGCGATCCTTTTTTTCATAACACTTCTCCTTTGATGGCAAAATCTGTGCTGATCTTACGCATATACACAGGCCCGGCCCCGAAAAAACCGGAGTCGGGCCTGTTGTGGGTCAAATATTCAGCGAAAAAGGCTTACTTGCAGCACTTGCAGGCGGCCTTGGCCTTGCGCATGGCCAGGATGCGGTTCATCTCGTTGTAAACGATCATGAAGCCCTCGTCCACGCCCATGCCGGGCTTGGCCAGGATCTGGTCAGGCTGGGTAGCCATGGCGCACTGGACGCACACCTGGGCGCTACGGTCGGTCTCGTTGCAGGTACCGCCCTGATAAGCGCCGATGCCCTTGGCCTTGCAGTACAGAACGGCCTCGATGGTGTTGTTCACGCCGCCCAGATCGGGAGTCTTGATCTGGACCATGTGACCGGCCTTGTGGTCGGCGAACAGCTTGATGTCTTCCAGAGTGTTGCACCACTCGTCAGCCACCAGCTCCACATCGCAGCCGCGCTTGTCCAGCTCGGCGGTCAGAGCAGCCAGAGCCTCGATCTGCTCCTCGCGGGTGGAGTCGCAGTCCATGGGGCCCTCGATGCGCAGATGCAGGGGCTTGGCGACCTCGCCCAGCTTCTGGATGTAGTCAGCCATGACGGTGTAGTTGTGGTTGCCGAAGGCGGCGCCGATGGTGCCGTAAACGTCAATGTGCAGAACGGGATTATAGGAGGGCTCCAGACGCTTCTCCAGGATGCGGTCACGCAGCCAGGCCACATAGGCCTCCAGCTTCTCGCCGTTCTTGCCCAGCTTCTCCTCCACATTGTTGATCAGAGCGTGGGGCAGAACCTGAGCGCCCTTGATGATCATCTTGTCGGCGTTGTTGTAGCGATCGTCACCGGACTGGGTGAAGATGGCCACGGGCTTGTCAGCCACGGTGCAGCCGTACTCATCGGCAACGACCTCGCACATCATGCGGCCGGTAGCCTTGGCAACGGCATCCAGAATGGCCTGAGACACGCCGTAGCGGATGGCGGTGTGCAGACGCTTGCCCTCGATCTCGATGCTCTCCATCATTGCGCACAGGCCGCGGAAGTCATTGGCCTCCTTGCCCACCAGCTGGGGCTTGATGTACTGCTCGATCAGGGGGATGAAGTCCTTGGCCAGGAACAGGGGATCCCGTCCGCCGGCACCGGAATACTGCACGGCGGCGCAGTCGCCGTAAGCGACCTGACCGTCCTCCAGAACCAGCATGACAGAGATGGACTCACCGGCCTGACGGACAGCGGTGAAGCCCTCGGTGACAGGCTCGCCGACATAGAAGATGCCATCGTGACCGGCACCCTTCTTGATGGCGCGCTGGTCGTCGAAATAGAAGCCGGTACGACCGGCGGAGCAAACCAGATCTACGATTTTCATGGGTATTACATCCTTTCGGTGTTAAATTAGCTTTTTATACCGTAGGGGAAGGCGGGCAGCGCCCGCTTTTCCCCGGAAGCACAGGAGAACAGAGGCTTGGCTTACTTCTTGGGGCGGCCCACCAGGCGACCCTTGGAGATGGCGTAAACATCGTCGATGACCATCTGGAAGGCAGGCTTGCGGCCCTCGGCCTTGCCGCGCTCCTCGATCTTCTGGCGGTGGAAGTCACGCAGCTCCTTGGTGAAGGGCAGGTTGCCGATCTCCAGGATGCGGATGGCACCGTCGTTGTCGCGGGCGGGCAGCATCTTGCCGGCATTGAAGCGGGAGGGCGCGAAGGGGATATCCAGCACGCCGGCCTGGACGGCACGGACGGTACCCACGGCCACATCGCCCTGGCCCAGCTCGAAGCACTTGTCCACGATGCAGCGGGTCTCCTGACGGATGATTTCCTTCTCCTCCTCCAGGTTGGCAGCGGTGCAGACCTGGTCATGCAGCATATTGATGACCTGCTTGGTGCAGCGCAGGCCCTGCGCATTGGCCTCCATGGTGGGGATGCCGGCGGCCTCGTGGGGGGTCTTGACGATGACCTTGGTGGCCTTGCTCAGAGCGGCGGTGGCGGAGCCCCAGGAAATAACGCCAAAGGCCTTGGCCTCGTCGGCAGGGAAACCGCCCATCCACTGATGGAACACGGTGGTGACTACAACATCGTCATAGCCGTTCTTCTTCAGATACTCGTCGGTCAGCTCCTCCAGAGTGCGGATGGCAGCCACATCCTGAACCAGGTTGCCGCACTGGCCGTAGCCGACGGTGATGTTCTTGACGCCCTGCTCAGCAGCCAGCAGAGCCTCGATGATGGCCACGGCGTGGGACACGCAGGCGGGCACCAGCGTACCGGTCAGGGGGCCATAGGGCTCACGGTTGATGGAGACACCGGCCTCCTCATACATACCGGTCAGACGGTCCACATACTGCCAGTCGCGGATGGTCTTCTCCATGGGAACATTTTTGGCGTAGGGCAGGTTGTAGGAGATACCGCCGCCCTCATAGGAGGTAAAGCCGCCGGCATAGGTGATCTCAGTGAGCAGACGGGCATCGGGGGTGCCGTGACGCACCTGAACGGGGGTGTGCAGGGCCTCGATGACCTGACGGCAGGCAGAAACGCCGTGGTTGACGGCGGGGAAGCCGTTCAGCATGCTGCGGCCGGCCTTGATGGACTCCCGGATGCCGACCTCGCCCTCCTCATAGCGGTTCTGGCGGGTATAGCTGTCGATGGTGGTAGGCAGCAGGTCCGCCTCGCCCTTGTCCTGCAGATAGGTCAGCAGCTCGATGTGCTCCTTCAGCAGAGCGACACCGGCGCGGGGCTGGATCAGGGTCTCGCCGCTGTTCTTGGCATTCACCAGCTTCTTGGAGAAGTCGCGATACTCCGGCATGGCCTTGTGGTAATCCACGGCCTCCTGGAAGTCAACATCCTTACCGGTGGGCCACTGGGTCAGTACTTCCTTGCGCAGGGCCTGAAATTCGCCCTCGGGGATCTTTTTATTCTGAATATCCATCTGGGATCAGCTCCTTTTTCATGATGTGCAGCGCGGCCAGAGGCTCATGCTCGCCCAAAAGGCCCATTGCTGCCAGGATATAACTGCGGTCCACCAGCACCCGGGCCTTCAGCGGCCGCAGGGACATGGGCTCCGCGGGATTAAACAGTGCGTGGGATGCGATCTCGCCGGTGCGGCGGGTGTGGATCAGGCTGCCGCCGGTGACGATGATCTGCTGCACGGGGCGCAGATCCTTGCCCGTCTGGACAAAGACCTTGCCGTTGCAGGTATAGGCTTCTTCAAACGAACCGGCGTGGCGGCGGGCAGCGGTCTCACAGGCCATGGAGGCCAGAGCGAAGTCCAGCTTTTCCCACTCCTCGTTGGTGGGAACCTCGTCGGTGTGTACCGACAGATGCTCCACCATGGCCTGCGCCTTGTCCTCCGGCAATCCGGACAGCGCCGCGATACGGCCGATGCCGCCGCAGGCCTCCACGATGCCGTGGATGCTGTAGCGCATGCCGATGTCGCCCTCCACTGTCCGCTTGACATAAGGCTCCGGCAGGCCCTTGTAGACCGTCTGTGCCTCCTGGGGCATACCGTCGGCAATGGAATACACATCGGTAGTGGCGCCGCCCACATCCAGGGCCAGCAGCTCACCGATGCCCGCTTCCTCCCCGGTGCCCTCGGCCAGCAGCTGCATGGCCCGCATCATGGCGGAGGGGGTGGGCATCATAATGCCGGAGATCAGCTCGCTGGCGCGGGACAGACCCTTGGCCTGAATGATGCGCCGCAGAAACAGCTCCCGGATGCGGCTCTGGGCCGGCTCGATGTTCAGCTGGCCGAAGCGGGGCATGACATTTTCGCAAACAAAGGTCTCCCGGCCCTCCAGATACCGCTGGCATTGCCGCGCGGCAGAGCGGTTTCCGGCGATGACCACGGGGAAATCCGCCTTGCAGGCGGCCACCATTCTGGCGTTGTTCAGGATGGTGGCGGTATTGCCGCCGTCCGTCCCGCCCACCAGCAGGAAGATATCGGGCTTGATCTGGTCGATCTCCTCCACATCATCCTCGGTCAGGTCGTAGGAATAAATCTTTGCGATCTTTGCTCCGGCACCAAGGGCTGCCTGCTTGGCGGCCTCTGCCGTCAGCTCAGGCACCAGACCGGAGGCGACCATCTTCAGTCCGCCGGCAGCGGAGGAGCAGGCATAGCGGGCAGCAAACTCCAGCTTGCCGGTCTTCTGCTCCAGGATGGTCAGCGCGTTGTTCAGGCCGTCGTTGATATCGGTCTGGATGGTAGTAAAGGAAGCGGCGGTGCCCAGCAGAGTCTCACTTTCTGTATCCACGGCAGTCACCTTGGTATAGGTGCTGCCGAAGTCGATCAACAATACGGGGCGCATGGGCTCAGTCCTCGACCTTCAGATCTTCCTTCAGCGCGGCGATCGTGGTCTCGGGAGGCGTGCCGGGGCCAAATGCGCGGTCAAAGCCCATAGCCTTGAAGCGCTTTTCCACCTCGACAAAGTCCTGTTTGCCGATGACGATGTTGCCGCCGGCATAGAGCAGGATGCCCTTCAGACCGGCCTCGTCGCACTTTTCACGCAGGCCGCGGCAGTCCAGCTCGCCCTGACCGTAGAGAGAGGAGACGATGATGGCGTCTGCCTTGGTTTCGATTGCAGCGGCGATATACTCCTCCTGCGACACCATAACGCCCAGATTGGTCACATCAAATCCGGCGTCCGTAAAGGCGTGATACAGGATCTGGATGCCAACTGCGTGGACATCGGCGCCGATAACGCCGATTACCAGTTTCTTCTTTTCCATATTGCACCTCGATCATTTTTTGTCCGCGTCCCGTTTCCTACGGAAGCGCAGAACTATCAGCATAAGCATACAATTTATACTATACCGATAACCGGCTTTTTCGTCAAGGGTAAACTAACCAAAAAACGACATGGTTTCCCGGTATTTTTACGAAAAAGGGGCAGGTTTCCACAGAAATTCTTTGCTGAATGAACAAATACCTGCATACAATCCCATAAAAAGGGATTTTTATAGACCATATACAGTCTGCGCTGCTGCGGGAAGCAACGGGCGAGGCAGAATCCACGGGGCGGCTTTCCGCTTCTCCGTCAGCCCTCCCCCCTCTGTGAGGGCTGCAAGCCCCGCGCTTTTGTCCCGCAGGGGAAAAAGATAAAAAGAAAAACTGCGCTGGCGGAGAAAAATAAACTTCCGCACCGAAAAAGGGGACCGCCCCCCGGCGGTCCCCTTTGGTTTTCTGTTACAGTTCGGTCTTCCACAGACCGTGGAGATTGCAATAGGCATACGCAGCCAACGGCGTCTCCCCCTCCAGCAGGAACACCGCCTCGGGCTTTTCGCCGGGCTTGAGTTCCCGCTTGTGGCCGCCCTTGTCGGTCTCCAACCAGATCCACTGGATCCAGTGCTCAGGCACCATGGGATGCTCTACAGAGCCCACCCGGACGGTGACCCGACCGGCCTCCGCCTGCACCACAGGCAGATGCTTTTCCACACTGGCCTCCACCGTGTTGGGGGTCAGCTCCTCCAGTCCGGGCAGGGGATGATCCCCAAAGGCAGCGGCAAAAACGCCGCAGGACGAACAATGATAAAAATGCAGTTCAGACATCATGATACTTCCTTTCTGTTTTCAAAATGTGTTTGTGTATTGTCTATCAGAGGCCCAGCTTCTCCAGCAGCTCCTCCCGGGTGGCGGCACCCACGGTGCGTCCGATGACCGCGCCATCCCGATAGGCCACCAGTGTGGGAATACTGAACACCTTGTGCTGCCGGGCCAGCGCAGGCTGCTGATCCACATGGATCTTGCAGACCTTGAGATCCGGCCGTTCCTCTGCCAGTTCATCCAGCACAGGCCCCAACTGACGGCAGGGGCCGCACCAGTCAGCCCAAAAATCCAGCAGCACCGGCTTGTCCGAGGACAGCACCTCCCGCTCAAAGTTCTCTTCGGTAATGTGTAAGACAGACATATTTGCGACCTCCCTGTTGTCGTGCTTTATTCTCTACCAAAATAGTACACTATTCCTGCTCATTTGTCAAGCATTCTAAGAATAATTCTTAAAAAAAAGAAAAGCCCGCCTGTCTCCAGTCTTCCCGAAAACAGGCGGCTTATCCAAAGCCAATGTTATTTTTTCCACAGCGCCGAACGAAACCGAAACTCGGTGCCCGCCAGCATCCGGCGATAGTTTTCCCGATGCTTGCACAGGATCACCCCGGTGGCGATCAGCAGGATCAGAGCGGGCCAGGGACTGTGCTGCTCCCAGCCCAGATAAGAGGGCACCAGCAACACCGTGGCCGTGGTTCCCGCCACGATATAATCGGTGAGCAGCGTCACCAGCGCCACCACAGCCAGCACCACCAGAGCAAAACGCCAGTTCAGCGCCAGCGTCATGCCCAGATAGGAGGCAAAGCCCTTTCCGCCGCGGAAGCGCATGGGCGCAGGGAAAATATGCCCCAGCACCGCTGCCACACCGGCCACCGCGCCGATGTTGGGAGCCTCCGGAAAGAGCAGCCGGGCCAGCACCACTGCCAGTGCGGCCTTTCCGATGTCATGCAGAGCCACCAGCACGCCGGCCCTCCACCCCAAAAGGATCATGGCGTTGGAAGCACCTGGATTTTTGCTGCCCTGACTGCGCAGATCCACCTGTTTCAGCCGGGCCAGCCCCAGAGCCAGATTGGCACAGCCCAGCAGATAGGAAAACAGGATGGTCACAAGATATGCCATCAATGCACCGCCCTTCGGTCATGCTTACCGCCCCGTCGGGTATCCGGAACAGGGCTGCATGGAACAGTATACCACCGGCGACTCTCTTTGGAAAGAAAAACTTTTCGCCGCGTCAGGCCGCTGGCCCGTCGGCGTCG
>CAZYAD010000004.1:20409-55524 GCA_964646225.1 uncultured Oscillospiraceae bacterium
TCGCGGCTGCCCTTAAATTTTCAGTTCGCCCTCCAGATACAGCACCGCGCCGCCGGTTTCCCCAAAAAGCGGTGCCCTGCCCGCTTTTCGGGGCCCCGTTGGAATCGATTTCCGGCAAATGAATTGCCGGAAATCCTGCGCGACATTCGCCGCGTCAGGCCGCTGGCCCGTCGGCGTCGTCGCGGCTGCCCTTAAATTTTCAGTTCGCCCTCCAGATACAGCACCGCGCCGCCGCCGATGCTGACCCGCTCACCTTCATCCACACACAGAAGTCTGCCGCCCCGGGCCGAAAGCTGCCGGGCCTCCAGCGTCTTTTTCCCCAGGCGTTCGCTCCAGAAGGGCGTCAGGGTGCAGTGGGCCGACCCGGTGACCGGATCCTCGCAGATCACATCCCGGGGGTCAAAGTACCGGCTGACGAAATCACAGTCCTCTCCCGGCGCCGTGGGCACCATGCCCCACTGGGGGATGATCTCCCGCATTTTATCAAAGTCCGGCTTCAGCGCTGCCACTGCCCGGGCGTTTTCCAGCAGCACGATCATATCCCGGGACTGGTAGCACCCCAGCACCCGTGCCCCAAGGCATTCCTCGATCCCGGCGGGGATGGGCACCTCCACCGGCGGCCGGGAGGGAAAATCCAGCACATACCGGTCGTTCCCCGCCCGCAGCACCCGCACCGGGCCGCTGCACGAGTCAAAGGCCGCCTCGTCCCCCGGCTCCACATGGTTCATCAGCACATAGCCGGAGGCCAGAGTGGCGTGGCCGCACAGATCCATCTCAAAGGACGGCGTGAACCACCGGATGCGCCAGCCGGTTTCTTCCTTGCAGAGGAAGGCCGTCTCGGGCAGGTTGTTCTCCCCGGCGATGCGCTGCATCATTTCATCGGAGGGCCAGCTTTCGCACACGCACACTCCCGCGGGGTTTCCGGCAAACAGCCGGTCGGTAAAGGCATCCACCAGATAGTACTTCATCGTTTTTTCTCCTTTTTGTCCGTGTTTGGTGTTTCCGCCGTGCTTCACCATTTGACCGAGACCTCGCCGCTGTCCAGCGTCAGTCTCTCCTTGCCGCGCTCCACCACCAGCCGACCCCGGCTGTCGATGTCCACCGCCCTTGCGGCGTAGCATTCTCCCGAAGCGCACCGGACGGTGACCGCCCGGCCCACTGTCACGCTGCGCGCCCGATATTCCTCCATGCATCGATTTGGGTCAGCCAGCAGCAGCTGCTCCCGGATGCTCCGGGCCAGCGTTTCCCGCTGCACCGGGCAGTCCAGCGCCGTGGCGTTCAGCTCTGGCGGAAAGCCCCCCTCCGGGGTGCGCAGATTCAGCCCGATGCCCACCACCACGGCATCCCCCGCGCTCTGGCACAAAATGCCGCACAGCTTTTGATCGGCCAGATACAGGTCGTTCACCCACTTGATGCCCGGCCGCAGGCCGCAGTGGGCCTCCACCGCCCGGCAAACCGCCACGGCGGCCATTGGCGTCAGCCGCGTCCGTTCCTCCGGCGGCAGTCCGGGCCGCAGGATCACGCTGAGATACAGCCCGCCCTCCGGCGAAAAAAAGCTTCTGCCCAGCCGTCCCCGCCCGGCGGTCTGCCGGGCAGCCAGAACCGCCGTCCCCTGTGCCGCGCCCTGCCGGGCCAGCTCCATCGCCACCCGATTGGTGCTGTCGGTCTCTGTCAGACAAAGCCAGTCCATGCTGCTCCCTCCTTCCAGCTTTTCACGCCAGCCAAAGCGGGCCTTTCGTCCGCTTTGCTTCTCCATGAGTTTTTGGCCGTGATCTGCGTGATCATGGTCAAAAACACCACTGCCCGCCGGATTTTTCGCAGAAAGCCGGCGGAATCCGGCCCGCAGGCCGGAGCCTGTCCTGCCAAAGAACCCAGCGAAGCGGTTCTTTGGAAGTCTCGAAGGAGGGACGCGCAGCGTCCCTCCTTCGTATTCGTCAGTTGATCTTGATCTCTTCCCACAGCCCGTTGATATACTGCTGCAAATCCACCGGCAGATTCCGGTAGGCGTAGGCATTGTAGCTTTCCCGGAAGGACTCCATCTCCGGATACAGGATCTCCATGGCTTCTTCACCCATATCCTCAATATAGCCTTCGTCCTCCACCACCAACGAGTTTGGGCAGGCATAATAGGTATATTCGGCATTGGCTACTGCCACCTCGCGGCTGAGCATGAAGTTGATGAAGCACTCGGCCAGCTCCTGATTCTGGCAGCAGGTGGGGATGCACATGGCGTCCACGTAATAGTTGGTGGGCTCGGGATAATAGAACCGCAGATCCACATTGTCGGCCTGAGCGTCCACCATGGTGAAATAGTCACCGGCGTAATACGCGCCGATGGCCGCCTCGCCCGATTCCATCAGGTTATAGATCTCGTCCATCACCAGCCCGTACCGCAGGGGCTTCTGCTCCAGCAGCGACTGGGCTGCCTGATCCCACGCGACATGATCGTTGGTGTTCACATCCAGCCCCAGCCGGTACATGGCAGTGCCAAAGGCGTCGCGGGTGTTGTTGAACTGCAAAATGCGGCCGGCGTACCTGTCGTTCCACATCAGTTCCCACCCCCGGGCGTCAGCCTCGTCCACCTCGTTGGCGTTGTAAATGATGCCCACGATGCCATAGGCATAGGGCACGGTATACAGATTCTCCGGGTCGTAATACAGATTGCGGAAGTCCTCGCCGACATACTGGAAATTGGGGATATTGCTGTAATTCAGCGGCATCAGCATCCCTTCCTCCCGCATCCGGGCAATGATGTAGTCCGAGGGAATGATCACATCGTAGCTGACGGCGCCGCCGGACAGCTTGGCGTACATATCTTCGTTGGAGGCAAAGGTGTCATAGTTGACCTTCACCGGCGTGCCATAGGTCTCCTCGTACCACCGCTCGAACTCGGCCACGGTATCCAGCGTGCCCTCCGAGCCGTCGGAGATATACTCGCCCCAGTTATACACATTCAGGGTCAGCGTCCGGCCTGAGCCGGTAACGATGAGCACTGCCATCACTGCGACGATCACCGCCCCGGCGGCAGGCACCAGCACCCGTCTGGCCCGCCGCGCCCGCTCGGCATCCTTCCGGCGGCGGGAGGAGCGTCCGTTCCCCTCGTCCTCGTCCGACAGATTGGAGATCAGCAGCAGCGCCAGAATGACAAAGAAGATGATGGTAGACAGGGCATACATCTTGGGCGTCACCGTCTTCTTGGTCATGGAATAGATGCGGATGGGCAGGGTCTGGAACCCGCTGCCCTGGGTAAAATAGCTGATAACAAAATCATCCAGCGACATGGTAAAGGCCATAATCATGCCGGTGACGATACCGGGCATGATCTCCGGCAGCACCGCCTTGAAAAAGGCCTGCACCGGCGTACATCCCAGGTCCTGGGCCGCCTCCGGCAGAGAGGGATCCATCTGCCGCAGCTTGGGCGTCACCTGCAGGATCACATAGGGCAGACAGAAGGTGACATGGGAGATCAGCAGCGTCCAGAAGCTCAGGCTGGAGGATTTGCCCAGCCGCGCCCCGATGAACACAAACATCAGCATCAGCGAGATACCGGTGATGATATCCGGATTGGTCATGGGAATATTGGTGACGGTATCCACCGCCGCCCGGACATATTTCTTCCGCAGCTTGTGGATGCCCACCGAGGCCGCCGTCCCCATGACGGTGGCGATGGCCGCGGCGGCACAGGCCAGGATCAGGGTGTTTTTCACCGAGTTCAGGGTGTCCCCATCCCGGAACAGTTCCTGGTACCATTTCAGCGAAAAGCCGGAAAACACCGACAGGCTCTTGCCGTCGTTAAAGGAAAACAACAGCAGGATGGCAATGGGCGCAAACAGAAACACCATCACAATGGCGGTGTAGATCTTAGAGGCTCTCTTCATCTCAGACACCTCCCTGGGTATGGCGTTCGGTGACCCGCCGCATCAGCGCCATGGCTGCCAGCAGGATAATCATCATGATAAAGGCAATGGCCGCGGCAAAATGCAGGTTGTTGGCGATATACTGCCCCTCGATGGCATCACCGATGAGGAAGAACTTGCCGTTGCCCAGCTTCTGGGAAATGTAAAAGGTGCTGATGGAGGGGATGAGCACCATGTTGATGCCCGAAAACACACCCGGCAGGCTCAGAGGCCACACCACCCGGCGCAGCACCTGTCCGCTGCTGCAGCCCAGATCCTGGGCCGCCTCCAGCAGCCGCACATCCATCTTGGCCATCACCGAATAAATGGGGATGACCATATGGGGCAGATAGTCATAGACCATGCCGATGACCACGGCGGCCTCGGTGCCGATGATATGTACCGGGCCCAGCCCGATTTTGCCCAGCAGGCCATTGAAAATGCCGGTATCCTGCAAAATGGTCATCCAGGCATAGGTGCGGATGAGGAAGTTCATCCACATGGGGATCATGATCAGGGTGACCATGGTCTTCTGCACCCGGGGTCTGGCCCGGGCCATGATATATGCCAGGGGATACCCCACCAGCAGGCTGATGACCGTAGAAATGATGGCCAGCTTCAGCGACCGCCAGAAGATCAGCAGATAGGTGCGGACCTCCTGCCCGGCGCCCGACTCGCCCCCAACGGTGGAGGTGGCGGTAAAGAACCGGGTCACATTGTCCAGCGTGAACCGGAACTCGCTGTCGGTAAAGGCGTAATAGGCGATAAAGGCTAGCGGCACCAGAATGAACAGCCCTGCCCAGACGGAATACGGGGCCAGCAGCAGCCCGGCCGAGGTGCCGCCCCTCCGTTCCCTTCTGCGGCCGGTCATTCCGCCTGCTCGCTTTCCGCCGTCTCGTCTTCGTCCTCGTCGTCGAAGTCCAGGGCTTCCGGGTCGATATCCAGAGAGTAGTCGCCATACAGGCCGGAATACTCCGATTTCTTCATGATATGGATGGCGTCGGGCTCGATGAACAGGCCGATCTCCGCCCCCTCCGGGGCAAAGTCGGTGGTCTGGATCATCCACTTGAACCCGTTGATATCCACGATGATCTCATAGTGAACGCCCATAAAGGTCACCGAGGTGATGACCCCCTTCAGCATTCCCTGCTCCACCGGAACGATGTCCACATCCTCCGGCCGTACCACCACATCCACCGGCTCCCGCTTGCCGAAGCCGCCGTCCACGCAGTCAAAGGTATGCCCGGAGAACCGCACCTTCCGGTCCTCCAGCATGATGCCGTCCAGAATGTTGGACTCGCCGATAAAATCGGCCACAAAGGCGTTTTTGGGCTCATTATAAATATCGGTGGGCGTTCCGATCTGCTGGATCCGCCCCTTGTTCAGCACCACCACGGTATCGGACATGGTCAGGGCCTCCTCCTGATCGTGGGTGACGAACACAAAGGTGATGCCCACCCGCTGCTGAATGGCCTTCAGCTCCCGCTGCATCTCCTTGCGCAGCTTGAGATCCAGCGCAGACAGGGGCTCGTCCAGCAGCAGCACCCGGGGATGATTCACCAGCGCCCGCGCGATGGCCACCCGCTGCTGCTCGCCGCCCGACAGCCGGCTGATGGAGGATTTCTCGTACCCCGTCAGGTTGATCATCTGGAGCATCTCCTCCACCCGCTCCCGGATCTCGTCCTCGGGCATTTTGGCGATGCGCAGACCAAAGGCGATGTTCTCATATACATTCAGATGGGGGAACAGGGCATACCGCTGGAACACGGTGTTCACCTGCCGCTGATGGGGCGGCACCTGGGTGATATCCTTTCCCTCAAACAGCACCTTGCCGGAGTCGGGGCTTTCAAAGCCGCCGATGATCCGCAGCGTCGTCGTCTTGCCGCAGCCCGAGGGCCCCAGCAGCGTGACGAATTCCTCGTCCTTGACATACAGATTCAGATCCTCCAGCACCGTTTTGGAACCGTATTCCTTGTGAATGTTCTGCAGCTGGATCAACCGCTCTGCCAATCCACACACCTCCCAGAAAAACTATGGCGATTTTATACCGTAAATCAAAGTAAGCATAGCACAATCACCAGAAAAGTCAATGATTTTTCCGAACTTTTTCGGCAAAAAACGAAAGGAAATCGGATGGCCTCGAAAAAATCTCCGTTTTTCTCCGATTTTCTCTGTTTTACTCAAAAATTCTCCGGCTTATTTTTTCGGAAGTCCATAAAAAAATTCCAGAAACGGCACAGCCTCCACCTGAAATTCCCGTCCCCGCAGATATTCCAGCTCGCCCGCATCGGTGGGAAAATCCAGCCGCAGCCGATAGCTCCACAGCGCCTGGTGGCGGAAGGGCAGGCCCTGATTCTGCTTCACGGTGCCGTATTTGGTGTCCCCCACCAGCGGATGTCCCGCCGCCGCCATCTGCACCCGGATCTGGTGGGTGCGGCCGGTGAACAGTTCACACTCCACCAGCGAAAGTCCCTGCCGACTGTCCAGCGTGCGATACCGCAGCTTTGCCGTCAGGCTGTCCGGCCCCCGGCGCTTTTCCACAAACACCTGCTTTTTGTCGGTGTCCCGCCGGAGATAATGGGTCAGCTCTCCCGCCCCGGGCCGGGGTGTCCCATGCACCAGACAGAGATAATACTTGGAGAGCTCCCGATCCCGGATCTTGTCGTTCATCACCCGCAGGGCTGCCGCCGTCTTGGCCGCGATGACAATGCCCCCGGTGTTGCGGTCGATGCGGTTGCACAGCGAGGGCACAAAGCTCCGCTCCCCTGCCGGATCCCACTCGCCCTTATTATATAAGTACGCCTTGATCTGATTGATGAGGGTATTGGGCGTCCGGCTCTCATCCTCGTGTACTACCAGTCCCACCGGCTTGTTCACCAGCAGCAGGTGCCCGTCCTCATAAACGATGTCCAGCCGGGGCGTCACCCGCCGCCAGTCCTCCTCCGGGTCTGGGGCCGTAAAGAACTCGTCGCTGATGTACAGTTGAAGCACATCTCCCTCCCGCAGCCGGTAATCCTGCTCCACCCGCTTGCCCCTCAGCTTGATGCGCTTGAGCCGCAGATATTTGTGCAGCAGGGAGGGCGGCAGCGCAGGCAGCGCCTTTGTCAGATATTTGTCCAGACGCTGGCCGGCGTCGTTACGGTTGATGACCAATTCTTTCATGCTGATCTCCTCTCATTTGGGCCGGGATAAAGATTTTTCGCGTTCTGCGGGCACTTTTCGCAAAAAAACCTTGACTTTTTGCGATTTGGTTTCTATAATGAATTTTGCGTTATTGTGGAAAGGAGCTTTCCATGCAGATCCGACTTCAGGAATTGGGGCAGATGCCCGCGCATCGCGCCCGTTTCGATTATACCATAGATCTTTCCAAAGAGGAAGTGGGTTTCGAATTCCCGTTCCTCCAGCCTGTCCGGCTGGAGGGGGAAGTTTCCGACGAAGCCGGAGCCGTCACCCTCAGCGCCGTGATCCATGCCCCCGTTTTCACCCGCTGCGCCCGTTGCGGCCGCCCGGTGGAATATGAGCAGGAGACCGATGTGGACCTTCTCCTGGTAAAGGAACTGGAAAACGACGAGGAGGAACTGCGGGACGATCTTTTTCTCGTGGAGTCCGACAATGTGGAGCTGGATGATATCCTGATCCCCGAGCTCATCATGGATATGCCCATGTCCGTGCTGTGCAGAGAGGACTGCAAGGGACTATGCATCCGCTGTGGCCGGGATCTGAACGATGGCCCCTGCGGCTGTGTCACCCGGGAGATCGACCCCCGTCTGGCTGTTCTGCAAAAGCTTCTGGACAACAAGGAATAATTAGTTAAAGAAATATATGGTTTCATAGATGGAGGAGGTGTCCAAATGGCAGTACCCCGCGCGCGAATTTCCAAGCAGCGTCGTAACAAGAGACGGAGCTCTCACTGGAAGCTGGCTTTGCCCGGCCTGGTGAAGTGCCCCAAGTGCGGCGAGCCCGTTCTGTCCCACAGAGCCTGCAAGGCTTGTGGTTACTACGCCGGCCGTCAGGTCATCCAGGTCGCTGAGGAAAACTGAAGCACGAGAAAATGGAGAGGGCTTAAGGCCGCCTGACATAAGGAAGCATACGCCGTAAAAGGCCCCGTTTGGCCCATCACAGCGTTGTGTCGCCTGAACATACACCAAGTATGTCGGCGGCTCCACGCCTTGTGCTGGACACAAATGGGGCTCTTTTTCAGCGCTGTGCGGGTTTGCGTGGATGCTTTTGCGAACCGACAACGAATTGTTCGTCCGTCATACCACAAAAGGCCCCGCAAAGCCGTATGCGTTCTTATGCCAGACGGCCTCTCGGCTGCTCTCCATTTTTCGCAGCCCTTCTCCCGCAGAATACCATTCACAGGAGGTGGCCCATGTCCGCCATCATTACCAAGATCGACCCCCACTCCCCGGCGGAAAAGGCCGGCCTGCATGCGGGCGAGGCCCTGATCGCCATCGGCGGTCACCCCATCCACGATGTGATGGATTACAAATTTTATGCCTATGACCCCCGGCTGACCCTGGAGGTGCAGACGCCAGAGGGCGTCCGCCGCACGGTGAAGCTCCGCAAGCAGGAAGGACAGGATCTGGGTCTGGAGTTCGAGACCTATCTGATGGACGCCCAGAAGGGCTGCGCCAACCACTGCGTCTTCTGCTTCATCGACCAGCTGCCCCGGGGAATGCGCCGCAGCCTGTATTTCAAGGATGACGACGCCCGTCTGTCCTTTTTGCTTGGCAATTATATCACCATGACCAACCTCAGCGACGAGGATGCCGACCGCATCATCCGGATGCGCATCTCTCCGCTGAACATCTCGATTCATACCACCGACCCCGACCTGCGCACCCGGATGCTGGGCAACCCCAACGGTGGGCCCAGCCTGCGGCATCTTTACGCCTTTGCCCGGGCGGGCGTCCGCATCCACGCCCAGATCGTGGCCTGTCCCGGCTGGAACGACGGGGCGCAGCTGGAAAAGACGCTGGCCGATCTTTCGGCCCTCTACCCCTCGGTGGAGAGCGTGGCCGTGGTTCCGGTGGGACTGACCCGCCATCGGGAGGGGCTGACACCCCTGACCCCCGTGGGCGAGGCCGAGGCCCGGGGCATGATCGCCATCATCGACGCCCGGCGCGCCGAAAATCTCCGCGTCCATGGCCGCGCCCTGATCTCCGCCTCCGACGAGCTGTATCTCAAGGCCCATCTGCCCATGCCCGGGCCGGATTATTACGAGGGCTACCTCCAGCTGGACAACGGCGTAGGCCTAATGAGTCTGCTGGAGGAGGAGCTGCGGGCCGCGCTTTCCTGCGAGGAGCCCGGTCTTCCGGCCCCCGCCCCATTCACCGTGGCCTGCGGGCTGGCCGCTGCCCCCTTCATGGAACGGATGATGTCCCTGATCCGGGAAAAATGTCCCGGTCTGGACTGCCGGGTCATCGGTATCCGCAATGAGTTCTTCGGCGAGACGGTGGATGTCTCCGGCCTGATCACCGGCGGCGACCTGCTGCGCCAGCTGAAGGGCCGCCTCCACGGCACCCGTCTGCTGCTGCCCATCGTCATGCTGCGGGACAAGCAGAATGTCTTTCTGGACGATGTGACCCCGGACGACCTGGAGCGGGAGCTGGGCTGTACCCTCCGCCCGGTGGATATTGACGGCGGCGCGCTGCTGGACGCCGTTTTGGAAAATGCCCCCGCCTGACCGCAAAAGTTTACACAATACGCTTGATTTTTCCAGCCAAAGCTGAAACAATAGAAAGAAAACAGGGAGCTGATCCTATGGAAAAACCCGTTATCGCCATCGTTGGCCGGCCCAATGTGGGCAAATCCCTGCTGTTCAACCGCATTACCGAAAAGCGGAACGCCATCGTGGAGGATACCCCCGGCGTTACCCGTGACCGTATCTACGGCGACGCTGAGTGGCGCGGAAAGCCCTTTGTCGTGGTGGATACCGGCGGCATTGAACCCAAAACCGACGATGAGATTCTGAAGTTCATGCGCCAGCAGGCGCTGATCGCCATTGACCATGCCCAGGTGGTCATCCTGGTCACCGATATCCGCACCGGCGTCACCGCCGCCGACCACGAGGTGGCCTCCATGCTCAAGCGGGCAAAAAAGCCCCTCGTGCTGGCGGTGAACAAGCTGGACGCCCCGGGCAATCCCCCGGCGGAGTTCTATGAGTTCTACAATCTGGGTCTGGGCGACCCGGTGGGCATCTCTGCCCTTCACGGCAACGGCACCGGCGATCTGCTGGATGTCTGCTTTGAGTATCTGCCCAAAAATGCCTGGGATGATATCCAGGAGGACGAGGGCATCCGGGTGGCCGTCATCGGCAAGCCCAACGCCGGAAAATCCAGCCTCATCAACCGGGTCACCGGCGAGGAGCGGGTCATCGTCAGCAATGTTCCCGGCACCACCCGGGATTCCATCGACAGCCGGATCGTCCGCGGCGAAGATCACTTCACCTTTATCGACACCGCCGGTATCCGCCGCAAGAGCAAGGTGGACGAGGCGGTGGAGCGGTTTTCGGTGATGCGGGCCCAGATGGCCATTGAGCGGGCCGATGTGTGCATCCTGATGATCGACGCCGAGACCGGCATCACCGATCAGGACACCAAGATCGCCGGTCTGGCCCACGACGCCGGAAAGGCGGCCATCATCGCCGTCAACAAGTGGGATCTCATTGAAAAGGAGACCGGCACCCAGAAGGCCTTTGAGGAAAAGATTCGCACGGAGCTGGCCTATATGCCCTATGCCCCTATGATCTTCCTTTCGGCAAAGACCGGCCAGCGGGTGGAAAACCTCTTCGACCTGATCCGCGCCGTCCATGCCTCTGCCACCACCCGGATCACCACCGGCAGCCTCAACGCCATTCTGGCAGAGGCCACCGCCCGGGTGCAGCCCCCCACTGACAAGGGCCGCCGCCTGAAGATCTATTATATCACCCAGGTGGGCGTCCAGCCCCCCACCTTCGTCTGCTTCTGCAACGACGCCAAGCTGTTCCATTATTCCTATCTCCGCTATCTGGAAAATCAGATCCGGCAGTCCTATGCGCTGGAGGGCACGCCCGTCAAGATGGTAGTCCGGCAGCGGGGCGAAGATCTGTGATCCAAGGAGCTGTTCTGTCTCATGTTTTCTGATTCTGTCCTGGCCTGGCTGGCCGCCGCCCTGCTGTCCTATCTGCTGGGCTCGGTCAGCGGCGCCATCGTTTCCTCCCATGTGGGACATCACGAGGATATCCGCGATTACGGCAGCGGTAACGCCGGCATGACCAATGCCCTGCGCACCTACGGCCTCCGCCACGGCATCATCGTGGCCGCCATCGACCTGTTGAAGACCATTGCGGCCATTTTTCTGGCCAAATGGCTCATCGACTGGAAATGGGGCTTTGTGGTGGGCTCTGCCTGCGCCATCGCCGGTCACCTGTTCCCGGTCTATTACGGCTTCAAGGGCGGTAAGGGCGTTTTGTGCGGTCTGGCCTCCCTGCTAATGGTGGACTGGCGCTGCGGCGTGCTGGTGGTGGTGGTCTTCGCCATCGTGGTCGCCCTTTGCCGCCGGGTGTCGCTGGGCTCCATCTGCGCCTGTCTTTCTGCGCCGGTGTGGTGTCTGCTTCTGGAGCTGCCCGGCCTGCACACCGCCTATGTGACCCTGGCTGCCGCCTGGCTGATCTGGTGTCACCGCTCCAACATCCGCCGTCTGCTGGCCGGTGAGGAGCCAAAAACCGTCATCGCCAGGAGGAAACGCTGATGAACATCGCCGTTCTGGGCAGCGGCGGCTGGGGTCTGGCCGTCGCCAAATGCATGGCCGAAAAGGGCCACACCGTCACCGTCTGGAGCCACCGGCCCCAAACTACTGCCATGCTGCGGGAGAACCGCTGCAACCCCAGGCTGCTTTCCGGCGTGGCACTGCCGGAGAGCATCGTCTTTACCGATGACATGGGCTGCGCCGCCGGCTGTCCGCTGGTGGTGGTGGCCGTCCCCTCCTTTGCCGTGTGCGAGACCGCCCGCAGCCTTGCGCCCCACCTTTCCGAAGGGCAGGTGCTGGTGCTGCTGAGCAAGGGCTTTGACCTGGAAAACGGCTGCTGTCTGCTGAGCGACACCCTGACCCGGGAGACCGGCGGCCGCTGCCCCGTGGTGGCCCTCACCGGCCCCTCCCACGCCGAGGAGGTCAGCCGCGGCCTGCCCACAGCCGTGCTGGCGGCCTCGCCCCACCGTGCCGCCGCCGAGCTGGTGCAGCAGGAGCTTTCCACCGACTGCTTCCGGGTCTATACCTCTCCGGACATCGTCAGTGCCGAGCTGGGGGGGGCCATGAAAAACATCATGGCCGTCGCCGTGGGCATCAGCGACGGCTACGGCTACGGCGACAACACCAAGGCCATGCTGATGACCCGGGGCATCGCCGAGATGTCCCGCCTGGGCCAGCTGCTGGGTGGCCGGCCGGAGACCTTCTCCGGCCTGTCGGGCGTGGGCGACCTGATCGTCACCTGCGTTTCCAACCACTCCCGCAACCGCCGCTTCGGCCTGCTGGTGGGCAGCGGTATGCCGGTGGAGCAGGCGTTGGAGCAGGTGGGTGCCGTGGTGGAGGGCTATTTCGCCACCCAGGCGGTGGAAACTCTCACCCGGGGCCGAGCGGTGGAAATGCCCATCTGCCGCGCCATGTACCGCATTCTGGTGGAAAAGGCGCCTCTGGAGCAGGAGATCGCCGCCCTTTTACAGCGGGCCACCCGCGCCGAGCACGACGCTTATGAGGCGGGCGAGCTCTGGCGCTGAGTCCCTGTTTCTGTTTCCGCTTTTCGAAAGCCCGGCCCGATGGCCGGGCTTTTTACTTCCGTCGTCTCCGCCAAAAAAATCAAAGAATTTTTGGTGCTTCTGCCGAAATTCCGTTCCATTTCCGATAGTCCTTGACTTTCCCTCCGGCACAGGATATAGTATTTAATGTACGATTTTCCCACCATATTTGGTTATATCTTGCAAGGAAAGAAGGAACCCCCCATGATCACGGAGATCATCAAGCGCGATGGCCGGCGGGCCCCCTTCCAGATCGAAAAGATCGCAGACGCGATCTTTGCCGCCGCCCAGGCCTCCGGCGGCCGGGACTATGAAATGGCACAGGATCTGGCCCGGCAGGTCGTGCAGCTGCTGGACAACGACAATATCATTACCCTCCCCACCGTGGAGCAGATCCAGGACGCGGTGGAAAAGGTGCTGGTGAAAAACGGCCACGCCCGAACCGCCAAAAAATACATCCTCTACCGCAACGAGCGCACCCGCGCCCGGGAGATGAACACCCGTCTGATGAAGGTCTATGAGGATCTGACCTTCAAATCTTCTCTGGAGAACGATGTCAAGCGGGAAAACGCCAACATTGATGGCGACACCGCCATGGGCACCATGCTGAAATACGGCTCCGAGGGTGCCAAGCAGTTCTGCGAGATGTTCATCCTCAATCCCGACCATTCCAAGGCCCACCGGGAGGGGGATATCCACATCCATGACATGGATTTCTATACCCTCACCACCACCTGCTGCCAGATCGACCTGCTGCGGCTGTTCGAGGGGGGCTTCTCCACTGGCCACGGCCACCTGCGGGAGCCCAAGGACATCCGCTCCTATTCCGCGCTGGCCTGCATCGCCCTGCAATCCAACCAGAACGACCAGCACGGCGGCCAGAGCGTCCCCAATTTCGATTATGCCCTGGCCCCCGGCGTGGCAAAGACCTTCCGCCGCTCC
Organism: uncultured Oscillospiraceae bacterium; assembly: GCA_964646225.1. Classification (GTDB taxonomy): domain Bacteria; phylum Bacillota; class Clostridia; order Oscillospirales; family Butyricicoccaceae; genus UBA4644. The sequence goes on from CAZYAD010000004.1 coordinate 34,022, forward strand.
TATCGGGACAATCTGGCCAAGGCGCTGGATCTTCATGCAGGCATCGACCTCAGCGAGGAGCTGGCCTCCGCGCTGCTGACAGAGGTGGAAAAAACCACCGGCCTGCAGCCCTCCTTTGACGGGCAGAACGGCTTTGACGCCGCCCTGCTGCCCCGACTGGAGGAGGCCGTGGGCGAGCACGCCGCTCCGGTGCTTTCCTTCACCCGGAAATACGCCGTCAAGGGTGCCCGCTCTGCTACCTATCAGGCCATGGAGGCGCTGGTGCATAATCTGAACACCATGCACTCCCGTGCCGGTGCCCAGGTGCCCTTTACCTCCCTGAATTACGGCACCGACACCACCGCAGAGGGCCGTCTGGTCACCGAATGTCTGCTGCTGGCCACCGAGGCCGGTCTGGGCAACGGCGAGACCTCCATCTTCCCCATTCACATCTTCAAGGTGAAGGAGGGCGTCAACTTCAACCCCGGCGACCCCAACTATGACCTGTTCCGGCTGGCCATCCGGGTCTCTGCCAAGCGGCTGTTCCCCAACTTCTCCTTCCTGGATGCCCCCTTCAATCTGCCCTATTATCAGCCCGGCCGGCCCGAGACCGAGGTGGCCTATATGGGCTGCCGCACCCGCGTCATGGCAAACGCCTATGACCCCACCCGGGAGATCACCTACGGGCGGGGCAACCTGTCCTTCACCTCGGTCAACCTGCCCCGCATTGCCATCCGCGCCCACGGGGATGTGGACTGGTTCTTCGAGGATCTGGATCGCAAGATCGATCTGGTCATCGCCCAGCTGCTGGATCGCTTCAAGCTCCAGTGCCAGAAGACGGTGCGCAATTACCCCTTCCTCATGGGACAGGGGATCTGGATGGATTCCGAGCAGCTGGAGCCCGACGATCCGGTGGGCGAGGTGCTGAAGCACGGCACCCTGACCTGCGGCTTCATCGGCCTGGCCGAGTGCCTCAAGGCTCTGACGGGCAAGCATCACGGCGAATGTGACGAGGCGCAGAACCTGGGTCTGGACATCATCCGCCATATGCGGGAGCGCATGGATCAGGCCACCCGGCAGTACGGCCTGAACTTCTCCCTGATCGCCACCCCGGCAGAGGGCCTTTCCGGCCGCTTTGTCCGCATCGACCGGGAAAAATTCGGCGTCATCGAGGGTGTCACCGACCGGGAATATTACACCAATTCCTTCCATGTGCCGGTGTATTACCCCATCTCCGCCTTTGAAAAGCTCCGGCGGGAGGCTCCCTATCACGCCCTGACCAACGGCGGCCACATCAGCTATATCGAGCTGGACGGCGACCCCACGCAGAATCTGGAGGCTTTTGAACAGGTGGTGCGTTTTATGAAGGAGTGCGGCATCGGCTACGGCTCCATCAACCATCCGGTGGACCGGGATCCGGTGTGCGGCTACACCGGCATCATCGGAGAGACCTGTCCCCGCTGCGGCCGGAGAGCCGGCGAGGGCGTCCCGCTGGAAAAGCTCCACCGGCTGGGCCTTTACAGGCATTTGAACGCCGACACCCTGGGTGCGCACGGCGACAGGGCCGAGGAGGCCGACCGTCTGCGCAATCCCCTTTAACAGCCATAAACAGAAAGGACGATATCACCATGACCAAGCAATTCAAAGTGACCGAAGTAAACGGCATCCCCGTCGTGGGCGAGGGCGTGGGCTTTGAGCGCATCCGCCGCATCACCGGCTACCTGGTGGGCACGCTGGATCGCTTTAACAACGGCAAGCGGGCCGAGGAGGCCGACCGGGTCAAGCACGCCGTGTGCGCCTGCTCCATCGGCTCTGACAGCGCCGACAGCCACTGCGCCTGATGGCTGTCCTCCGCATCGCCGGTGTCATCCCGGAATCCATCGTGGACGGCCCCGGCATCCGCTATGTACTGTTCGTTCAGGGCTGCCCCCACCATTGTCCCGGCTGTCACAATCCCCAGACCCATGATCCTTCCGGCGGGCAGGAAACCACGACAGAGGCCCTGCTGGACGATATCTGCAAACGGCCCTATGTCCATGCCGTCACCCTTTCGGGCGGCGAGCCCTTCTGCCAGGCAAAGGAGCTGGCCCTGCTGGCCGCTCAGCTGAAGGCCCGTGGCTTTCACCTGATGTGCTACTCCGGCTTCACCCTGGAGCAGCTGCTGGCGCGGCCAGATGCCCGTGCTCTGCTGGAGCAGCTGGATCTGCTGGTGGACGGTCCCTTTGTGGAGGCCCGGCGGGACATTTCCCTCCGCTTCCGGGGCAGCGACAACCAGCGGGTGCTGGATGTGCCCGCGTCGCTGACCAATGGTACCCCCGTCTGGTGCGAGCAATACCGGTAACAGCGGATACGCCCCGGCACAAGGACATTCTGCCTTTTGGGATCAGGTCTCGCAGGGCAAGGATGAACGTCCTGCCGTGCAGCGCTGTTCCGGTGGCCATTTGCGCCTGCTGCCGCAGCGGCACGCTGAATTCAAAGGATCCCACATCCGTCTTGCAGACAGATGTGGGATTTTTCGCAGGCAGCGGGTACCGGTGCGCTTGTTCACAAACCGTCTCTTTACAGCGTCCGCCCCATCTGCTATAATCCAGGTGAAAAGAAAAACTGTCAAGGAGTGATCTGCAATGAAAAAACCCGACCTCTCCGCCGCCCTTCCCCTGACGGGCAATCATCTGAAGCTGGCTGACCGCGCCGGCTTTGCCTCCGGTCAGGCCACCGGCCTGCTCCTCACCGACAAGCTGGGCTCCGGTGCCCTGCGCATGAAAAAGCCCGGCGAGGCCTGCTTCCTGACCCCCGTTTACCGGACGGAGGCCCCCTTCAACGATCTGGTGGCCTCCTGGAATGCCGAGACCCCCGCCGGTTCCTGGCTGGAGGTGCTGGGCCGTCTCTACCTGCCGGAATATGACGGCTGGACCGACCGGGATGGCACCACCCACGACGGCTGGACCGACTGGCTCAGCTGGGGCCGGTGGAGCACCCACATCGCCCGCTGCTGTCCCCATGCCCAGGACAGCCATCCCCGCCGCGACAGCGAGGACAATGACGGCTGGGCCTTTGCCTATTCCTACAAGGGCGCGGGCGACAGCTCGGTCAATGTCCGTGGTGAGCTCACCGCTACCGCCTTTCAGCTGAAGGCCGTGCTGCACGCCGCCGATGACTGCCAGGCGCTGCCTGCCCTGCGTTTGCTGGCCGCGACCTGGAAAAACACCCACGACCCCGACTGGCAGAGCAAGTGCTCCTATCCGGAGCCGGCGGTGGAACCCGCTCCCTCTGTCCTGCTGGACACCCCCGCCATCTCCCAGATGGCCCGCGACCCCGACTACGCCCGGGTGATCTGCTCCGCCACCACCGCCACCATGCTGATGAACGCCCGTGGCGGCGACCTGCTGCCCGAGGATGTGACCCTGCTGGGCTATGACCACGGCTTCGGCGGCAACGGCAACTGGAGCTTCACCTGTGCCGCTGCCGGTGCCTACGGCTACGAAAGCTATGTGTCCTATTCCAGCTTCGAGGCCATCCGGCAGGAGATCACCCGCGGCTACGGCGTGGGTCTTTCGGTCAAATACAGCGACAAGGAGGGCGACACCGTCCCCTATCTGGAAAACGCCCCCTGCCGCGCCCCCGGCCATCTCATCGCCATCGTGGGCTACTATTTCAGCCAGGAGCTGGGAGAGTATGTCTACTGCGCCAATGACCCCGCCGGCAATTCCGACGGCGAGGTCGCCCACCGGGAATACCGGGAGTCCCAGCTGGACAAATGCTGGTACCGCCGCGCGGCCTATTTCCTCCACGACCGGCAGCCCGGTGCCGGGCTTTATGTGCGGGATTATGTTTCCGCCACCCTGATGCCCGTCAAGGATCAGCCCGGCCAGTGGGCTCTGACCACCGAGGACAGCCTGCTGCGTATCCCCGCCGACTTCCAGCAGGACAAGCGCAAAGCCTTCGGCCAGCACGGCACCATCTGCTATTACGCCGAGGATGAGCGCACCGCCATTCCCAACACCTGCAAGCGGGTCACCGCCAACCATGTGTTCCGCTATACCGGCATTTCGGTCAGTGAGGATGGCTACCTCTCCTTTGCCGACGATGCCCTCAGCCGTCTGCTGGCCCAGGGCAAGGCCGTCCGTCTGCTGGTGCTGGACAACTGTGACACCGTCTACACCGCCTCGGTCACCGCCCGGGAGCTCTTTGACCCCGCCGATCTGGTGACGCCCGAGGAGGAGGCCCGCCAGCAGCAGACCGCCCGTCTGGCCCGGGCCGGAGCCGCCGCCGCCGGAGCCGTGGCTGTGGCCGCCGCCCTGGCCGGTGTGGTACACTTCCTGCGGCGCAACAAGAAATAACAACACGGAGGTTTCACCCATGAAAGTTCAGGATATGCCCTATGAGCATCTTTCCATTGAGGAACTGCGGCAGGAGGCCCGTGCCGTTATCGGCGAGGTGCGGAACGCCAAATGCCCCAACTGCGTCCTGCGCGCCCGGGAGCGGATGCTCAAGCTGCTGGTGCGCTACCAGTCCAACGCCTCGCTTTGCGAGATCCGCTACACCTGCAACACCGCCGATGAGTTTTACTGCAAGGAGCACGATTACTTCGATGAGATCGGCCCCGAGCTCCAGTCCCTCATCACCGAATACGGCAACGCTCTGCTGAGCTCCCCCTTCCGTCCCCAGCTGGAGGAGGCGCTGTCCCCGGTGTACTTCCGCTATCTGGAGGTGCAGTCCAAGTCCATGTCCCCCTCCATTGTGGAGGATATGATCGAGGAGAACCGGCTCAACTCCGAATACAGCAAACTGATGGCCGGGCTGGAGTTCACCTTCCGCGGCGAGACCTACAGCCGCGCCGCCCTGGCCGGCTTCTTCAAGGATGACGACCGCCAGACCCGCAGGGAGGCCTATGAGGTCTTCGGCAAGACCATGCTGGAGGTGGCCCCCCAGCTGGACGACATCTACGACCGGATGGTCAAGGTCCGCGACCGCATGGCCAAAAAGCTGGGCTGCAAAAACTTCGTGGAGCTGGGCTATTACCGCATGAACCGGGTGTCCTACGGCCAGAAGGAGATCGAGGCCTTCCGCAAAAATGTGCTGGAATACTGGGCGCCCGCCAACGCCCGTCTGCGTCTGGAAAACGCCAAAGATCTGGGGCTGGACAGCTATATGTTCTATGATGACGGCGTCATCGTCCCCGGCGGCGACCCCCGTCCCCAGGGCACCAAGGAGGATATCTTCCGGGCCGCGAAGGAAATGTATCACGAGATGAGTCCCGAATCGGCCGCCTTCATCGACCTGATGCTGGAAAACGATGCCTTTGATGTGGATGCCCGCAAAAACAAGTGGGGCGGCGGCTACTGCACCGAGATCGCGCAGTACAAGCAGCCCTTCATTCTGGCCAACTTCAACGGCACTGCCGGCGATGTGGATGTAATGACCCACGAGGCCGGTCACGCCTTTAACGCCTATCTGATCGCCGACAACAAGTTTGCCCTGGAGATCGGCTGCGGCGGCATGGAGACCGCCGAGACCCATTCCATGTCCATGGAGTACTTCGCCTGGAAGTACATCCACAAGTTCTTCGGCGAGGATGCGCAGAAGTACAAGTATATGCACGCGCTGGAAAACTTCTCCTTCATTCCCTACGGCACCATGGTGGACGCCTTCCAGCACATCGTGTACGAGCACCCCGAGCTGACCCCCGCCCAGCGCAATCAGGCCTGGCTGGAGCTGGAAAAGCAGTTCCGTCCCCACATTCAGCTGGAGGGCATCCCCTTCATTGAGGAGGGCCGCCGCTGGCAGTATCAGATGCACATCTATGAGAGCCCCTTCTATTACATTGACTACTGTCTGGCCCAGACGGCTGCCTTTGGCTTCCTGCTGGCTTCGCAGGAGGATTATGACAGCGCCTACGCCCGCTATATCCGCCTGATGAAGCAGGGCGGTGAGCGATATTACGAGGAGCTGCTCACCGAGGCGGAGATCCCCTCCCCCTTCCATCCCGGTGCGCTGGAGGCGTTGTCCGCCAATGTGGAAGCCCTGCTGCGCCAGATCAAGGCCCAGATCTGATCGTTCTCCCCTTTTTATACAGCAAAGCGCGTCCCTCTGCCGAGGGGCGCGCTTTTGTGTCGATCAATATACGCGCAAAACATCTGCGATACCGACTTTGTATTTCTTTCGATGTTTTTGCAGCGTCCTTTAATTTACAGGATTGCCCATTGTTTTTCAGCCCATCCAAATCTTAAAATTCTTAGTATTTTACAGCAGCAGCCGCACAGCCAGATAGCCCGCGCCGCACAGCAGCATGGTGGGGATGGGGCCCCATTTTTTCTTCCGCAGCAGCAGCAGGGCCATCGCCGCCAGCAGCGCCTCCGTCCAGTCAAAGGTATTCAGCGTCCCCTGTTCCCCCAGCAGCGCGTTCTGCAAAAGGGAGAGACCCGCCCCGGCGATGAGGGCCGCCACCACCGGCCGCAGGGCATCCATGGCGCTGCGCATCAGCGGCACATCGCCGTATTGCCGATACAGCCAGGCCAGCGCCGAAACGATCAGGCAGGAGGGCAGGATGCACCCCAGCGTGGCCGCCACCGCACCGGGGAGCCCGGCGATCTGGATGCCCACAAAGGTGGCGGAATTGATGGAAATAGGGCCGGGCGTCATCTCTGCGATGGTCACCAGATGGGAAAACTCGGTCTCGGTCAACCAGGGATGCAGCTCGCACACCTGGGCCTGGATCAGCGGCATGGCCGCGTAGCCGCCGCCCACGCTGAAGGCCCCCACCTGGAGAAAGGACCAGAACAGCTGCAACAGGATGGTCACGCCCGTGCCTCCCTTCCGACCTTGCTCCCGGTCTTTTTCTGCTGCTTCTCCTTCCAGTCCCGCGCCAGCACCGGGGCCATCCCCGCCGCCGCACCGGCCAGCAGCAGGAACACCGGGTTCAGATCGGTCAGCAGGTTCAAAAGAAAAGCACCGGCCAGAAGGCCGGTATGCAGTACCGAGTGCTCCGTCAGCACCTGTTTTCCAAGGGAGAAGGTCACATCCAGCACCACCGCCGCCGCACCGGCCAGCATCCCGTGGAGGAACCAGGCAAGATATTGATTTTGCAGAAAGGCATCGTAAAACAGCGAGATCACCGAAAGGATCACCATGGGCGGCAAAATGCAGCCCGCCACCGCCGCCAGCATCCCCGGCAGACCGGCCAGATGCCACCCCACCTGCACGGCGGAGTTCACCGAAACCGACCCCGGCGCCGACTGGGCCAGCGCGGTCATGTCCAGGATCTCCTGCTCCGAAAGCCAGCCCTTCCTGTCCGAAAGGTTGCGCTTCATCAGGGTCACAATGACAAAGCCGCCCCCAAAGGTGACGGCGCTGATTTTCAACATTTGAAAAAAGATCTGGGATAAGGAAGCTTTGCGCATGATTTTCACCTCTGCCCCAGTATACACCTTGCAAACCAATAAGTAAAATGATATAATTTCATAAGAACGATAAATTGTATTTATGGAGGCCTTCATGACGATCCATCATCTTGAGATTTTTTTACAGGTCTGCCGTCTGGAAAACATCACCCGCGCCGCCGAAAGTCTGCATATGACCCAGCCCGCCGTCTCGGTCGCCATTCGCGAGATGGAAAAGCACTACGGCGTTACCCTGTTCGAGCGTCTGGGCCGTCGGCTGTACATCACCCAGGACGGCCGTGAGCTTTATGCCAGGGCCGTTCACATCGTGGAGGAATTCCACCAGATGGAGCAGGGTATGGGCCGCAGCGCAAGCCTGCGGGTTGGCTCCAGCGTCACCCTGGGCAATGTGCTCATTCCGCAGGCGGTGCGCCGCTGGACGGCCCTCCATCCGGAGGGCTCCATTCGGGTGACGGTGGCCAACGGCACCACCCTTCAGCAGCTGCTGTGCGACAACCTGCTGGACGCCGCCGTCATCGAAGGGCCGGTGGAGCGCCCAGAGCTGGCCAAGCGGGTCTTCCGCAGGGACGATCTGGTGCTGGTGCTGCCTCCCGACCATCCTCTGGCTGCCACGGAGCAGATCACCCTGGCCCGGGCGGTGGAGGAGCCGCTGCTGCTGCGGGAAAAGGGCAGTCTGGGCCGCAGCTTTGTGGACAGCACGCTGGAACGCCACGGTTTGACCCCCAATATCGCCTGGGAAAGCATCGACACCCTCACCCTGTTCCGGGCGGTGGAGGCCGGTCTGGGGGTGGCCTTTCTGCCCCGGGAGCTGGCCGAAAGCCAGCCCGGCGTGATCTTCCGCCGCATCTGCGACGAGCCCTTTTCCCGGGTCAATGTCCTCACCTGGCACCGGCACAAGCGGCTGACCCATGCCCTGCGGGACTGGATGTCCCTGCTGGAGCAAAGCGAGGCCCTATAGACTTTCGCCGGGGGTTCTGCTATACTGTTGCCAAAAAGCCGCCCGCCGGGCGCACAGAAGAAGGAGACCCCACCCCATGCAAACCACTGCCCGCAGAGCCGAGGCCCGCGCCACCCTGTCCCTGATCGTCAGTCTGGCATGGCCCACCGTTATTGAGCAGGCCATGTCCACCGCCGTCCAATATGTAGACACCGCCATGGTGGGCGTGCTGGGCACCCAGGCCACCGCTGCCGTCGGCGCTACCGGAACGGTGGGGTGGCTGCTGTTCTGCACCATCTCCGCCGTCAGCGTGGGCTTTCTGGCCTTTATTGCAAAGGCCTGCGGCGCCAATGACCGCCAGTCCGCCCAAAGAGCCTCTGCCCAGTCGGTGCTGATGACCCTGCTGCTGGGCTCTGTCCTGACGCTGGTGGTGGCCGTTTGCAGCTGGCATATTCCCGCCTGGATGCAGGTGGACGAGAGCATCCGGCAGCTGTCCGCCCTGTATTTCTTTATCATCTGGATCCCCGTGCTGCCCCGCGCCGCCAGCGCCATCTTCGGCACCGTGCTGCGGGCCGCAGGCGACACCAAAACGCCCATGAAGGTGGGCGTGCTGGTCAACCTCATCAATGTGATCCTGAATTTCTTCCTGATCTATCAGACCCGCCCGGTGTCCCTCGGCCCGCTGACCGTCACCATCTGGGGCGCGGGCTGGGGCGTGGTGGGCGCGGCCATCGCCAGCGCCATTTCGGTGATAGCGGGCGGCGTGCTGATCACCATGGCCCTGTGGCGGCACCCCATGGTCTCTCCCCGGGGCGCTTCCTTCCGGCCGGACGGCGCCATCCTGCGGCCCTGTCTGCGGATCGCCCTGCCCAACGCCCTCCAGCAGTTCAGCACCTGTATGGGCTTTGTGGCCTTTGCCGCTATGATCAACTCGCTGGGCGAGGTCTCCACCGCCGCCCACACCATCGCCAACACGGTGGAGTCGGCCTTTTTCATTCCCGGCCACGGCATGAGTACCGCTGCCTCCACCCTGGCTGGCAACGCCTACGGCGCAGGAGATGCCCGGCAGATGAAGTCTCTGGCCAGAATGTTCATCCCGCTGGAGCTGGTGCTGATGCTGCTGTCCGGCGGCGCACTGTTCGCCTTTGCCCCGGCGCTGGTGAGTCTGTTCACCAAAAGCGTCGAGGTGGTGGCACTGGGCAGTGTGGTGCTGCGGATGGTGGCCGTCTCCGAGCCCTTCTACGGCTTCTCCATCATCATGGAGGGCCTGATGATGGGCGTAGGCAAGACCCGTGCCCCCTTCCTGTACAACCTGGCCGGTATGTGGCTGCTGCGTGTGGCCGGTACCACCCTGTGCATCCGGGTGCTCCGGCTGGGTCTGGTGTCTGCCTGGGCCTGCATGATCGCCCACAATATGCTGGTGTTCGTGCTGTATCTCATCGACTACTTCCGGGGCACCTGGAACCCCCTGCACCGGCACGGCTGAGTGTGCCTCAGCCGCAGCAGCCTCCCAGGCCCAGCCCGGCGGCGGCGTCTTCCACCGCCCGGACGGCTCTGTGGGCGCGGCGCTTCAGCTGCCGCCGTTCCCCCTCGGTCATCAGGCCCGCAACGGCCAGGCCCAGACAGGCCCCGGCCACGACGCCCATCCCCATTCCGGAAAGAAATTTCTTCATGCTGTGCATCCTCCTTTTGCGTGTTCGCAGATAGTATGCGCTGGAAACTGCAAAATCATCCACAACCGAAGGGCAGGCAAAACTGCCCTGTCGGTCAGCCTTGCCTTTTCCATATAAATAGAACAAGGGGACTGCCCTCTGTGGGCAGCCCCCCTTATTTTCTTTAGCTTGCAGCCGCTTTACATCTCCATCAGAATGGGGACGATCAGCGGCTCCCGCTTGGTCTTTTTGAACAGATAATCGGACAGCCGCCGGGCGATGGCGTCCTTGATGGCACTGCGGCTGGTCGTGCCCTTCTCCAGGCAGCCCTCCAGCGTCTCCTGGGTCAGCGCCCGCAGCTCGGCCATCAGCTCCTCGGCCTCCCGCACAAAGATGAACCCGCGGGAAATGATCTCCGGGCCGGAAACGATGGTGCGGGATTTCATATCCACCCCCACCACGGCGGTGATGACGCCGCTTTCCGAGAGGGTCTTGCGCTCCCGCAGGACCGCCGCGCCCACATCGCCCACGCCGTAGCCGTCCACCAGCACCCGTCCAGAGGGCACGCTGGGGCCCCAGCAGGCGCTCTTTTCCTCGATCTCCAGCGTGCGGCCCACATCGGAAATGAAGATATTCTCCGGCTTGACGCCGCAGGCCCGGCCCAGCTCGGCGTTGACCATCAGATGCCGGTACTCGCCGTGAACCGGCATGAAATACCGGGGCTTTACCAGCGAGAGGATCATTTTCAGTTCCTCCTGACAGGCGTGGCCCGAAACATGCATATCGGCCAGCTTGCTGTACACCACATCTGCTCCCTTGCGGAACAGCTCGTTGATCATGGTGTAGGTGGCCTTTTCATTGCCGGGAATAGGGCTGGCAGAAATGATGATTTTGTCTCCGTAGCCCACCTCCACCTGCCGGTGTCCCGAAAAGGCCATACGGTACAGAGCGCTCATGGGCTCACCCTGGCTGCCGGTGGTGATGATGGTCATCTTGTTTCTGGGATACTGATTGATGGCCTTCAGGTCGATATAGGTGTTGGGGGGCAGGGTCAGATAGCCCAGCTCGGTGCCCACCTTCAGGATGTTTTCCATACTGCGGCCGGAGACCGCCACCTTGCGGCCGTATTTTGCCGCCACATCAAAGATCTGCTGTACCCGGTGGACATTGGAGGCAAAGGATGCCACGATGATCCGGCTGTCGCAGTTCTTGAACTCCCGTTCCAGCGACTCGCCCACCTTGCGTTCGCTCATGGCGATGCCGGGGCGCTCGGCGTTGGTGGAGTCCATCATCAGCAGCAGCACGCCTTTTTTGCCCAGCTCCCCCAGCCGGGGCAGATCGATCATCTTGCCGTCGATGGGCGTGGTGTCGATTTTGAAGTCGCCGGTGGCCACTACCACTCCCACCGGAGTTTTGATGGCAAAGGCACAGGCATCGGCAATGGAGTGGTTCACATGCAGGAATTCCACCTCAAAGCAGCCGGCCTTGACCTTGTCCCCGTCCTTCTTCACATGAATTTTAGGCTTTTTCACATCCTTGTGCTCGCTGAGCTTGAGCTTCACCAGCCCGGCAGTGAGGGCGGTGCAGTACACCGGCACATTCAGCTCCCGCAGCACATAGGGCAGCGCACCGATGTGATCCTCGTGTCCGTGGGTGATGAAAATGCCCCGCAGCCGATCCTGATTCTTCCGCAGGTAGGTGATGTCGGGGATGACCATGTCCACCCCCAGCAGATCCTCGTCGGGGAAGGTCATACCGGCATCGATGACGATGATGTCGTTGTCATATTCCAGCACGGTCATGTTCTTGCCGATCTCGTTGAGACCGCCCAGCGAAATGACCTTCAGCTTGGCCCCGGCAAAGGTCTGGGGCTGTCTGGCGCTCTTTTTGCCCGACCGCTTACCCTCGGGGCGCAGCGCGTCAGAGATGTTTTTTACGGCATCGGTGGCCGCTCTGGCGGTCTCCTGCGCCATTTTGACGGCCTGCTGGGCGGTTTTGCGGGGAGCGGCAGCCTTTGTGCTTCTGGCCGCAGCCGACTGGCCCCCACGGCGGCGGGCGGCGGGCAGCTTGCCCGCGGGCTTGGCCGTGGTCTTCTGCGTCGTCTGCGTGCCGCGCTTGCGGGCCTGGACAGGTTCTTTTTTGTTTTCAGCCATATTGGGTCGTTCTTCTCCTTTACTTGCCTGTGTGCCGCGTACTCAAAGAAAGCCCCCGGAGCGTTCCCTCCGGCGGTGACACGACACGGTTCTGTTTCTCGTATGTATTATTCAAAAATCCGTTCCCAAGCGGTCAGGAACGGATCAAAGTCCCATCATTGGAAGACAGTATAGCACAGATCGTGCAAAAAAGCAAATTTTCTCCTCGACACCTTCCGCCCCGCTTTGCAGCGGGGGAAAGGGGGCCTGTGGCCCCTCCGTTTCCCCCACCCGGCTAAAAGGGCCACCGCCAGAACATCGACTCCTCCGGATCGGGCTCCTCTGTCCGTGGCGTGTTCAGATCCCGGTTTTCCTCCCGGAATTCCGGTGGAAGCTCCGGTGGCCGATACAGCCGCATCCACCATCCGTCAGGTCTCTCCATGCCTTTTCTCCCTCCATTCCCGGTCGATCATGTCATGAAGGCAGGTCAGTGCATCGTGCAGCCCGCCCAGCCGGTCACACAGCCCCAGTTCCACCGCCTCCCTGCCATAGAGCAGACTGCCCACCTCTCCCATCAGCTGCCCGTTGCGCTGCATCAGCCCCCGCAGTCTTTCAGGGGAGATGCGGGAATTGGCAGCAATAAAGGTGACAATGCTCTCCTGAATGCGGCTGAAATAGTCCGACACCTGGGGCACCCCCAGCACCGTACCGTTCATCCGCACCGGATGCAGCGTCATGGTAGCCGTGGGCGCAATGAAGCACTGCCGTGCCGCTACTGCCAGCGGCACGCCGATGGAGTGCCCGCCGCCCAGCACCAGCGAAACCGTGGGCTTGGCCATCCCGGCGATCAGCTCGGCAATCGCCAGCCCGGCCTCCACATCCCCGCCCGCCGTATTCAGCAAGATCAGCAGTCCGTCGATCTCCGGGCTTTCCTCGATCGAGGCCAGCAGCGGCAAAATGTGCTCGTACCGGGTGGTTTTGGTCTGGCTGGAAAGGGCCTGATGCCCCTCGATCTGTCCCACGATGGTCAGACAGTGAATGGCGTGGCGGCCGTGAACCACCGCGCTGCCCAGCGCCTCGATGGAGGACTGCGTCTCTGTCCGGTCATCCATCACATACACCTCCCAGACAGAGTCTGTGCCAAAGCGCCCGCTTTTTTTCGCGGAAAAAACTGGCTGCAAAAAGCCGCCGTACCCAACTGGTACGGCGGCTCCTGTATGTTCTTCTTTTCTGCACATTCCCGCAGCACTATTCCAGCGCCTCGCACAGACGGGCGATTTCCTCCTGAAAGCGCTCAAGACTGCCCCGGTTTTCCAGCAGCAGATCGGCCCGGGCCCGGTAAAAAGCCTCCTCCGGCTGGCTGTCCAGCCGCGCTCTCGCCTGCGCCTCCGTGACGCCGTCCCGCCTGCATATCCGCGCCAGCGAGCCCTCCAGGTCGGCCAGCACCGCCACCGTCACATCGCACAGACGGTCACAGCCGCTCTCAAACAGCAACGGCACATCCAGCAGGATCAGGCGGCTGTCGCTGTCCGCCACGCGCCGCCTCAGCTCCTCCCGCACCTGTCCATGGGTGATGCGGTTGAGCTCCAGCCGGGCCTCCTCGTCGGAAAAGACGATGTCCGCCAGCTTTCGCCGCGCCAGTCCTTCCTCCGGCGTCCACACACCGGGGAAGCGGGCGTTCAGCGCCCGGGTCATGGGCCCCTCCTGTTCCACCAGCCGGGCATAGATGCGGTCGGCGTCCAGCACCTCCGCCCCCTGCGCCGCCATTTGCTGACACAGGAGGCTCTTGCCGCTGCCCGAGCGGCCGGTGATGCCCACCACCCGCTTTCCGCCGGTGCAATCCACGCTCTGGAACCCCGCCGCCTTGCGCAGGCGGTTCACCGCCCCGGCATTGGCCCCCAGCGTCCGGGGACACTGCACCAGGATCCTCCGCGCCCGGGTATGGTCAAACCGGCGCAAAAGGGAAAACACCCGCCGGGCGTGCTCGGCGTGATCCCAGCTGTATCCCAGCGAATACACCAGATGGCTCCGCTGTTCCCGAATGGCGGGCAGATACTCCTCAAAGCACAGCACTCCCGTGCAGGGTGCCTTCAACTCCGGCAAAAGGGCGGCGAAGGTGTCCTCCGGCGCGCCCTCAAACAGGGTCACCGGCGCTTTTGGAGCATAATGCCGATACTTCATCCCCGGCGACCGCACCGGCCCATCGCTTTTCAGGCCCTCCAGCGTGGCCCGGTCGGTGGAAGCCCTGCCCATGGCCCGGACGATCATCTCCTGGGTGATGGCCCCGGGGCGCAGCACCTGGGGATACTCCCCCGTCATGTCCACCACCGTGGACTCCACCCCCACCCGACAGGGGCCTCCGTCCAAAACGGCGGCCACCCGGCCGTCCATATCCTCCAGCACATCCCGCGCCGTAGTGGGCGAGGGCTTTCCCGAAAGATTGGCAGAGGGCGCGGCCAGCGGCACCCCGGCGGCATCGATGATGGCCCGCGCCACCGGGTGAGCGGGCATCCGGATGCCCACCGTGTCCAGCCCGGCAGAGGTGCGCAGGGGAATGCAGCCGGCCTTTTTCAGGATCATGGTCAGCGGCCCGGGCCAGAAGCGCTCGGCCATCCGGTACACCGCCGGCGGGATGTCCTCTGCCAGTTCCTCCAGCTGCTCCAGCCGTGAGATGTGTACGATCAGCGGATTGTCCTGGGGGCGGCCCTTGGCCTCAAAAATGCGGGACACCGCCTGCTCATCCAGGGCGTTGGCCGCCAGCCCATAGACCGTCTCGGTGGGGATGCCCACCACCTGGCCCTGCCGCAGCAGCTCACCGGCGCGGCGGATGCCCGCCTTTCCGGCCCGGAGCTGCTCAGTCTTCATACTTGCCGCAGTAGTGGATGTCATAGCTCACCATGGACTTGCGGATGATCTCCTTGGCCCCGGCGGCGTCCAGCACATCGTTGGTCGCAGTGGTCTTGTTCTCCAGCATCTTATAGATCTCAAAGAAGTTGGCGATCTCCGCCGTGATGTGGGGCGGCAGCTGCTGCAGCTCGCTGTAGGTATTATAGGTGGGGTCAAAGCAGGGTACGGCGATGATCTTGTCATCGTAGTCCCCGCCGTCCATCATGCGGATGCACCCGATGGGGAAGCACTCCACCTCCACCAGGGGATCCAGCACCTGGGCGCACAGCACCAGCACATCCAGCGGGTCGCGGTCATCGGCATAGGTGCGGGGGATAAAGCCGTAATTGGCGGGATAGTGGGTGGCGGTATGCAGGATGCGATCCAGCCGCAGCAGGCCGGTGCGCTTGTCCAGCTCATACTTTTTCTTGCTGCCCTCGGGGATCTCGATCACCGCGGTGAACTTATCCGGGGTGATGAACTTGGGATCCAGATCGTGCCAAACATTCATAATGTGTTTCTCCTTTTTATCGTTTCTCTCTATTTACCTGCCGCCCGGCGGCGTTTCATGCGTCCGGCTGTCCTGCGCGGAGCTTTTCGGCCTGATCGGCGGCGATGAGTGCATCGATAAGCTCGTCCAGCTCACCGTTCATCACCTGCTCCAGCTTATACAGCGTCAGGTTGATGCGATGATCGGTCATGCGCCCCTGGGGAAAATTATAGGTGCGGATGCGCCCTGACCGATCACCGGTGCCCACCTGCTCCCGGCGCAGTCCGGCCCGCTCTGCCTCGTTCTTTTCCCGCTCCCGCTGATACAGCCGGGAGCGCAGCAGCTTCATGGCCCGGTCCTTGTTCTTGTACTGGGAGCGCTCGTCCTGACACTCTACCACCGTTCCGGTGGGCAGATGGGTGATGCGGATGGCCGACTCGGTCTTGTTCACATGCTGGCCTCCCGCGCCGCCGGAGCGATAGGTGTCGATCTGCAGATCGGCGGGGTTGATCTCCACCTCCACCTCCTCGGCCTCGGGCAGCACCGCCACCGTGGCCGCCGAGGTCTGGATGCGCCCCTGGCTCTCGGTATCCGGCACCCGCTGCACCCGATGGGTGCCCGATTCGAACTTGAACCGGCTCCAGGCCCCCTGGCCCTCCACTGCAAAGGATATCTCCCGATAGCCCCCCAGCTCGGTGGGGTTTTCGCTGATGACCTCGATGGAGAACCGCTTTTTTTCGGCATACATGGAATACATCCGGAACAGATCGGCGGCAAACAGCGCCGCCTCCTCGCCCCCCACGCCGCTGCGGATCTCCACGATGACGCTTTTGTCATCGTCCTGATCCCTGGGCAGCAGCAGCAGTCTGAGCTGCTGCTCCAGCCCGTCCATGCGTTCCCGTGCGACCTTCCACTCCTCGTCGCCCATGGCCCGCATCTCCGGGTCGTGATCCTTTTGCAACAGCGCGGCGGTGTCCAGATCCTCCCTGGCCCGTACCCAGTCGGCATAGCCCTCTGCCACAGGGCGCAGCTCCTTCTGCTCCTTCAGCAGCCGGGCGGCCAGCGCCGGGTCGGCATAGACCGAGCCATCCTCCAGCTGTCGCTGCACCTCCAGAAACCGGGCGCTGATCTGCGCCAGCTTGTGGAACACGGGACACCCCTCCTTCTCACAGATATGATTGCAATATTATACCCCCAAACCGCCGAAAAGACAAGGCCCTGCACCGTTTCGGATCAAATTCTGAATTTATCTGAAATTTATCCGTTTTCGGTTGCTTTTCACCCGGAGCCTGCTATAATATGTGCAAAAAGCAGAAAGGAGCCGTCCAGCCATGGCAAAGCTCTTTGGAAATACCGGCGGCGCGCACTCCCGGCCCTCTGCCGAGGGTCGGCCCGCCCCCACCCGTCATCCTCTGCGGCGCCTCTGTGTGCTGCTGGCCGTCCTGGTCGCCCTCTACGCCTTTGTGGTGTGGACGCCCTTGCAGCCCATCGCCCGTCTGCGGAACATGTACATCGAGACTGCCCTGTCCACCATGCGCCACCAGTGGCTGGCCACCGCCTTTTTCCCCGATTCGGTGGTGGACGCCGTCCGGCAGCAGATGAAGGAGGCCGTGGACAGCCAGGCCGGTCTTTCCTCCGACTGGGGCGAGTTTTCCTCCGCTTCCTCCGGCAGCGCTGACCCCGCGCCCCTCCCCGAGGTCATCCCCGATGATACCACCGATGCGGCCATGGAGGCCTTTTTCGCCTGCTTCCACGAGCTTGACCGGGAGGAGACACTGGCCTGGGTTGCGCAGGAGCCCGCCCTTTTGTCCGAAGGCTGGGGCGAGCTGCACGCCAACGAGGCCGGGCTGGAGGACGCCGGTCTGCCCATCCACACCACCCGGGGCGACCAGGTGCTGGCCATCGACACTGCCGCCCGGACGCTGCTGATCCGGGTCAGCGGCAGCGGCTACCGGGGCGTGCTGGCGGTGGCAAAGGATCCCTCCCGCCTGTCGCTGCAGGCCGCCGCCACTCTGGGTGAGACCGGGCAGAACGCTGGGGTCATCGCGCAGGCCCATGACGGGCTGCTGGCCATGACGGCCAGCGGCTTTCAGGATGAGGACGGCCACGGCAAGGGCGGCCAGATCACCGGCTTTGCCCGCTGCGACGGCGTGGATGTGGGAAATCACTTTCGCGCCGGATACAAGCGGCTGGAGCTTCACCAGGATGACCGGCTCTACCTGCGGGATGCCTCTGACCCGGTGTCCGACCAGGCCACCGATGCCATGGAGTTCACCCCCGCCCTGATCGTGGACGGCCGGATCGTGGTGGACGACAGCTGCGGCTGGACGGCCATGAATCCCCGGGCCATTCTGGGGCAGAACGACCGCTGCGAAATCCTGATGCTGGTGATCGAGGGCCGTCTGCCCACCATCTCTCTGGGGGCCAGCGTGGTCACCTGCGCAGAGCTCCTGCGGGATTACGGCTGTGTTCAGGCCATGAACATGGATGGCGGCACCAGCGCTATCCTGTGGTATGACGGCGAACATGTCACCCAATGCTCCAACACCGCCCTCACTGCCGGGCGGCTGCTGCCCAACGCCTGGGTATACGGCCGCCGATGACCAGGTTCCTGGCGCTCCCCCTGGGAAGGCTGTCGGCGCCGCCGCTTAGCGGAGCCTTGCCCCACAAATTCTCTCTTTTCAGGCAGGTGTTCATAAAACAGCTTTATTGCGACTTCAAGGATATCACCGTGGTGTGGTACATGGTCGCCTCCGCAGCAGCAAGCATTCGACGCATAAAAGCCCCTCCCCTCTGCCCTGATTATAGCAGAAGGAAGGGGCCGGTTCAAGCAGCGGAGCCGCCGTGGGGCGGCTTTTGACTTATTTGTTCAGAGCGCGATAGAGATAGGTGACGATATCCGCGCGGGGCGACGGATTTTCGGGGGCAAAGGGCTTTGCCAGACCGTTCAGCAGCTCCAGACCGTTGGCCCAGGCCACCGCCTCGGAATACCAGGCTGCGCCATCGTTTTCGGCGGCAGGCTTGCCGACGGCACGCCACAGGAGGGTCACCACCTGACTGCTGGTGCAGGTCAGATCGGGAGAGAGGTGGTGCCGTCGCCGGTGCCGGTGGTGATGTCCTTGTCCACCGCCCACAGCACGGCGTCATGATAATAGGCATCCTTCGGCATGTCGGTGAAGGGGTTGCCCTCCTCGGTAGGCTGGATCTTGCCTGCGGCTCTGATCTCGGCAGCTTTGGTGTCATTAATCTG
The DNA here is from genome assembly GCA_964646225.1 of uncultured Oscillospiraceae bacterium. Taxonomy (GTDB): domain Bacteria; phylum Bacillota; class Clostridia; order Oscillospirales; family Butyricicoccaceae; genus UBA4644. The sequence goes on from CAZYAD010000004.1 coordinate 52,748, forward strand.
GAAGAGATACTCAGAAGACCAATACCGATACTGACCTTCATCAGAGGGATAGCATTGCCGCAGAGAACAGCCGTCTGTGATATCATCCTCATCCATGACCCAGCGGCCCTGGTCGTTCTTATGATAAGATCCTCCTATTGCTCTGGTAATGCGGTCGCCAACCCTCTACCAGTATAGCGCAATAGGAGGTTTTTCTCATGCTAAAGCGCTTTTTCTTCCCCCGATAGAACCGGGGGTTTCCTTTCACGCCTAAAGGCACCAGCACAGAAACGCCTGTCGCGGAGATCGCGACAGGCGTTTTTTACACAGGGGAGCCTCGGGCTCACTGTTTCTTTTTCGAAATCGCTATCAGGCTTTCCGGATGGGGAGGCGGATGACGGTCTTCCAGCGCTCCGGCGGCACGCGGCGGGCATCGGTAAGATAGATCTCGTGGTGGCGGCGGTCGCTTTCAAAATCACAGATATAGCCGTTTTCCGCCAGAAACTGCTCCATCCGCTGTACCGAGGCGGGCTCCTCATCAAACGCGCCGTGATGCATCATCTGGACACACAGGCCCTCCTCCACCATCAGCAGCCGGGCGGCAGAGGTGTCCAGCTGCTTTTTCCGCGCGGCCTCCTCCTGCGCCCAGGCAAAGACCTCCGGCGTGACAAACTCCGGCAGACGGATGCAGGAGATCCACTGAAAGGCGGCCTTTTGGGCGTAATCCACACCCGAAACACCCTTCTGCCACCAGAAGCCCTCCAGCGGAGGCACCACAAAGTCGAAGTATCCCTCCGGCTGCCGGGGACCAAGCTTGCTCATCTTGATGGTATAGGCCAGGGCGTACAGTACGCCAATGGCGGCCTTATATGCGCCGCCCTCCTGATTTGGATCGCCCGCGCCGCGAACGGCCACATACTGCACAGGCGGGACGGTGACCAGCTCCGGCCGGTTTTTGGGCAGATAGAACTCCCGATATTCCTTTTTGAAATCAAATGCCATGTGCGATACCTCCTGAACGGCTGCCTTCGGCTTCGTCCGTGCGCTTACTGCCGGAAGGGGGCGCGCTTTTCATAGGCCCAGGCGGCCCGGCCGTAATAGACCAGCATCACCACATAGGCGGCGATGGAGCCCAGGTACAGCCAGCCGGTGAGCAGGCTGGCCAGCAGATTGATGACCACCCAGGCGGTGAAGGATTTATAGATCTGGGCGGCATACAGCTCCCGGCGGGCTGTGTATTGCAGCTCGCGCACGCCAAGGACGCAGAAGTACATCACGAAAAAGCTGCCCAGGTCGGTGACATAATACAGGATCCCGGACACCAGCGAGGGGAGGTTCAGGGTGAACAGGCCCAGCTGCTGGACGCCATCCAGGATGGTCATGGCGGCGGTATATGCGCAGAGGATCTTGGAAAACAGGCCGGCATAGTGCCAGGACTGGGTCTGGGGCAGTTCCTCGGCGCCGCGCATGATGAGCCAATAGCCCAGTGCGGAGCTCAGGCCGGTGATCAGGCTGAAAACGACGGCGACCCGGCGACCGATGGGGAGAAAGAGCATCAGGGTCATGACCCAGGCGGCCAGGTCGGCCATAGCCAGCAGGACGCCGAAAAAGACTTTTTTCATGTGAAATCCTCCTTGGAATGGTGGGTGGATGTTGCTTCGCTGCCTCTCGCGGGACGGGGGCTGCGGCCCGCAGGAATGAGAAGGAAAGCGGGAGGCAAGGTGGCAGGGGCGTGGATCTGCCGCGGGGCAGAATGGAAAAAGACACCGCAGAGATGCTCTGCGGTGTCCTGGTTGCTCATTTAGCGATACATTTTCTTCTTCGCACGGGCAGCTTCGCTCTTCTTGCGACGCTTGACGCTGGGGCTCTCATAGCACTCACGCTTACGGAGTTCGGAAAGCACACCGGACTTAGCGCAGGAACGCTTAAAGCGGCGCAGAGCATTGTCCAAAGACTCATCCGGCTTCACGCGGATCTCAGACATTTCGTTTTCCCTCCCTCCATATACAGACACGAATGATGACACGCATCACATTGTTATTATATGCGCGCAGGGCTTTTTTGTCAAGGCTTTTATTGGGGCTTCACCACAAAATTCACGATTTTCTTTTTGATCACAATGGCCTTGACCACCTGCATTCCCTGCATGGCCGCCTGAATTTTGCCGTCGGCCAGTGCCTGGGCCTCGATGGTCTTTTCATCGGCATCGGCGGAGACGGCAATGACGGAGCGCACCTTGCCGTTGATCTGCACGGCGATCTCCAGCGTGGATTCCACCGTCTTGCTCTCGTCATAGGTGGGCCAGGGCTCATAGGCGATGGTGTCATCATGACCCAGCAGCTGCCACAGCTCCTCGCCGATGTGGGGTGCGATGCAGGACAGCATCTTCACGAAGCCCTCGGCATAGGCCCGGGGGCAGGTGCCATTTTTGTAGACCTCGTTGACAAAGACCATCATCTGGGCGATGGCGGTGTTAAAGCCCAGGGACTCGAAGTCGCCGGTCACCTTTTTCACCGTCTGATGATAGACCTTGGTGAGCTTGCCGTCATCGGCTTCGGTGATGTTGGCAGGCTCGGTGAAGAAATTCCACACCCGGTTGAGGAACTTTTTCGCGCCGGCCACGGCGGTGGAGCTCCAGGGCTTGGAGACCTCCAGCGGGCCCATGAACATTTCGTACAGGCGCAGGGTATCGGCGCCGTAATCCCGGACGATATCGCTGGGGTTGACCACGAACTCGGGGAAGCGCTTGCCCATCTTGATGCCGTTTTCGCCCAGGATCATGCCCTGATGCACCAGCT